>CAZCKP010000031.1:0-11083 GCA_964499295.1 uncultured Synergistaceae bacterium | reverse complement strand
CCAACGACTTCATCTCCCTTCTGAAGGACTCGTCGCTGGTGTCCATGATCACCCTAATCGACCTGACCAAGGCCTACGGCCAGTTGGCTAACACCTATTACGACTACTTCGGCACCGGCATCATCGTGGCCCTGATCTACTTCCTCCTGGGGCTGCCCTTCGTCCGGCTGGCCCGTTGCGCCGAGCGGAGGCTGGCCGTGGCGGTGTCGGGCCAGGCCAGCAAGGTCCAAAGCCAGTCGGTAATCCGTCCGGCCAGTTATCACAATTAAATCGGCGTCGCCTTAATCCCATAGGCAACCGCAACGAGGCGGAGGGGAGTTTTCCTCTCCGCCTCGTTCATTACCGCTTTTCATGGCCACGAGGCTGGCTTGGGGTCTATGGCCGCTCGGTCATGTCATAGCCCTGTATCGGCTCTTCTCCATAATCCAAACAAAGGGAGCGAATTAACCGCGGTCCCCACGCATTAGTGCCCCAGGCAGCAGCCTGGGGCACTTGACGTTGAAACGACGGTGAAAATATTGTCAGCTCAGGATGTAGTCCTGCAGCTCCTGGCCCTTAAGTCCGGCACCGATGCCCACCGAGAGCTTGATCCGGGCCTTCAGGGGACTCATGGTGTCGCCGTCCATGGCGCCCATCTCCAAAAGCCGTAGGAAGGAGCCCTCGAAATCGGAATGGCCCATCACACGGCCCTTGAGGCACCGGGAAACGATCAGCACTGGCACGTCAGCGCGGATCAGCGCCTTGATGTAGGGGATCCAGCCGGGGTAGACGTTGCCGCTACCGAAGCTGGCCACCACCAGGCCGTCGAGGCTGTCGGGGTCTTCGGACAGGGCGGCTAGGGTGCGCTCTCCCGATCCCAGGGCCGCCGAGAGGATCTCCACGTTGCGGGCCGGGGTGACGGTGCTGGCGTCGTAGACCTGGCATCGTTGGGGCGTCTGCCAGATCCGGACGTCGCCGTCGACTACGTCGCCGATGGGACCCCGCTCGATGCCCATAAAGCCGCTGCGACCGTAGTTGGACAGCTCCACCAGGTCCGAGGCGGCGAAGAGCTGGCCCTGGGTGCAGACCATGACGCCTTTGCCCCAGCTTTCCTCGGACAGCGCCGCCTGGGCGGATTCGTAGAGCACCGCCTTGGCGTCGCTGCCCACCTGCTCGGGGGCGTAATGGGTGGCGCAAAAGATCAGAGGCTGGGGATAGGCCCACATCAGGTCGGCCAAATAGGCCATTTCCTCCACCGTATCGGTGCCGCTGACCACCACCACGCCCTGGGAACCCGAGAGGATCTGCTTGTTCAGCAGTTCCACCAGATCCGCTGTCATCCGCACGGAGTAGTGGCTGCTGGCCTGGTGGCTCCAGTCCAGAACCTGGAGACAGCTCTGGACCTCCTGGGGGAGCCAGGTGGCCATCTCGTCGCCGGGGATGCCGGGGTTATGGGTCATTCGACCGTCGACGAGGCGCATCGACAGCTCGCCTCCAGCCACCACTAGGGTGATGCACTTTGCCATGGGAACCTCCACAATCCTTGCCGTTAATCCTTGGTGCTCTAATCTTTGCCCTTGCGCTTTGGGGCTCCGTCGGCCCCCGTCGAGACTGCAGCCTCCCAGAGTCTCGGCAGGGGAGAGCTCTGGGAGGCTGAATAGGGCGGCGACGCGCCGCGGTTTCGTCTTAGTAGCCCAGGGCCTGGCCCACGACGATAACGTAGGACTTCTTGCCGATGGGCATGGTGGGAGCCAGTTCGGTGATCAAGGTGACCCGGCAGATCCCCTCGGAGTCCAGGGGCTCCGTGGCCACGTGACCCTGGGCGCTTTCCACCTTAAATCGGACGGCGTTGATCACCGCCGCGGGGTTATGGCAACGCTGGATGGCGCTGGCCGTGTCGTGGCACAGCTTGTTGATGCCCACCACGAAGATCCGATCGCCCCGGCTCCAGCACATGCCGGCCAGGCGGTTGCCAGCGCCGTCGATGTTGACCAACACGCCACCTTCGGTGATGGCGTTGGAGCTGGTCAAAAAGACGTCGCAGAGGTTCTCGTCGAAGCGAGCTTGGTCGCGCTGCTCCGCCGTGAGTTGGGGGTCCCAATGGTGGACCACAGTGTTGCCCCGGGCCTCCAGGGCCTCGATGGCGCCGATCTCCCGGATCGTGGCCGTGCCTGGGACGCCCACCGACGCCCCGGGGGGGATCAACTCCAGTACCTTCTCCTTGGCCTCCTGGGCGGTGTCCACGTAAAAGGCCACGTGGCCCCGACGCTCCAGCCGCGCCTTCAAGGCCAACCCCATCCGGCGGTAGGCCTCGGCTCTGTAGTGACCATAGGGTGTGTCGTTCATGGCGGTCTCCTTGGACTCCTGGTCCTGTCCAATATTCCCTCTCCGTCCCCAGGGACGAAAAAAGCGAAAAACCTTGGTGGGCTAATGATAGCAATCTTCCAGGGGACTGTCCAGGCCATGGACTTTTTGGATACTAAAAATCGATCTTCACGAACAAAAGCAGCCCCGTTGTTTTCTTAAATTCGCCGGACCAGGCCTATCAAACCAAGATCTGTCAAGGACAAGACCTTGACGGCCTGGATCGGCTCGCCTATAATGGGCCGGTCCAAAGGAGAGGGGGAGGTCCATGGGCGCAGGGCTGGAACTGCAACGGCGAGTCAAGCTGTCACGGCTTTACGATCTCTACGGTCCCCTGCTGACCCAACGGCAACGCCAGGTCTACGAGCTTCACGACCTGGAGGACCTCTCGCTATCGGAGATCTCCCAGGAGCTGGACATCAGCCGGCAAGCCGTGTCGGATCAGCTCCAGCGGGGCCGGGAACGACTGGAGGAGCTGGAGGAGCTGTTGGGATTGGACCAGCGGCTCCGGGAGATGGAACTACGGCTGGAGGTCTTGGTCCGGCTTGATCCCGGCTCCGACGGAGGCTTTCGGCGGCTAATCCAGGAGATCCTGAACCTGTGCCAGAGAGGAACGGCAGACCATGTTTGACGCGTTACGGGACCGGCTAGAAGCCATCTTCAGCGGCCTGAAAAGCCGGGGCAAGCTCACCGAGGAGGACGTCCAATCGGCACTCCGGGAGGTGCGCCGAGCCCTTTTAGAGGCCGACGTGAACTTCAAGGTGGTCAAGGACCTGGTGGAGAAGATCCGCCTCCGCGCCGTGGGCCGGGAGGTGTTAGACTCCATCACTCCTGCCCAGCAGGTGATGGCCGTGGTCTTTCAGGAGATCGCCGCCATCATGGGCGAAGGCAGCCGGCTGACCATTGCCCCCCAGCCACCGACGCGGGTCTTAATGGTGGGACTTCAAGGTGGCGGCAAGACCACCACCTCGGCCAAGATTGCGCTGAAGCTCCAGAAAGGCGGCCACAGGCCCCTGCTGGTGGCCTGCGACCTCCGGCGTCCCGCGGCGGTGGAACAACTGAGGGTGCTGGCCCAACAGGCCGGCGTGGCCTTTTTTGGCCCCGAGCCCGGCGAGACCGACGCCGTCGAAGTGGCTCGCAGGGCCCAGGAATTCGCGGCCTCTCGGCTGCTGGACCTGCTGATTTTCGACACCGCCGGACGACTGGCCATCGACCAGGAGATGATGGCCGAGCTGGAGCGGATGAAGGAGGTCACCTCGCCCCAGGAGATCCTGCTGGTGGTGGACGCCATGGCCGGCCAAGAGGCCCTCAACGTGGCCGAGGCCTTCAACGCCCGGTTGGGCATCACCGGAGTGGTATTGAGCAAGCTCGACGGTGACGCCCGAGGCGGAGCGGCCCTGGCGGTGCTGGCCGCCACCGGCGTACCGGTGAAGTTCGCCGGCGTGGGCGAGCACATCGACGCCATCGAGCAGTTCGACCCCCGCCGCATGGCCGAGCGGATTATGGGCATGGGGGACATGCAGGGGCTGATGGAGAAGATCCAGCAGGCCGCCAACCCCGACGACGTCCAAAGGCTGGCCAAGAGCCTCAAGAAGAACCGCTTCACCATGGAGGACCTGCTGAGCCAGCTCGAACAGGCCGAGAAAATGGGCCCCATGGAAAAGGTGCTGGAGATGCTCCCGGGCATGAGCGGCAAGATCAAGGACCTGCCCCAGGATGCCCTGGACCCCCGGCGGCTCAAACGGATGAAGGCCATCATCCAGTCCATGACCTTGGCCGAGCGCCGAGATCCCACTATCATCAAGGGTAGTCGGCGCCGTCGCATCGCCCAGGGCTCGGGCACCACCGTCCAGATGGTCAACCAGCTGCTGAAGCAGTACGACCAGATGAAGGAGCTCTGGAAGCGCTTCGGCAAACTGGGCAAGGGCGGCAGGGGGGCCATTGCCGGGCTAAAAAGCCTGCTAGGGCGCTAAACCCTGACCACTGAAAACGCAAAAAGTCCCAGCCTCGGCTGGCGTGCTTTTATAGAGTCATCAATCCAGGAGGTGTTGTGCACCATGGCAGTTAGAATTCGTCTTTCCCGTCACGGCCGTAAAAAGGCCCCCTTCTACCGCCTCGTCGTCGCCGATTCCCGCAGTCCCCGCGACGGCCGGTTTATCGAGCAGTTGGGCACCTACGACCCCATGAAGGACCCCGGCGAGATCGTCGTCGATGAGGAGAAGGCCCTGAAGTGGCTTCAGCAGGGCGCTCTTCCCTCGGACACCGCCCGCGGTATTCTGAAAAAGACCGCCGTTTGGGAGAAGTTCGTCGCCGCTAAAGCCAAGGCGGAGTAGCCATGACAGACCTGTCGGCCCTCGTCTCCTTTATCGTGTCCTCGCTGGTGACCAAGCCCGACCAGGTGACGGTGACCACCAGCCAGGACGACCACGTCCTTCAAATATCCATCGGCGTGGCTCCAGAGGATACAGGACGGGTAATCGGCCGCCGCGGCGCCACCATCGGGGCCATCCGCCAAATCCTCCGCATCAGCGCCAGCCGCACCGGCCAACAGGTGGAAGTGGACGTCCAAGAGTCGGAGTAGGCCATGTCCGCCGAGGCGTCTATTCTCATCGGCAGGGTAGCGGGGGCCCATGGAGTCCGAGGCCAGATCCGGCTGATCCCGCTGACCGATTTTCCCGAGCGGTTCCACTCCATGGAGTCCGTCGACCTTTACCGCGACGGCCAGGCCCTGGGCACTTGGAAGATCATCGCCACCGGCGAGCTGTTGTCGCGACGTCAGATCATCCTGACCCTGGAAGGCCTGGGAGATCGTGACGCAGCTCAGGCCCTCCAGGGCTGCGAGATCCGCATAGCTCCCGAGGAGCGGGTTCCCTTGGAGGAGGGCCAGTACTGGATCAGCGACCTCGTCGGCCTGGAAGCCCTGGACGACCAGGGCAACGCCCTGGGGACGCTGACCGACGTGGGCCGCAGCGGCGCTGCCGACCTGTTGGAGATCACCGATTTTCAGGGCAAGGTCCATCTGATCCCCATGGTGGAGGCCTTTGTCAAAGAGATCTCCCTGGAACGACGCCAGGTGGTGCTCCACCTGATCGACGGGCTCTGGTGACCATGAAGATCACCGTGGTCACGGCCTTTCCCGCCTTTTTTCACAGCTTTTTGAGCACCAGCATCCTGGGACGGGCCGTCAAAGCGGGGCTGCTGGAAGTCCAAGTAGTGGACCTCCGGGACTACGGCCAGGGCTCCTATCGCCAGATCGACGACTACAGCTTCGGCGGTCGAGGCGGAATGACCCTCATGGCCGAGCCGCTTCAGCAGGCCCTGGATGCCGTGGTCTCGCCGGGCGCCAAGGTGCTCTACCCCACGCCCCAGGGTGTCGTGCTGACCCAGGACCTGGTGGAGGCCCTGGCCACTGAAGACCATCTGGTGATCCTCTGCGGCCACTACGAGGGCGTCGACGAGCGGCTGATCCAGCAAAGGGTGGACTTGGAGCTCTCCATCGGCGACTATGTGCTCACCGGCGGAGAGTTGCCGACGATGGTGCTGATCGACGCCCTGGCCCGGCTGATTCCCGGCGTGGTGGGCAAGGAACTATCGGTCCGAGACGACTCCTTCTACAACGCCATGTTGGACACGCCCCACTACAGCCGTCCGGCGCTGTGGCAGGGCCTGGCGGTACCGGAGGTGCTCCTGTCGGGCCACGACAAACGAATCGAACACTGGCGGCGACGGACCGCCGCCGCCAGGACGCTGTCGCGGCGCCCCGACCTGTTGAGCCGGGCCAACGCGGTGGCCTATCTGGAGGACCGGGCCTACCTGGCCCTGGTGGTGGACCCCGCCGACGAGGATCTGCCGGAGCTGATGACCGCCGCCGCCGCAACAGCCAAGGCCTATGGCCTGGCCAGAACCCTGGCGATCCCCAGGCTCCGCCAGGACCTGGAGGAACTGCGACAGCAGCTGTCGCAGCTGGACTGCGCCGCCAAGGCCTTCCCCACCCTGGGAGCTATGGTGAAATGGGTGGAGTCCAGGGGGACCAAGGCCACGGTGGTGGCCGCCCAGGTCCCGGGAGGCATCCCCTGGCTGGAGGCCAAGCGGCGGATCCTGGAGGCCCAAGGACCGGTGGTGATCCTCTTCGGCGGATCCGTAGCCGGTGGCGTGAACATGCGGCCCCAAGAGACTATCGGTGGAGAACTGCCTCGCACCGCTCTGGTCTCGGCTGTGCTGGACCGGTTTTTCGGCTCCAGATAGAATTTTGACACCTTACGAGGAGGCTAATCATGGATCCCAGAATCAACCTGGTGGAACAGCAGTACATGAAACAGGATCTTCCCCAATTCCGTCCCGGCGATACCGTCCGGGTTCACGTCAAGGTTAAGGAAGGCAACCGCGAGCGTCTTCAGGCCTTTGAGGGAGTGGTGATCGCTCGTAAGCACGGCGGCACCGCCGAGACCTTCACGGTCCGCAAGATCTCCAACGGCGTGGGGGTGGAGCGCATCTTCCCCCTGCACTGCCCCTCGGTGGAGCGCATCGAAGTGAAGCGCCTGGGCCGGGTCCGTCGGGCCAAGCTCTACTATCTGCGCAAGCGCAGCGGCAAGTCGGCCCGCATCAAGGAGCGCCGGGCCTAGGCCCTGGGCGGGTGGCTCCGTCTTGACGAACGGGCCAACTTAGCCTATACTCACTAGGTCGCGCGGGGATGGCGGAATTGGTAGACGCGCAAGACTAAGGATCTTGTGGGGAGACCCGTGGGAGTTCGATTCTCCCTCTCCGCACCAACTGAACCACAAAAAGGCCCGGCCTCTTATTTTGAAGAGGCCGGGCCTTTGTGTTTCTGATTTCCCTCTCTGATCTGATCGTCCTTAACCTTCTGGGCTTTCTCCCAGGCGGTCCCCTGGTGCCTCGCCGCTCCAAAAGCCCTGACGGCGCAGCATCTCGGTGACTTCGGAGTATTTGTCGTAGGGCACTTTATAGTAGGTCGCCGCCGTCTCGGTCCAGTTGCCACCCCGGCGGGAAGGCCCTTAGGCCTTTCGGGGATCGTGCCCACCCCTGGTGACCCGCTGGGCCACGTAGGGCGACGTGGAGAGCATTAGCATGGAGCTGTAGTTGACGGAAAACCGCAGCCGGTCGCCCTCCCGGGGCGGCGGGTCCAGGGCGTCCACGTCCAATATCATGTGGTCGCTGGAGGCACCCAGGATCTCCACGCCTTCGTCCAGGGGCTCCAGGGTCTCCACCTGCACATCCTGGCGTCCCACCGCTACGATGGCTCGGAGGCGCTCGCCCCGATCGTTGTAGGACGGCAGGCCGCCGAAGGCGTCGTAGCCGATCTCGCCGACGGGAACGCTGGGCTTGATCCTGACTTCCACCACCTCAGCCTGGAGGTACATGGTTCGAGAGGAAAGCCAGGGGATGGGGCCGCCGGTGTTGGTGTCGTGGCCTAGCAGGATGGCCTCGCCGACCCGAAGGTTGTTGATTCCCGGCGGGATCTGGCCCCGCTCCAGCAGCGGCAGCGTCGAGGAAGCGCCGCCGGAACAGACCTTCAGTGGACGGTCCAGCTCCCGGGCCAGCTCGTCCCGGATCTGGACCAGAAAGGCCAGCTGCTCCCGGGTGGGCAAGGTGGCGCCGTAGCAACCGAAGTTCACTGCCACTCCCAGGGGCTCCACCCATCGGCATCCCTTCAGGGCTCGGGCGAAGAGGGGCAACTCGTGGGGCCAGATGCCCTCCCGCAGATCTCCCAAATCTACCATGACCATGACCTGGTGGGCTATCCTGGCGCTGGCACAGCATCGCTCCAGCTCCTCCAGGACCCGAAGCGACGAGATCAGGGAACCGTCGGCCCAATGGATCAGCTCCTGAAGCTGGCTGATCATGGGGATGCGGATCATGTAAAGTGGCACCTTAATGCCGGCCTGGCGGAGCTTCACCAGGTTTTCCAGGCGACTATCTCCCAGGGAGGTGCAGCCGCCTTCCACCATGGCGGAGGCCACCTGGGGCTGGGCCGAGAGCCCTTTGGTCACGGCGGTGACCGATATGCCAGCGGCAGAGCAGCGGCGGCAGACCTCGGCGGCGTTGCCGGCGATGGCTTCCAGATCGATGGAGAGCTGGGGCCACATGACGATCCCTCCTTAATAAAGGACACTACGACAGTGGGGCCCCAGAGGGGCCCCACAGATCAGGCCGGTGGTTCGGCCAGGTATCGAGCTGCGCCCTCGGGAATGTGGGCGAATTTGGTCCAGATCCGATAGGATCCGTCAATGTGTCGAGCCCAGAGGGCCCCAGCGGCCTCGGAATCCTGGGCTTCGATGAGGCTGTAGAGCTGCTCCCGGATCTGGAGGCTTTCGATGGGCCTTCGACTGGCCACTGCCCGGAGCAGGCGGTATCGGTCCAACAGCTCCCGGTGGATCCAGATCAGGTCCGTCAACCTGGAGGAATGGGCGGCGTCGAAGAGGGCCCTATTGAACCGGGCTGCCAGGGGAATGTAGGCCTCCTGGCACTGCTCCTCCGGCAGGGTGCGAAAGACCTGCTGGGCCTCGTCCAGGGCGCTACGCATGGCCTCCAGGTCCTGGTGGGTGCGCAGAAAGGCGGCGTACTGCACAGCCTCGGACTCCAAGGCCTTGCGAATTGCGAAGATCTGGACCAGCTCCAGAGGGCTCAGGCCAGTGACCACGTTGCCCTTCATGGGTGTCCGCTTGATCAGGCCCTCGGCCTCCAGCTTCTGGACAGCTTCCCGCACCGGCGTCCGGCTTACGTGGAACTCTCCGGCGATCTGGGAATCGGTGAACTGGGTTCCCGGCATCAGGTGCCCTCCCACGATGGCGTCCCGTAGGTACTCGTAGACCACTTCGCGGACGGGCTTGAACTTGATTTTCGGCACGTTGGTCAGCAGCGGCACGTTAGTACCTCCCCTTGCCACTATGGGGCCTGGGCCCTCGGATTGGCGCCGCACAACCTCCAGGTCAGGCAGAACCTATCGGGAAGGCTTGGGCAAAGCGCCGTTACAGCGATCAGTGGTGGTACACCGACGAGGCCCGGCGGATCTTGTCGATGACCTTGATGCCCTCCAGGGTGTTGAAGAACTGGAAGGTCGTGGCGGGGACCATCGAGGCCACCTCTTCCATTTGGCCCAGCCGGAGCTTCTCTCGGACCTCGGAGGCGCTGACGGTCCGGCCGCCGGCCTGGTATCGGGGCACTACTACGCAGCGCAGTCCCGCCTTGGCCAGGGATCGTTCCATGACCCTGTTGTAGGTGTTGGTTACCTGGCTGAAGGGCTCCTCACCGACGTAGCGGGCCGAGAGGTTCAGCATCTCGGCGATGCGCAAAAAGATCTGAATGTCCAGCTTAGCCTGGGCCTCGGCCACCAGGTCGCTGTCCTTGATGAAGTAGGCCGGAAAGGTGGACGACGAGATCATGTAGTTCTCGGTGCGGTGCATCGAGAGGTTGGGCAAATGGGCCGTACCGGCTTTGACCAGCTCCCAGCGGTCGGCGAAGGGCACCAGCGAGGCGTCCTCGGAGACCACGAAGAGGTGAACCCAGTCGTTTTCGGCAGCGCAACGCTCCACCAGGTATTGGTGTCCCAGCGTGAAGGGGTTGGCGTTGAGCACCACCGCCGCCGAGGTCCCCGTGAGGTGGCGAAAGGGCCGGAGCTTTTCCAGATAGCCATGAAAGCCGCCGCGGCGGTTCTCCAGAAAGGCCGCCAGTCCCTCGACGCGACAGATCTCGTGAAACCCTAGGTCCTGAAAGACCGGCGAGGTGTCGCACTTGGTGTAGACAAAGAGCTCGAAGATCCCTCGCTGGGCCTCCTGGGCGATCAACCGGGACACCACGCGATTCATCAGTCCCTCGCCGCGATAGGTCGAGTCCACGGCCAGACAACGCAGGGTGTTCTTAAAAAAGGAGCCCGTGGCTACCAACTGGTCCTCCAGGTAGACCCCCAGTGTGTAGTCCAGGTTCTTGTCCCTGGTGATGCCTTCCTGCTGAAGCAACAGGTCTAGCTGCTCCATGGCCCGGCGGTCATCGTAATAGATCTGCCGCTCCTCGAAGTCGTACATGGTCCTAGGTGGTTCCCTCCGTTCTCGGGAAGCTAGAGCCTCGTCGAATTCCCCGCCCATTGTAGCACAGCCGCCCCTCAAAAAAGGGCCAGCGGGCCAGGGAAAAGGGCTTTTTTCGGGGCCCATGGGCCCAAGTTACTGGGCCTAGCTCCTGACGCTCCTGTCCTAAAAATGCACCCTTCCCGGAAGGAGCCGGGAAGGGCCTGGAGTGACTTGGTTTTGCCCTGGCTATTTGACCTTGCGCAGGCTGTCGATGATGGTGCCGTCGCGGAACTCCACCACGCCGACGATCCTGTCGTCGAACTCCACCGGGTCAGGCACGCCGGTGATCTTTTCCAGCTTGGCCTTCAGATCCTGGATCTCCACCACCGGCAGCTTGGCGGCTGCGGCTGCGGCCCTCAGGTCCTCCCGGCGGGGGTTGATGCAGATGCCCCGCTCGGTCACCACGGCGTCGATGGACTCGCCGGGGGTCACCACCGTCTGGACCCGATCCCGGATGGAGGGCACGCCCTCGCGCATCGACGGGATGGTGATAATCGACAGCTTGGCCTCGGCGGCGGTGTCGCAGTGACCACCGGAGGCGCCCCGAAGCACGCCGTCGTGGCCCGTCAGCACGTCCACGTTGAAGTCCACGTCCACGTCCAACGCCGCCAGGATCACCACGTCCAGGTTGGTCACCACGGCGCCCTTGTTGAAGGGAT
>CAZCKP010000030.1:0-11761 GCA_964499295.1 uncultured Synergistaceae bacterium | reverse complement strand
TCCGCGAGGCCGCTCTGGCCGCCGAGAAGCGGGCGATCCACGTGCCCAACAAGAAGTGAACCACCGCTAGGAACTTGCTATAATAGCCCCAACGGAGACCTCCGCGGCCCGCGGAGGTCTTTTGATATCTTCGAGGGGACAGAATCCAAGGAGAACCTATGAACTACGTCGACAGCCATTGTCATCTCAATTCCCAGGAACTGCGGGAGACGATCCAACAGGAGCTTCAGCTCTGCCAGGAAGCCGGCGTGAAGCGGCTGATGGTGGTGGGCTGCGATCTGGCCGACAGCCAGGAAGCCCTGGAGATGAGGCAACGCTCCGGGGCGGTGGAGCTCTACGCTGCCGTGGGGATCCACCCCCACGAAGCCAGAAAAGCCGCCAACGGCCTTCCCCAGGCCCTAAAGGATCTGGCCGCCTCGGAGGCGGTCTCGGCGGTGGGGGAGATCGGCTTGGACTACCACTACGATTTTTCGCCCCGGCCGGTCCAGCGCCAGGTCCTGGAGGAGCAGCTTCAGCTGGCCCGCAGTCTGGACAAGCCGGTGATCTTTCATCTCCGGGAGGCCTACGACGATTTCTGGACTATCCTCCAGGGGCTGGAGCCCAAAAAGGCAGTGCTCCACTGTTTTTCCGGGACCCTGGCCGACGCCAAAAAGGCCCTGGACCGGGGGTGGTACCTGGGCATCACCGGCGTGATCACCTTTGCCAAGGCCCAGGATTTTAGGGATCTGGTGGCCCAAATTCCCCTGGAGTCGCTGATCTGCGAGACCGATTCCCCCTGGTTGGCCCCTAAGCCCTACCGGGGAAAGATCAACCGTCCCTCCTGGGTGCCCTTGGTCTACCGGGCCTTGGCCGAGGTGAAGGGGCTGCCGCTGCAGCAGGTGACCTCCCAGCTGTGGCTCAACTGCGCCGATCTGTTCCGATGGGAGGCCTAGCATGTTCGAATTTCGGCTGATCGCCCAGTGTCCCCACACCGGAGCCAGGGCCGGGGAGTTACTGACACCCCACGGCGCCATTCCCACGCCGGTGTTCATGCCCGTGGGGACTCTGGCTACCGTCAAGGCCATGACCCCCGATGAGCTGCGGCAGATCGACGTTAAAATACTGCTGTCCAACACCTACCATCTGTTTTTGCGGCCCGGCGCCGATCTGGTGGAAAAGGCCGGCGGGCTCCACCGCTTTATGAACTGGGATCGGCCGATCCTGACCGACAGCGGAGGCTTTCAGGTCTTCTCGCTGGGCCAGATCAACACCATCAAAGACGACGGCGTGGAGTTTCGCTCCCATCTGGACGGCTCCCGGCACATGATGACGCCGGAACGGTCTCTGGAGATCCAGCAGAAACTGGGCAGCGACATCGCCATGTGCTTCGACCAGTGCCTCCGGCTGCCCTGCAGCCGCGACGAGGCCCAGGCCGCCGTGGACCGCACCATCCGCTGGGCCAGGCGCTGCAAGGCCTCCCACGGACGGGACGATCAAGCCCTATTCGGTATCGTCCAGGGGGGGCTCTTCGACGACCTACGACAGCGCTGTGCCCAGGAGCTGGCGGAGATGGACTTCCCCGGCTACGGCATCGGCGGCCTGTCGGTGGGCGAGAGTCACGGCGAGATGTACCGCTGCCTCGATGGCCTTATGCCCCACATGCCTGCCCAAAAGCCTCGGTATCTGATGGGGGTGGGCCATCCCGCCAATCTGGTGGAGGCCGTGGCCCGGGGTGTGGACATGTTCGACTGCGTCTTGCCCACCCGCAACGGCCGCACCGGCACGGTCTTTACCGCCCAGGGAAAGTACAACATCAAGCACAGCCAGTTCACCCAGGACTTTTCGCCCCTGGATCCTCAGTGCGACTGCTACTGCTGCCGCACCTTCACCCGTGCCTATCTGCGGCACCTCTACCGCTGCGGCGAGATTCTGGCGGCGCGGATGTGCAGCTGGCACAACATCCATTTCCTGGTCCATCTGATGGCCCGGGCCCGGCAGGCCATCGTCGACGGCCGGTTTCCCCAGTTTCGGCGGGATTTTATGAGTACCTTCGAGGGAGGAGCCTACGGCCATGACTGACCTGGTCAAGGTGGACCTTTGGAACCCCGATAGGGCCCTGATCGACGAGGCGGCCCGGCGAATCCGCCAGGGCCAGCTGGTGGCCTTTCCCACCGAGACGGTCTACGGCCTGGGAGCCAACGGTCTGGACGGCCAGGCCGTCAAAAGGATCTACGCCGCCAAGGGCCGCCCCTCCGACAATCCCTTGATCCTCCATTTCCCCTCGCCCGAAGCCGTGGAGAAGGCCGCCTTGGTGGACCATCGAGCCAGGGGGCTGATGGGCCGGTTTTGGCCGGGACCTCTGACGCTGGTGCTGCCGGCCCGCCCCTGGGTGCCGCCGGAGCCTCGGGCTGGTCTGGGCTCCATCGGTTGCCGCATGCCCGACCACCCCGTGGCCCTGGCCCTTTTCGAGGCCTGCGGCGTCCCCGTGGCCGGTCCCAGCGCCAACAAAAGCGGCCGCCCCAGCCCTACCGATGCCCAGACCGTGGCGGCCGATTTCGACGGCCAGCTGTCGATGATCCTCGACGCCGGGCCCTGCCGGGTGGGGTTGGAATCCACGGTGCTGGACCTGACCGCGGAGGTGCCGGTGTTGCTGCGCCCCGGTGGCGTATCCATGGAGGAGCTCCAGGACTTTCTGGGACCTGTGGCGTTGCCCCAGGGGCAGCTGGAGCTTCACCGCTCCCCTGGAACCCGGTACCGCCATTACGCCCCACGCTCGGCCATGGCCCTATGGGAGCCTGGCCAGCCCTGGGATGGACCGGAACCCTTCGTATATCTGGGAGTTGAGCCACCGCCGAAGGAGCCCCGGCGGCAGATCCGCTTCGACAGCCTGGAAGGCTATGGCCGCGGCCTTTTCAGCGCCCTTCGGGAGCTGGAAAAAGAGGGTCTGCTGATCCTGGCCCAGTGGCCTCCCGAGGAGGGTATCGGCCGAGCCCTGCGAGACCGGATCAGCCGTGCCGCTGGGATCTCCTGATCCCTCAGGCTCCGGAACAGGCCCCGGAAGACCCGGCGGCCGACGTTGGTCTGCTAAAGCCCCTGACCAGGGCCTACGAAAAAGCGCCTTCCCATCGGGTCTATTACCCAGGGAAGGCGCTTGCTCGAGGGGAGCTATTTTATCGCTAGCTAGCCTGGAGGGGCGGTCCCCTTTGAAAGGGAGGCCAACTTGGGCTATACTATACCGTTGAAAATTCGCGGGATCGGCGCCGCGGCGCCTGGGCTAGGCGGGCCGGCAGAACTGGGAAAGGAACGGTGGGGCTGTTGACCACGGAATCAGCGAGGATACGAAATTTTTCCATCATCGCCCATATCGATCACGGCAAGTCGACCATCGCCGACCGTTTGCTGGAGGCCACGGGGACCATCGAGAAACGGCACATGAAGGCCCAGGTCCTGGACAGCCTGGAGCTGGAGCGGGAGCGGGGCATCACCATCAAGTCGGTGCCGGTGCGGATGACCTATCGGGGCCAAGACGGCAAGGACTACCTGCTGAACCTGATCGATACCCCCGGTCACGTGGACTTCGGCTACGAGGTCTCCCGCTCCCTGGCGGCCTGCGAGGGGGCACTGTTGGTGGTGGACGCTACCCAGGGCGTTCAAGCCCAGACGCTGGCCAACGCCTACAAGGCCTTCGACCAGGACCTGGCGATCCTGCCGGTGCTCAACAAGATCGACCTGCCCTCGGCCCGGGCCGAGGAGGTGCGCCGGGAGATCGAGGACGTGGTGGGCATCGACGCCTCCAGGGCCGTTCTCTGCAGCGCCAAGGAAGGCATCGGGATTCCTGAGATTTTGGAGCAGATCCTGGCCGAGGTGCCACCGCCCCAAGGAGACGCCGACGCTCCCCTGCAGGCCCTGATCTTTGACGCCGTCTATGACAACTACCGTGGTATCGTCTGTTACATCCGGGTGGTCAACGGCCGGATCCGAAGCGGCGATTCGGTGTGTTTCATGGCCACGGGGGTGCGCTACCAGGTGGAGGAGGTGGGCGTCTTCGCCCCGGACTGGACGGCGGTGGAGGATCTGAGCGCCGGCGAGGTGGGTTATTTCACTGCCAGCATCAAGACCCTCGACGAGGCCCAGGTGGGCGACACCGTGACGGGGGCCCAGAATCCAGCGTCAGAGCCCCTGCCTGGCTACCAGGCCGTGAAGCCCGTGGTCTACTGTGGCCTCTATCCCGTGGACCGCGATGATTTCCCGGAATTGCGGGAGGCCCTGGAAAAGCTGAAGCTCAACGACGGCTCCATCCACTTCGATCCCGAGACCTCTACAGCCCTGGGCTTCGGCTTTCGCTGCGGCTTTTTGGGGTTGTTGCACATGGACATCTCCCAGGAGCGACTGCAGCGGGAGTTCGGCGTCCAGCTGGTGGCCACGGCGCCCAACGTGGTCTATCGAATCGTGAAGAAAAACGGCGAGGTCCTGGAGGCCCACAGGCCCGTGGACTTTCCCCCCGAAGGGGAGATAGCCGAGGTCCAGGAGCCCATGATCCGGCTGACGGTCTACGTGCCCACCGAGTTCGTGGGCAAGGTGATGCAGCTCTGCCAGGACAAGCGGGGGACCTTTGTGGCCATGGACTACCTGACCCCCGAGCGGACTCGGCTGACCTACGATCTGCCACTGGCGGAGTTCATCGTGGAGTTCTACGACCGCCTCCAGTCCAGCACCAGAGGCTACGCCTCGCTGGACTACGACCACAGAGGCTTTAAAACAGCCGACCTGGTGAAGGTGGACATGCTGATCAACCAGGAGCCGGTGGACGCCTTTTCCTTCATATGCCACAGCGACGACGCTTACCATCGAGGACACGCCGCGGTGATCAAGCTCAAGGAGCTGATCCCCCGGCAGCTCTTCGAGGTGCCCATCCAGGCGTCCATAGGGAAGAAGGTCATCGTCCGGGCCAACGTCAAGGCCCTGCGCAAGGACGTGCTGGCCAAGTGCTACGGCGGCGACGTTACCCGGAAGAACAAGCTGCTGGAAAAGCAGAAAAAGGGAAAGGAGCGGATGAAGCAGATCGGCAAGGTCTCGATCCCTCCCGAGGCCTTCATGTCCTTCCTGGACGTGAGCGATGGAAGAGACGACAAATAGCCCCTTTGATACGCTGCGGGGGCCCCTTTCGCTGTACCTCCACGTGCCCTTTTGCCGGAGCCGCTGCCACTACTGCAGCTTCTACAGCCTGGTGCCCAAAGAGGGCGATATGGACCGCTGGCTCCGGGGAGTGCTGTTGGAGTGGGATCAATTGCGGCAACGCATGGACAAAGCGACGCTGCGAAGCCTCTACGTCGGTGGTGGCACGCCGTCGGTGGTCCCTCTGGCGGCCTGGCGGGTCCTGCTGGAGGCCCTGGCTCTGGTGCCCTGGGACGAGGCGGTGGAGTTCACCGTAGAGGCCAACCCCGAGAGCCTGACGGCAGAGCTGTTGGAGCTTTGGGCAGCGGGAGGCGTCAACCGCGTCAGCCTGGGCCTCCAGAGCCTCGACGACGGGGAGCTACGGCGGCTGGGCCGCCGCCACGACAGCCGTCAGGCCCTGAAGGCCCTGGAACTCTGCCAGGGCCGGGGATTTCGAGTCAGCGGCGATCTGATCTTCGGCCTGCCCGGCCAGGGGCTGCGGCAATGGCATAAAAGCCTTTCGGTCCTGGTCCGGCAGGGCCTGGACCATATCTCGCTGTACCAGCTGACGCTGGAGCCCGGCAGCCTATGGCATCGCCGCCCCCCGGCGGATCTGCCCGAGGGCTACGGCATGTACCGCTGGGCCCAGTACTATCTGCCCAAAAAGGGGCTGGACCAGTACGAGATCGCCAGCTTCGCCCGGCCTGGCCAGGAAAGCCGCCACAACAGCGTCTACTGGACCAGGGAGAACGTGGTGGCCCTGGGGCCGGCGGCGTGGGGCTTCGTGGAGGGCTGTCGCTACAGCAACAGCCCTTCCCTGGATGACTGGCTTCGACGCCTCGACGGTGGAGCCAGTCCGGTGACCTTCCAGGAGCGGCGCACCGGCGGCGACGCGGCTTCCGAGGCCGCGGTGTTGGCCCTGCGGACCCGTCGGGGTCTGGTCTTCTCGGAGTTTCGAGACCGCTACGGCCAGATCTATCTGGAAGAGCTCCAGCGCCGGGTCGCCCAGCTGCCCCGGGACTGCTTCCGCTTCGGCCAGGATGGGCTGTCGCTGAGCGCCAAGGGCATGAGGCTGGGCAACGCCATCTGGTCGGAGCTGTTGGAGCTGGACAGGACCTTTTTCGCCGAAGCTGGGGCCCGAGGCCTCGAAGCTGCGGATTCTTTATAGAAGTAGACCAAGGGCAGGACCGAGACGGGACTAGATGGGAGGAAAGGACCATGGCGGACACCATCGCCACGGCGTTGGAGAGAATGGGGCTCCTCTGGAGGGAGTCGGTGGACCTCAAGGAGCTGTGCAGTTGGCACATCGGCGGCCCCGCGGACTATCTGGTGGAGCCGGCCACGGAGGAACAGCTGCGAAGGCTCTGGCTCTTGGCCCGGGAGCGGGAAATCCCCATAGTGGTGTTGGGTCGGGGGTCCAACATGCTCTTCGACGACGCCGGCTTTCGTGGCCTGGTGGTGCGCCTGGGTCGCCGCTTCGGTAGCTATCGTTTCGAGGGTGAGTACCTGGAGGCTCAAGCCGGGGCCTGGGTGCCCTGGTTGGCCCGATCCAGCGCGGTCCAGGGCCTGTCGGGGCTGGAACACGTCGTGGGCATCCCCGGCACCCTGGGCGGTCTGGTCTACATGAACGGCGGAAGCATGAGAAAGAGCTTGGGCGATTCGGTGGTGCAGGTCCGAGCCCTGACGGCTTCGGGGGATTTTCGTGACTTCGACGCCAGCCAGTGCGGTTTCGACTACCGACGCTCGGCCTTTCAGGATAACGGTGCCCTGATCCTAGGGGCCCGGCTGAAGCTGACGGCCTCCGAGTCCAAGGCGGTCCGCCGGGAGATGTTGGCCATTATGGCCCAGCGCCGGGAGAAGTTCCCCCTGGCCTGGCCCAGTTGCGGCTCGGTGTTCCGCAACGATCCGGAGCTTTACGCCGCCTACGGCCCCCCGGGAAAGATCATCGACCAGGGCGGATACAAGGGCCTCCGGGTCGGTGGGGCCCAGGTGAGCCACCGCCACGGCAATTTCATCGTCAACCTAGGCGGGGCCACCTCGGCCGACGTGTTCGTCCTGGTCCGGGAGCTGCGGCAGCGGGTCCAGGACCTTACCGGCTTTACCCTGGGCTGCGAGGTCCGCTATCTGTCGCCCCAGGGCGACCTGGGACCGCTGGACCGTTTTCTGTAGCCTCTGGCCCTCGAGAAGGGCAGGGAAGCCCTAGACAAGGCCCGATAAAACTACAAGCCAGCCCTTGACCTTCCGGTCCGGGGCTGGCTTGTCGGCGTTTTGGCCCTAGGGCTCTAGGCTTTAGAGGCTCAAGGTCTGGCAGGCCATCAGCGTCGAGGCGATCTCGTAGATGTTAGATACCTGGCCCACTCCCAACTGGTCGGTCAAGTTGAAGTGGTTCAGGCAGGTCCCGCAGACCAGCAGGGAGCCACCCTGGTCCAGATATTCCTGCAGGGCCTCGGCGGTGGAGGTGCCTCTGACGGCCAGCTTGACGCCCTCGTTCATCAGGGCCACCACCGCCGGCCGCTCCGAGGGATCCAGCTGGGCCAGGGTGCCCAGGAAGGCCTTGATCAGCACTTCCCCCAGCTCCTTGTCGTCGCCACCGATGACGCTGTGGGAGATGAACACCGCCCGCTTTCCTTCCGAAGGCGACGGCACGGCCATGGCTGGAGCGGGCTCCGGCGTCTTCTGCTGGGGCTCCGGCCCGGCGCTGGCCTTGACGCCGTCGATGATGATGTCGTCGTCCTCGGCGGACAGGGAGATGGTATAGCCTTGGCTTTTCAGAAAACGTGAGACGTTCTGGGCTGATTCGGGGTCGTCTACCCTGACGGTGATGGACTGGGGATTATCCGACAGCGCGGCCTTGGTCATGGTTACCGGCTGGGGACAGGGCTTTCCTCTGGCATCGATATGGGCCATCGAGCACACCTTCTTTCTGCCTTTTTCGCGAAACTTCCTCAAGGCCCGGACCCATCAGGCGGGGAGAAAAGCGCCGCCCTGTGAGATAATGGAGCAAACTGATTATATCATGGGCCCCCAGAGGCCCGGGACGGGCAGGTGATGACGGTGTGCCGAGAGGACAGTGAGGCCCTTCGGGCTGTGAGGGCTCTGCCGGCTATGGGAAAGATCCTGACCGATTCCAGGCTTCAGCCCTTCCAGGATGCCCTGGGGCAGCAGGCGGTCAAGGAGATCTGCCGGGAGGTGCTGGACCGCTGGCGGCAAGACCTCCTGGAACGGCGGCGCAGCTACGACGAGGAGGCCCTTTTCGCGGAGCTGGTAGAGGCTCTGGAGCGGCGCTCCAGTCCCAGCCTCCGCCGGGTCATCAACGGCACCGGCGTGGTGATCCACACCAACCTGGGACGATCTCCCCTGCCTCCGGAAGCCCTGGAGGCGGTGAGGGACTGCGCCCTGGGCTACAGCACCCTGGAATACGACCTGGACCGCGGCGGTCGGGGCCACAGAAACGCCCATCTGGAGCCGTTGCTGTGTCAGATCACCGGTGCCGAGGCAGCGGTGGTGGTCAACAACAACGCTGCCGCGGTGTTGCTCTGTCTGGCTGCCCTGGCGGCGGGCCGGGAGGTAGTGGTCTCCCGGGGGGAGCTGGTAGAGATCGGTGGCTCCTTTAGGATTCCCGACATCATGAACTTTGCCGGCGTCAAGCTGGTGGAGGTGGGCTGCACCAACCGGACCCACCTGAGGGACTACGCCGAGGCCATTACCGACCGAACGGCGATGATCCTGAGGGTCCATCGTTCCAACTTCCGCATCGTTGGCTTTCAGAGCCAGGTCCCCCGGGAGGAGCTGGCCCAACTGGCCCACAGCCGGGGACTGGCCATGATGGAGGACCTGGGCAGCGGTTCCCTGGTTGACGGCCAAGCCCTGGATCTGACCGACGAGGCATCGGTGATGGAGACCCTAAAATCGGGGGTCGACGTGGTGACCTTCTCCGGCGACAAGCTCCTGGGAGGCCCCCAGATCGGCGCCATCTTGGGCCGCCAAGACCTGGTGGACCGGCTGCGCCGCTATCCCCTTTTTCGGGCCCTGCGCTGCGACAAAATGACCCTGGCAGCCATGGAGGCCACGTTGAGGCTCTACCTTCGGGGCCAGTGGCGGCGGATTCCGACGCTGGCCATGGTTGCCGCCTCGAGCCAGGAACTGCGACGTCGCGCCGAGGAGCTGCGGTGGCGCATCGACGAAGGCCTGTCCCGGTTCGGCCTGATCACAGGGCTGATGGAGGTGGAAGACGCCGTAGGCGGCGGTGCCTCGCCGGAGACGGTCCTGCCGGGTTGGGCGGTGTGGTTGCGCCCAGCCCAGGGCTCGCCCAGCGCCGGTACGCTGCAGCAACGGCTTCGCCGGGCTCGGGTCCCGGTGATCGCCGGAGCCCAGGACAAGGCCCTGGTGATCCACCTGCGCACGGTGTCGGACCAGGAGATGGACCAGTTGCTGCCATCGCTGGCCGAGGCCCTGGAGGCTTCCCCATGAGCCGGGAGGTATCGCTGGTCCTGGGCACGGCGGGCCACATCGATCACGGCAAGACCCTGCTGGTCCAAGCCCTGACAGGGGTAAATTGCGACCGCCTGGAGGAAGAACGCCGGCGGGGCATCACCATCGAGCTGGGATTTGCCGCCCTGACGTTGCCCAGCCAGAGAGTCGTCAGCCTGGTGGACGTGCCCGGCCACGAGGGGTTTATCCGCCAGATGGCCGCCGGCGCCTCGGGACTGGACGGCGTTCTCTTGGCCGTGGCTGCCGACGAGGGCGTTAGGGCCCAGACCCGGGAACACCTGGACATCCTGGGCCTCCTGGGAGTTCAGCAGGGCGTGGTGGCATTGACCAAGTCCGACCTGGTGGATCGGCAGCGGTTGGAGCTGGCCCGAGAGGAGGTCAGGGACCTGACGGAGGGGACCTTTCTGGAGGACTGCCCCGTGGTGGCGGTCTCGTCGGTCACCGGCGCCGGAATTCCCGAACTGCTGGAGGAACTGGACTTGCTGGTGGACCGGCTGAAGCCCAAGGACCGCCGGGGCCCCTTTTTCATGGCCATCGACCGGGCCTTTCCTGTAGCCGGCTTTGGCCCGGTAGTGACAGGCACCGCCTATAGGGGCTCGATCTCCCTGGGCGACGAAGTGGAGCTTTTGCCGGGCCGTTGCCGCTCCCGGATCCGATCGATCCAGGTCCACGGCCAACCGGTGGAGGAGGCTACCGCCGGCCAGAGAGTGGCTCTCTGTCTGAGCGACCTGGAGATGGGCCAGATCGGCAGGGGCGACGTGGTCTGCGCCCAGGGAGCCTACGGCGCCACGTCCTGCCTCGACGTGGCCCTGGAGGTGCTGGACGGCGCTCCCCAGGCCTTGGGCCATTGGCAAAGGGTTCGGCTCCACCTGGGAAGCGCGGACCTGCTGGCCCGGGTGGTCCTACTGGAGGAAAAGGTCCTGGAGCCCGGCCATAGGGCGCCGGCCCAGCTGGTCCTGGAGGCTCCCCTGGCGGCGGCGCTGGGCCAGCGCTTCGTGATCCGCCACTACAGCCCCCTGAGGACCATCGGCGGCGGAGCGGTGCTGGATCCCTACGGACGCCGGCCCTCGGGCCGAAGGGCCCGGGAGGCCCTTGGCCAGCGCCTGCTGGCCCTGCAGGGTCTGGATTCTGAGGACCGGCTGGCCAGGATCCTGGAGCTCAAAGGCCGCTGGACCCTGGAAGAACTGGCGCTCCGATGCCAGGAACGCCAGCAGGACCTGATCCCCCTTCTGGAGAAGTTGGAGGCCAGGGGCCAGCTGGTGCGCCTCGGCGTGGGCGGAGTGGTGCTGTCGGCCCAGGAGGCCCAGCGGTGGAGCCAGAGATTCCGCCAGGCCCTGGAGGCACATCATCGCGACTTTCCCCATCAGGCCGGGCTGGCCGCCGGCGAGCTGATCCAGCGCCTTTTTCCCCAGAAAGAACGCCGGCTGGGGCGGGCCTTCTTGAATTACCTGGTGGCTCAGGCCATCGTGACCGACCAGGCGGGGCTGTTGAGGCTGCCGGACTTTCAGGTCCGCCAGGACCAGGCCTTTAGCCAGGACCGGGAAGGGCTGTTGAAGCTCTGCCGCCAGAGGGGCTTTCAGATGCCCCGTCTGGAGGAACTGCCGTCGGCCATGGGCAAGACCGCCCAGGAGACGGCCTCGCTGGTGGATCAGCTGCGAAAAAGCGGCGACGTGGCCATCGTCGACGGCTTTTTGTTGGCTCGAGAGGTGGAGCAACAGCTGGTAACGCTTTTGCGCACCCTGGAAGGGACCATCACCCTGGCCCAGATCCGGGACCTGACCGGCACCAGCCGAAAGTACCTGGTGCCCCTGATGGAGCACCTCGACGGCAAGGCCGTCACCCGCCGGGTAGGGGACCGCCGCGTCGTCCTGGGCAACCGCTGAGCCCTTGTCCCGATCAGGAGGACCTGGGGGGCCCTCGGGCAGAAAGAAACCCCGTCCTCTCAGGCCGACCACAGGGGGCAGCTCTTGGCCGCAGGGCTTTACCGCGGCCAACCTCGAGGTTATACTGGATTGTAAGGAGCCCCTTTCCCCGGCTCCGATTCCATCGACAAAAGAAGGCCTACCCATGAGAAAAAATCGCAAAAAGTCCCCGCGACAGTCCCGACGGCAAAGACAGCGAGAGCTCCTCTCCCTGG
>CAZCKP010000029.1:0-12475 GCA_964499295.1 uncultured Synergistaceae bacterium | reverse complement strand
CTTCGCCCACCGTCAGGGCCAGGGCGGCCTCGGACAGGGGCCGGCCGTGGCCGCTGAGGATCCTGGCCCCGGCCCAGTCCTCGCCGATGGCGGCGAAAAGGGCCTGCAGGGCCCCTGGCGCCGGGACGATCTCGGCCAATCGATGGCCAAAGCGCTCCTTCAGCCGCCGGGTCAGGCTGAACAGGCAGGGGTCGCCGGAGAGCACCAGCGCCACGTCTCCCCGGTCCAGCGCCGCCGCCAGATCGGCCATGCCGGCCTCGATGGAGGGCCCGAAGAGCCTAGCGCCCTCTCCGGCCAGCTCCAGCAGCCGGGAAAAGGCAAAGACCGCCGGCACCGACGCCAGCACCTCCTGGCCTCGTTGGGTCAGCCATCCCCGGCCACCGGGACCACCGCCCACCACGAAGAGCTTGCCCACCGTCATTCCTCCTCTTTGATCCGCCGGACCATGGCCCAGGCCCCGGCGCTAACGGCCAGGGCCCGGCCAGCGTTGTCCAACACCATGGCCTCCACGGCCAGGTCGTCCCAGACGTAGCTTCGGGCCCTGGCGGCGACCCTTTCGGCGGCCTGTTCCCAGATAGCGCCCAGCCCAGCGCCATCGATCAAGGCCATGGCCGCCTCGGTGGTGGTGCAGCGGTAGAGCTCTTGGACCAGGTCTCGGGAAGCTCCCTGGAGGGCCGCCAAGGTGCAGACCACCTCCATCCGGCCGTCGGCCACCCGGCTGTGGGTGTTGAAGATCCCCCCGGCCAGCTTGATCATCTTGCCCAGATGGCCGCAGAGCAGCAGCTCCTGGACTTTGAGATGGCGAGCCTGGGTCAGCATAAAGCCTACCTCGTTGCCCATCGAGACGATGCTGGAGTCCTTCAACCCCGTCAAGGCCTTGGTCATGGTCTCGCCCATGTTGCCGAAGACCATGGCCAGCCGCCGGCGGCCCGTGGCGGCCCGGACGTCCAAATCGGCAGCCAGGGAGGCCCTCAGGGCCTGGTCGCTCATAGGCCGGACGATGCCGGTGGTGCCCAGTACCGACAGGCCGCCGACGATGCCCAGCCGGGGGTTGTAGGTCCTCTGGGCCACCGCCTCGCCGCCGGGGATAGAAATGGTAGCCTCGGCGCCGTCGGGAAAGAGGCTCCGCAGGGCCCTTTCGATCATGGCCCGGGGCATGGGGTTGATGGCCGGCTGTCCCGGCGGGATCTTGAGACCTGGCAGGGTCACAGTACCCACTCCCTGGCCGCCCAGGACGGAAAATTGGCCATCGCCGGTGGGCCGCACCTGGGAGATCACCGTCATGCCGTGGGTCACGTCGGGATCGTCGCCGCCGTCTTTGATCACTCCGGCCTCGGCGCCGTCCTGGCAGAGCCGGCAGAACAGGGGCTCCACCCGCACCGTCCCGCCGGGAACCTGGAATTCCACCACCTGGGGAGCGACGCCCTCCTTCAGCAGGGTCCCCGCCGCCCAGGTAGCAGCGGCGGCACAGCTTCCCGTGGTAATGCCCTCCCTCAGGGGCCCCTGGAGCTTCATCGCAGGCCGTAGAGCAGGGCGTTGATCACCGCTGCCGCCACGGTGGAGCCCCCTTTGCGGCCCATGGCGGTGATCTGGGGAACCGGCAGACTGCGGAGCAGCTCCTTGGACTCCACCACGTTGACGAACCCCACCGGTACGCCCACCACCAGCGCGGGCTGGACCGCCCCCTGCTGGATCAGCTGGCAGAGCCGCAGCAGCGCCGTGGGGGCGTTGCCGATGGCGTAGATCCCCCGGGGGTACTCCGCTGCGGCGCGCTCCATAGAGATCGCCGCCCGGGTCTCCCCCCGAGCGGCAGCCTGGGCGGCCACGTCGTCGTCGGCCATGTAGCACCGGACGCTGCAGCCCAGCGCCGCCAAAGAGGCCTTGGAGATCCCCGCCATGGCCATGGCGGTGTCGGTGACGACGGTGCAGCCCCGCTGCAGGGCCTCCCGGGCCGAGGCCAGGGCGTCGCTGGAGATGTAGAGGTTTTGGAGGTAGTCGAAATCCGCCGAGGCGTGGATCACCCGCTGAAACACCGCCAGATGGTCCGGCGGGATCGCCGCCGCCGCTGGGCCCATCTCCTTCAGGATTATGGCCATGCTCTCGGCCTCGATGGCCTCGGGGGAAAGTCGCTTGAACACGGTGTCAGCTCCCTTCTGGATCGGTCCCCCAAGGGGGACGGCAACGGGCCCCTTCCCTAGAGAAAGGGGTAGAGCACCAACAGCGGCAGCAGCGCCACCGCCGCCGTGGAAGCCACCTGCCAGCCCAGCAGTGGCCGGGCCAGCTCCAGGGGAAAGAGCCCCAGCCAGTGGGCGCCGTTTTGCCGCAGCGACCGGCTCAGCGCCCCCAGGCCGCTGCCCAGCAGCAGGGCGAACAGGGCCTGGACCTCCGAGAGCTCTCCCGACGCTAGGCCGCCGCCAGCTGCCGCCAACGAGGCGGCGTAACTGCCCAGCCCCGAGGCCGCCACGGTCCAGCCCGACAGGGGCAACAGCGTCCCCCCCAGGAGGGTCTTCAGTCCCTGCTCCAACGGGGGCACTAGACCATAGGTCAGGGCGAAAAAGGCCCAGGCCAGCGGCAACGTCCGCCCCAGGGTGCGCCACAGCGGCAGCGAGATTCGACGGGATTCCATCTCCGCCAAAGACCCGCCGGAGCCCCTGGGGATCCGCCCCAGGCACCAGAGGAACCGCAGAGCGCTGCGCAGCAGCAACACCGCGGCAAAAAGTGCCCCCGGTCGCCCTGCCAGGGCCCAGGCAGTCAGGGCCGAGCTGGGCCAGCGCTTTAAATAGGCGGGAAAGGCCAGGCAGAGAGTCCCCCAGAGAGCCTCGGGGCGGCTCAGTACGCCGTCGCGGTAGGAAGCGGCGATCATCGCCGATGCGGCCTTGGGCGACCCTACGCTGACGGCCATGGCCAGCCCCAGCTCTGGCGCCAGACCCCGCCGCTCCAACAGGCCCTTCAGGGGCCTAAGGATCCTCTGGGCTAGTCCAAAGCGCACCATGGCCTGGCCCAACAAGGCGCTAAAGCACAGGCTGGCCGTCAGCAGCGCCTCGCCCCGCCAGAGCCCCGGCCAGTTCACCGCCACAGCAGCAGCGTCGACAGGTACTCCTGGCAGGGTTCCAGGGCCTGCTGCCCCTCCAGGATCCTCTGATCCTCCAACCCGGCCCGGTCCACTCGGAGGATCTCCCGCCAGGGCCCGGCGCGGTTCACCACCGACGCCAGACGGTCCTGGAGGGCCATGGGCTTGTATAGCGCCGCTGCATCGGCGGCTGCCAAAGCCCGCTCCACCGCCTGGACCTGGGCAGTGCCGGGAATCAGCGTCAGCACCTGGTCGCCCATGGCCAAAAAGCGCCCTGCCTTAACCGCCGTCAGGGAGTGGGCTGACACTCCCGGCACCAGCTCCAGCTCCAGCTCGGGGACCAGCTCCTTCCAGAGGTCGTAGAGATAGGCCGCCGTGGCGTAGAGCGCCGAGTCGCCGATCACCGGCAGCGCCGCCGACTGGATCCCCCTCCACTGGGGCTCCAACTCCAGCAGCTGCTGCCGGATCGCCTGATCCCGCTTTTTCCCGTCTCGGATCATGGGAAAGTGAAAGGCCGTGGTGGCCAGATCGGGACAATGGGCCCTGACCACCGCCTCGGCCACACTGGGCCGCCCCGGCGACGACAGGGGCACCAGCACCAGCTGGGCCTCCTGCAGGGCCTTGACGGCGCCGTAGGTGATCAGGTCGGGATGGCCGGGGCCCACGCCCACAGCGATGAACTTCATGGTCTCGCCTCCTGGGTCCCCGCCAGGGGACCGAAAAAGCTCCGCAGCAGCAACTGGCCGCCCTTTTCCAGGCTTTCCAGGCTGGGCCGGCTGATCCACCTCTCGGGCACCGCCAGCACCTCCAGGTCGCCCAGGGCTTGGAACCAGGGCTGGGACTTGAGCTCCTGGGGGCTTCGGCGGTTCATGGGCCCCTGCTGGATCAGGTAAAAGTCGATCTCTTCCGAAGCCGCCTCCAGCAGCCTCTCGGGCCCCCAGTGGGCCAGAGGGCTGCCGGGCCTCAAGGGCCGGGCCGAGGCAGCCACGTTGCGCCCACCTGCCAATTCGATCAGCCGCGCTGCCCAGGAACCGGGGGCGCAGGTCCGCAGCTCCCTGGCGGTGGCTTCTAAAAATACCCTAGGGCCGGATCGCCCCTCCAGGGCCGCCAGGGCCCCCTCGGCCAGGGATCGCCGCAGCTCCGCCGCCCGAGCCAAGGCCGGGCCGCTGTCCAGGCCCCCTACGGCCTGGGCCAGCTGGACCAGGTAATCGTCAAAGCCCTCCCAGGAGGGGGGATCCATCAGCACCACCGCCACGCCGAAGCGCTCCAGGGCCTCCACCAGTCCCGGGTTGGCCTGGCGGTTAAAGGGCCGCATCAGCACCAGATCGGGCCTCAGCGCCAGCACCTCCTCGGGCGACGCCCTGGGGGAGAGCCGGGCCAGGCCGGGAAAGTCCTGGGGCGATCCCGAGGCCGCCACAGCCACCAGCCTGTCGCCGCCACCTAGCGCCGCCAGGTTCTGGGCGTGGCCGTCGTAAAAGCAGGCGATCCGCCGGTATTCCGCCCCCTGGGCGGCAGAGCAGAGCAACAGCACCATCAGGATCCTGACCAGGGCGCCCACAGCCGTCTCCCCCCTTCGCCCCAGTAGGGCCTAAAGGCCACGCCATAGAGCCGCTCCAGCAGATCTCCGTCCAGCTCCTCCATGGTTCCCTGGGCTATCACCCGGCCCCCCTGAAGGGCCAAAAAGCGATGGGCCCAGGAGGCCAAATTCACGTCGTGGACCGATACAGCCGCGGCCAAGCCGTCGCCACAGCGCCGCCGGAGCTCCTCCATCAGGGCCAGGCTGTGGCGGGGGTCCAGCGCCGCCGAAGGCTCGTCCAGCAGCAGCGCCGGCGTCTCCTGGGCCAGGGCCATGGCGAAGAGGGCCCGGGCCCGCTCGCCCCCCGACAGCGCCCCCAAGGGCCTCCACAGCAGTTCCTGGGCTCCGGCGGCCAGCGCGGCCCCGGCCATGGCCTCCCGATCGGTCCTGGAAAGGCCCTGCCAGAAAGAACGATAGGGCAACCGAGCCAGGGCCAAAAGCTCCCAGACCGTCATGGCCCCGGGGAGCCGGTTTTCCTGGGGCAGTAACGCCACCAGCCGGGCCCGCTGGGCCGGCGACAGATACCGGGCTTCCTGCCCCAGCAGGGTCACCGATCCGGCCTGGAGCCTCACCGCTCCCGCCAGGGCCCGCAGCAGCGTGGTCTTGCCGCTGCCGTTGGGGCCCAACAACGCCGTCAACGTCCCCCTGGGAAAGGTCCCCGAAACTCCCTCCAGCACCCTGCAGCCCCCAAGGGCCACCGTCAGGCCTTGAAAGGCTATCATCGCCGGCTCCTGATCAGGATCCGGCAGAACAGCGGCCCGCCCATCAGCGCCGTCAGCACTCCCACCGGCAACTCTCCCAGGTTCTGGGCCAGGCCGTCGGAGGCCGCCATCAGCAGCGCCCCGCCGAAGAAGGCCAGGGGCCCCAGAGCTCGGTAGCGAGATGTCACCGCCAGCCGCAGCAGCTGGGGCGCCACCAATCCTACAAAGCCGATGATGCCGAAATGGGCCACCACCACTGCGGTGCCCAGCGACAGGGCAACCAGAAAAAGCCCCCGCAGCCGGTTTTCTTTCAGTCCCAGCAGGGCTCCTCGGCCCTGGCCCAGGGAAAGGGCGTCCAGGTGGTCCCCCAGGGCCCAGGTCAGGACCAGCAACGGCGACGCAGCCAGCCACACCGCAGCAGCGCTGCGAGCCGTGGCGCCGGAGAAACTACCCATGAGCCACAGCACCATGGCCTCCAACCTCTCGCCGGCCAGGGCCTTCATCAGAGTCACCCCAGCCGACAGTATGGAGCTCACCACGATGCCCGCCAGGGCCAACTCCGCCGGCCCACCACCGGAACGCCAGGCCATGGAAGAAACCGCCGCCAGAGACACCAGAGCCCCGAGGAAGGCAGCGATGGTGACCCAGGGCCAGCCGAAAAATATGGCCGTCGAGGCTCCCAAGGCCGCCCCTGCGGCGATGCCCAGGGTGTAGGGCTCCGCCAAGGGGTTGGCCAGCAGGCCCTGGAGCACCGCCCCGGCCAGGCTCAACAGCCCTCCGGTCCCCAGAGCCGCCAGGAGCCTGGGCAGCCGTAGCCTCCAGAACACCGCCGACTCCAGGGGATCCTCTCCCCGGCCCAGGGCCACCAGCCACAGCCGCCCCGGCGGGATGTGCCAACTGCCCTGGCTCAGCCGCCACAGCGACACAGCTGCCAAGGCCAGCAGCAGCACCGCCGCCAGGGTCGCCAATCGCCGCCGCTGGGATCCTATGCGGCGTTCCAGTTCCGTCGCCAGGTCTCGACGCTCCATCGACGCCTCCCCATTCGAAAAAGGCCCCGGTCCCAGCGGGAAAAACGGGAAGGGCCTCCCGGGCCCTCCCCTTTTTTAGGGCTAGGATCCAGGCCCAAGATCCAGGGCTATAATCCAGGACCAGCGGCCGGCTACTGCATCAGCGCCAGGTCCTGAGCGGCTCGGGCGCCGAAGTAGTCCAGCACCCCCGGGATCCGCCCCAGGCCGTCCAGTGCCGCCCGAACCTGGAAGCCCTCGGCTCGAAGCATAGAGATCCAGGACTCGGGGTCGTCCTCTCCGGCCATGTCGTTGAGGGCGTGGTCGCCGGCCACCACCATAAAGGGCGCCAGCAGCACCTTGGTGATGCCCTCCTTTTTCAGCGCAACCACCACGTCCTGGTAGTCCGGCAGGCCCTCCACCGTGGCCAAATAGGCCGGCATCTCCCGGCGGTTCAGCAGGGTCTGGACCTGGCTGTAGAGGCCGTTGGCCATGTGGTGGGTGCCGTGGCCCATCAACACCAGCGCCTCCCCCTGGTCCAGCTGAGGCCCGTAGTGGCCCTCCAGGAGCTCCACCATGGTCTCGCAGTCCTCGCCGTCGGTCAGCAGGGGCCGGCCTAGCCGGATTTTATCGAAGCTGTACTTGCCCCGCAGCGACGCCAGAGCCTCCACGATGCCCCGCAGGTCGTCGTATTCCGATCCCGGGATCACGTGGGTGGACAGCACCAACACCTCCGAAAAGCCCTGGTCCTGGAGGTCCGCCAAGGCCTGCATCGGCGTGGGAATGATCCGGTTCTCCTCCCGGGCCAGTTTGCGGCGGATGATGTTAGACGTAAAGGCGCTGCGGAACTCCCATCCTGGCGCCTGGGCCTTGGCGGAGTCCACCAGGTTGTCGATGCACTGCTGGGCCGAGGCCTCGGAGGTACCGAAGGCCACCACCAACACCGCCCGTTTAGGCGCCTCCCGGGCCATGGCAGGCACCGTCGCCACCGTCGCTAAAGCCGCCAAGGCGACGCAAAAAAGACCCTTGAACATTTCAGTTCCTCCTCAAAAACGCTACCGGGGAAACTCCCTCGAGCTCCCCTCCCTGTCCCATCGGGGACCCCTTGGCGCAACCTGTCGCCTCAGAGCTCCTTAGGTCTGCCCATCGCAAACCTCACCCCCCTCAGGGCCGTGGCCGGTCTTCTGGCTCGCGGTCATCCTGGCCCGCGCCTTCCCAAGGGCTTCCAGGCCCTCAGTGGCCGTTGCGGGTTCGTCGCGCTTACAGTGGCGGGGCCGCGCCGGAATCTCACCGGCTTCCCATGGTGCGCCACAGCCTCAGGAATTCAGCCAGTCCCGCGTCCCTGTTCGGAGTCGATCCTCCGGGTCTCCACGCAAAAAGGGAGAGCAGGGCAGGCGCCTGCTCTCCCTTGTCCAATAGCGGATAAAAGGTGGTCTGCGGCCCTCTGCCCTCCGCAAAGGTATCCCAGCGCGAACTTCGCGGCCGGTCTCCTGGCTTGCGCTCAACCTCCCCCGCGCCTTCCCAAGGGCTCCTAAGCCCTCAGTGGCCGTTGCGGGTTCGTCGCGCTCACAGTGGCGGGGCCGCGCCGGAATCTCACCGGCTTCCCAAAAACTGCATTCCGCGAAGTCTCATATTGGTGTCGGACTGACTGGATGGGAAAATTTTCTCATCTTTCCACTGCGACGTCAACCGCCAGAGGCTTCTCAGAACTCTATTCCCTCCCGGGCCCCGACGCCTTGGTCCAGGGGGTGGCGGATTTTTTTCATCTCCGTCACCAAGTCGGCTCGCTGGATCAGGGCCTCGGTAGCCCCTCGGCCTGTGATGACCAGCTCCAGCCCCGGGCAACGGCTCTCCATCAGCTCCAGCAAATCCTCCTCTTTCAGTAGTCCCCGATGGAGGGCCCCCAGGGCCTCGTCCAGTATCAATAGCCCCCGCTCCATGGTGCGGGCCCAGTGCCGGGCTCGCTGGAGCTGCAGCGCCGTGGCCGCTGCCAGGTCCTCCTGGGAGGCCTCCCAGGGCGGGACCTGGGAAGGCACGTAAGAGATCTCCAGCCCCACTCCGGGGGCCATCAGGTGCTCTCCAGCCCCCAGGCCCTTGAGGAACTGGACCATCTTCACGGGCCAGCCCCGGCCCAGGGCCCGAAGGGCCAGCCCCAGGGCCGCCGTGGTCTTGCCCTTGCCGTCGCCGGTGTAGATCTGCACCAATCCCCGTTCCATGGCTTTCCTCGCAGGTAACTTTTAGTGATTGGGGCCTCGGGGGCTAGAGCCCCTCGATGTGGTTGATCAGCGACAGCGCTGCGATCTCCCGATCCAGGGCCTTGGAGACGGCGCGGTTCATCCTGGGCTCCTCGGTCTTCCAGATCTCCTGGAACAGCAGCCGCACCTGGCCTTGGATCTTCTTACGGGCCTCGTCGAGCTGCTTGCTGGCGTTTTCGGTTGTCATGGCCCTGGAGGCGATGGACTGGGGGATCGGTAGCGACCGGATGCGGCTCATCAGGCGCTTGCGCCCCACCATATACCCTCCGACCCCCAAAAGGCCGCCCAGGGCCAACCCCAGAGGACCCGAGAGGATCAGGGCCAATCCTGCACCGCCGCAGATCGAGGCCGTTATAGCCGTGGCGGCGGCTCCCACGGCGGCGTCCAATATCTTCAGGGCCTGGCTGAAGGCCGAGAACTTCATGGAGTCCAGGGTCTTCTCCAGGCCGGTGAAGTCCAGGGACTCCTCGGCCAGGGATAGCGGCAACGACCGGATCCCCTGGGAGCGGAACCACTCCGCCGTCAGGGCCGTAAGCCTGGCGTCCAAGGCCTCCAACCCCAGCCGGACCCGGCGGCGGACGATATCCTCCATAGCGGTCCGCCACTCCTCCGAGGCGGCCTCGATGCGGCTGGCCAGGCTGTTCAGGGAGCCCCCCTCCAAGCTGAAGCGCTGGAGCTGAGGCGATAGCACCCGCCGGCTCAGCAGCTCCCACAGGGCGCTGGCCACGTCGTCGGCCACGGCGTCCATCAGCGGCTCCAGCTCTTCGACGCGGATCTGGTCCAAAAAACGCTGGCGGTCGCTGATCAGAGCCTCGGCAGCCTTTTCGTTGCGCCGCCGCAGCGCCGGCATGATAGCCAGTCCCCGGGCCACCACGCTGTAAGGCTGGTCGCTGCGGATAATCCTGGTGCCGGGAAAACGCTGTTCCAACAGGTCCGCTACAAAGGGCCACTGGCTGCTGCCGCCGGAGAGGATCACCGACGCCGGCTCCTCCACGTCATCGAAGAGGCAGTCCAGCCGCGCCAGCAGGTCCTCGGGCTCCGTCGAGCCGGGGCACAGGGGGCTCAGGGCCTTCATGCCCTGACTGGCCTGGTAGTTCCGGGCCCGCTCCAGAAAGTCCTCCCACCGTAGGCCCCGGATGGAGCCGTAGTTGCCGGCGCTGCCGCTCCAGCGCTCGTGGCGATTTCGGGAGATGGTGTTGGAAAAGCTCTCCTTGAGCTGGCGGCTCCAGTACCAGTGGACGAAGTATTCCGCCTCCTCCTGCTTCAGCCGCTCCTCCAGCCCCGGCGAGCAGTCCAGCAGGATCTGGTAGAACAGGTCGTCGAAGATCCGCCCCCCCAGCTCCCAGTCGCCCCAGGCCCGGCGGACCTTCAGGTCCTCCATCAGCGCCAGGTCGCAGGTGCCGCCGCCGAAGTCCAGCACCATCACCCTGTTCAGCGCCTCCGAGGGGGCTATGTCCCGCTGGGACAGATGGGTCAGCAGCGCCGCCAGGGGCTCCTCCAGGAACTGGATCACCCCATAACCCGCCTGGGAGGCCATCATGGACAGGGCGTGCCGGTAGTCTTTGCCGGCGCCACAGGGCACGCCGAAATAGACGTCGCGACTGGCCGGCGACAGCTCCAGCTTGCGGGCCGCCGCCTCCTCCAGCACCGCCGCCAGGAAGTCCCGGCCGCTCTCCCAGGCCTCGCGGCTGCGGGCAATGTCGGGCTTGAAGCGGCTGGCCAGGCTGCAATGGCGGCGCTCCGTCGAGGTCATCTCGCCCCAGGTGTTCAACGCCAGGGCGCCGATCAGCGTTGCCCGGCCGGGACGGCGCAAAATAGCCGTGTCCAGCCCAGTCTGGCCGTCGCTGAGAGGCACCGCCATAGGCTGCAGCTCGTCGCCAGGGCACTGGCAGAGATAGGTGTTGGAGGTGCCGAAGTCCACGGCCAACACCGGGCGGGGAGCTCTGGCGCTCATCGGGGCGCTCTCCTGACCAAGCCCTTTTCGATGAGCACGCCGTCGCGCTCCAGCGGCGGCCGCTCCTCCAGCACCTCGTCGCCCTCGTCGTAGTAGCCGAAGCCCTGGTAGCGGTTCCGGACCTCCTGGGTCCACCGTAGCCGCTTGCGCACCGGCGGCCGCACGAAGGCCGGCTCGCTGCCCAGAACGGTATAGCCCAGGTTGGCCGCCGTCAGCAGCAGCTCCTCAGCCGCCGCCGGCAACTCGGCGATCCCGGCGGCGTGGAGGTTCTGGAGTTGGGGCAGCAGCGCCGCCAGCTCCGACGTCACCGTCAAGGCCGGCCTATCGCCGCCGCCCAGGCTCAGATCCCAGCGCAGGGCCATCAGGATCCGCTGCCTGGCGTCGTTACGGTCGAAGACCTGGCGCTTGCGGCAACACGCCGCCAGCAATCCCGTGGCTCCCAGCATGAGCCAGCCCTTGGGGCTCAGGGGATGGCGCAGCACCTTGCCGGCAGCCAACGCCCCCGACAGTGCCAGCATCCACTTGCGCAGCTTCATGCCATAGCGGATGCAGCCCCAGGAAGCTCCGGCGCTGCCCAGAGCCGTCCCCAAAAAGGTGGCCGCCTCGGCTCCAAAGCCCAGCGCTCCCAAAAGCCAGCCCAAAAGGCCCCAGCCCGCCAGGGCCCCTGTCAGGGCCGTCAGCGCCGCCGAGACGGGATCGGCCGACTCCTGATACCGGGCCTTGCCGGGGTCGCTGCGGCCCAGCAGCATCAGCAGCTCGGCCCGGCAGACGGGATCTCGCTCCTCCTCGATCAGGCTGCGCCGTGTCCGTTCCCAGGCCGCCTGGAGCGGATCCTGGCCGAACTCCACCGGAGGTTTCAGCGCCGCTTCCGCGGCGGCCTTCATCCGTTCTTCGCTTATGAGCACCTGGTTCATCGCCACTTTGAGCCCCACTTTCTCGTCCTCCAAGGAGTTCCCATAAAAAAACCCAGGTCCCCGAGGGCTTTTGCCCCTATCATACGGGCAAAAGCCCTCCCGGGAAAGTCTTTTTTTGCCCTCGGCCCCGGCACTTCCCCGGTGAGAACTTGGCAAAATATTTGTTAAACCGATTGCATGGGCGCGCCTTATTCCAGAAGAGCCGAAAGATATCTTTCAATCAAAATTATCGGAGTTCCAAGACCGCGTTTTTTCCGCAAAAGTCGCGACTTATAGTGTGTTGGATCCATTTATTGTGATATGATAACCGGGTTACTAGAAAGCCTTGTCCTTATAGTCAGGTTACTTTTGTGGGATTATCGAGGAGACCGCTGTGAAACTGCCCAACAAGATCCAATATGGACTGAAAATCGCCCTATCGGTGGCCCGTTGCCCCAACAGCGACGAGCCCGTTGCAATTTCCGACATCGCCTTGGTCCAAGGGATACCCTTCAACTACACCAGCCTCTTGGCCCGTAGGCTCAAGACCGCCGGGATCCTCAAAAGCCACCGAGGAGCCCAGGGCGGCTACAGCCTAGCCAGAGCGCCGGAAGAGATCACCGTCACCGAGATCTTCGAAGCCCTCGACGACTTCCATGGCTTTTTGCCGGACTCGGACATGGTCAACAACGACACCCCGGCGCCGGACCTATTGTTTTGGCGCTACCTGGACCGATCGGTCCGAAACGCCATGGACGTCGTCACCCTGGGCGCTCTGTTAGAAGTCCAGTCGGAACACGACGTAGCCGCCTTGGTCCAGGGAGCCGATAACTAGCCCCCCATAGCCAAGACGAAAAGACTCCCTCAGCCCCTGTGGAACTGGCCGGACGTAGACGCAGCCTCCAGGATTTTTCCTGGAGGCTGCTTGTCTTTGAGGGGCTAGCCCGCTGATCAGTCGTTGAGGAGGTTGTACTCCTCGATAGCGCTGTTGATGGAACGGACCATCGACGCCAGGGACTGCT
>CAZCKP010000028.1:0-12858 GCA_964499295.1 uncultured Synergistaceae bacterium | reverse complement strand
GCGCTGCTAAGCTACCAAGCCCAATAGCTCCTGTATGGTTTGGGGGCTAATATAGGCCCTGGAGAGGGACTCCTCCTCGGCATACTCCATGATATAGGCGGTTATCAGCCGTATGTAGGCCTCGGGGTTCGGGAAGACTCCTACTACTCGGCTGCGGCGGCGAATTTCCCTGTTTAACCGCTCCAAGGGGTTGGTGGAGGATATCTTCCGCGGGTCTAATTGGGGGAAATCGTAAAAGGTCAGGGAGTCGTCCAGCCCCTTCTCCAAGCAACGGATGGCTTGTGGGAAGCGATGTCCATAGGCCTGTATCAGCTCTTCTGCTCTCCTGTAGGCCTGGTCCTTCGATGGGGCCGACCAGATGTCCTTCAGGTGCTTGGCGAAGTCCTGCCTCTGCCTCTGGGGCACGTGGGCAATGACGTCCCTCATGAGATGGACCTTGCACCGCTGCCAGGAAGCCCCGGGGAAGCCTTTGCGGATGGCTGCGACCAGGCCGGGGTTGGCGTCGGAAATGACCACAGCTTGGGTGTGGTCAGCCCGCGCTCCTTAAGGCGCTGGAACAATTGTGTCCAGGCGGCCTCCGATTCGTCCAGCATGGTCTCTACGGCTATGATCTCCCGCTGGCTCTGCTCGTTGACGCCTATGATCACCATAATCGCCATGCTGACGGTTTTGCCGTCGACTCGCACTTTTTCGTACAGGGCGTCCACCCACAGCATAGGGTAGCGACTATCTGCCAGGGGGCGTTTGCGGAAGGCTTCCACCTGCTCGTTCAGTCCCTGGGCCATTTCGCTGGCCATGCCTCTGGAAAGACTCTCGATGCCAAGCTTCTTGGCCAGTTTCTCTATCCTGCGGGTGGAAACGCCCTGGACAATGGCCTCCTGGATTACCTGCACCAGCGCTGCTTCGCTGCGACGGTGGGCGGTCACGAAGAAGGGGATGTAGCCTCCCTGCCGCACCTTGGGCACCATCAGGTACATGGTACCCATACGGGTGTCCAGTCGCCGGGGACGATATCCGCAGCGATAGCCCTTTCGGGCCCCGGAGCGCTCACTTTTCTCCGCCCCCAATTGCTGGGCTACTTCTGCTTCCATGAGGTTGCTGCACAGCCACTCCAGCATGGTAAGCATGGGGTCGGATTGGCGCCGACATTCCTCCAGCAATTGGGCCAGGTTTGTGGTATCCTCTACGTGAGTCATCAAGGTTCCTCCTTAACTGTGTAGATGTCTGTTGCGTCCATTCTACCGGAACCTTGGTGACTCTTCCGTTTCACCTTTTTGCGAACTCTATTGTACGTTCCGTAGAGGGGCTCCGGGTCTTTTTTCGTGGGTGGCCTCGGGTTCTAGCCCTGGCCCTAGCCCCGCCTTGAGGATCTGCCCCGAGGTGCGGTCTTGCTGAGTTTTGCCACGAAAAAGCCCTGGTACAGCCCGTCGGGCTTCAGGCACAACGTCCCGGGGATCGACGTCGGCAGCTGGGGCAGCGTCTCCAGGCCAGGGAAGGCGATGGGCTCCACCTCGGCGTCGAACCCCTTCAGGGCCTCGGTCAGAATCGCCTCGTTTTCCCCAGCCAGGACGGAGCAGGTGGAATAGACCATATCGCCGCCGGGCTTCAGCAGCGCCAGGGCCTTTTGGAGTAGAGCCAGCTGGGCCCGTTGGCATCGGGCTAGCAGCGTCGGAGTGAAGCGCTGGAGGGCCTTGGGGTCCTCCAGGCTGAGGATCCCGCTGCCGCTGCAGGGAGCGTCTAACAGGATCTGATCGAAGGAGAACCAGGGATCCAGCCGCCGGGCGTCGGTCACCATGACGCAGACCGACGTGGCTCCCTGTTTCTGCAGGTTGTACTTTAATCGCTGGGCCCGAAGGGGCTTGATCTCGCAGGCGGTGATCCGGGCCCGATTGGCCGTCATCGCCGCCATCTGAGTGGTCTTGCCTCCCGGGGCGGCGGCCATGTCCAGCAGGTCTGCTCCGGGCCGTGGGGCCAGTACGATAGGCGGCACCATAGAGGACAGGCTCTGAAGGTAGATCTTGCCTTGGCTGTAGATCTCCAGGGCCTGGAGCTGTCGCTCCCTGGCTCGATGAATCACCAAGGCGCTGTCACTCCAGGCCACTGGGGAACTCTGGATCCCCTGGGCCTCCAGGGCTTGGCGTACCTCGTCCACTGTGGCCTTTAGAGCGTTGACCCGGAGGGTTACCGGCCGGGAGGCTTCGTAGCCTTGGACGATGGACCGGGCCAGCTCGGGGCCGTACTGATCCTCCAACAGCGGCCAGAGAAAGGCCGGCAAGGCCGAGACGGACATGGCCCTAGAGGAGCCGGGCCAACGCCGCCGCGCCCATCAGGGCCCCGTCGGTGCCCAGTTGGGCCTTGCGCAGCTGGGGCCCGGGACGACCATGGCGGCCCAGCAGGGGCAACAGGTAGTCCTCCACCTCGTCGATAAGCCCCGGCAGGTTGGACAGGCCGCCACCGATGACGATAGCCTGGGGATCCAACAGCGAGGCTATAGCCCCGAGGCAGCAGGCCAGAGCCGTCAGAGCCCGGCCCCACCGCGGCGCAAGACCAGGGTCCTCGTGGTGCTCCCACAGGGAGGCCATATCGTTCCAGGCAGTGGCGGCGGCGGTTTCCTCCAGCCGGTCCGCCGAGAAAAAGCTCTCCACGTGTCCCCGGCCGCCGCAGCCGCAGGGGGCGTCGTACATCAAGGGGATATGGCCGACCTCGCCGGCCCAGCCCCGGGCTCCCCTGATCAGCCGGCGATCCTGGATCACGGCGCCACCGACACCGGTACCCAGGGCGATGAAGACGAAGTCCCTAAGATCAGCTCCGGCGCCCCATTCCATCTCGCCCAAACCGGCGCAGTTGCAGTCGTTGTCCAGGACCACGGGAAGGCTTAGCCGCTCCGATAGCACCTGCCGGAGCGGGAAGTCCTCCCAGCCCTTCAGGTTGGGCAACGACACCACCCGCTCCCGCTGGGGGTCCAAAAAACCCGGCAGTCCCACGCCCAGGGCCTCCAGGGGCCCCTGGGCTTCCAGCCTTCGCACCAGTGGGACCAGGACCTCTATCACCGCTTGGGGCGTCCGTTCCGGTGGCGTGGGTACCTCCACCTTGCCCAGGACGGTCCCCTGGGAGAGGACGCCGGCGCTGATGTGGTGGCCTCCCAGATCGATGGCTGCGATCACGGCAATTCCCCCTTACGACAGGACTTTAAAGTCACAAAATAAAGCTATAAATTTACGAATTATGGGGCGAGACGGGCCCCCAACGGGTGTTGATCAGGGCGATTTCCGAGCCCTGCTGGTTTTCGATGCGATGGCGGAACCAGAGTCCCTCCTGCTGGGTCGTCACCGTCAGGACCATGCCGTAGGTGGCCTCATGGCGGAACAGGATATGGGCCTCCAGGAGCCCCGAGGACATAAAGACCTCCCAGGGCAGGGCCTCGCTGGCCCAGGCCAGATAATAGGCGTTGTTGACGTGGCCGTTGCCGTCCAGATCGCCCATGCGCACTTCCAGCTGCCGCTGGAAGTCGGCCCGCTGGGGCGGCAGAGGGTCGACGAAGCGCTCCTGAAAGGGCTCCTCGGCCACGTCGTAGAAGACGCCCTGGAGCCGGCGGCTCAGCCGCTGGGGGCGACGGGTGGCCAGGTCCACCAGGATCCAAGAGCTGTCGGCCAGGCCGAAGGTACCCCTGTCGTCCTCCAGGACGAAGCGCCGGATGGAATAGAGGTCGCCCTTGGGGCGGTGGCCGGTGTGGATCTGGTACCGCTGCTCCATCATCAGGGGCCGGTCCAGAAAGATGCTGTAGTGATGGACCATCCAGGCGCAGCCGAAGCCGTAGCCGTCGGGGATGCCGCTGGCGTCTACGGCGGCGTCGGCGGCGTTTTGGAGGGCCGCCATGAGGTGAAAGGGCTTCAGGGCGCCGCAGGGCGTCACCTCCGAGGCCAAGACGCTGGTCCGATGTCGATAGGCAAGGGCCATAGAATTATCTCTCCCTACCTGCTATTTCAGATCAAGTGTTTCAGTCGCTAGGCTGTCCGGCTCGATGACCTATAGGAAGATCCGGGCCAGCACCACGGCGACGGCCAGCGCCGGCAGGGCGTCGGCGACTTTGATTCGCTCCTTCAGGGCCCCGGCCATGTCCAGCCCCAGGGCGATGAGCATCAGTCCGCCGGCAGCGCTCATCTCAACTACCGCCGCCGGGGTCATCAGGGGCTGTAGCAGCGTGGCCGCCAGGGTTAGAGCGCCCTGGTAGACCAGCACGGCACCGGCGGCGAAGAACACCCCCACGCCCATGGAAGCGGCCAGGGCGATAGACGACAGGCCGTCTATCAGGCTTTTGGTCAGCAAAAGCCGGGGGAAGCTCCCCAGACCCTCCTCAAAGGACCCCAGCACCGACAGAGAGCCTACGCAGAACAGCAGGCTGGCGGTCATAAAGCCGCTGGCCAGGTTCGACCCGGCGCTGCTGAAACGCCGCTCCAGGGCCCTGCTGGCCCGATCCATGGCGCCGTCCAGGTCCAATAGGCCGCCGATTACCGATCCCAGGGCGATGCTGACGATGAGGATCAGCACGTTTTGGCCGTCGATGGCCATGGAGACCCCCAGGGAGACCACGAAGAGGCCCATGCACCGAAAGGGTAGCTTCATCAGGCCGTCGGGGATCCGGGACCGCAGGGCCAGCCCCACCCCAGAGCCCAAAAGCACCGCCAGGGCGTTGACCAGGGAGCCAAAGAGAGGCAACGACGACAGTTCCACCGTCAACGCCCCCCTTCGCAGGCCGCCACGAAGCGGCGGAACAGCTCCTGGGTCCTGGGGCAGTGGGCGGCCATGGCCTCGGGATGCCACTGCACCGCCACCACAAAAGGCTTCTGCTGGTGCTCCAGGGCCTCGACGATGCCGTCGGGAGCCCTGGCGGTGATTTCCAGCTGCGGAGCCAGACGATCTACGGCCTGGTGGTGGAAGCTGTTAACCTGGAAGGACTGGCCGAAGATCTGGCCGATCCTGGATCCCTCCAGGGCCTCGACGCTGTGGAAGGGCCAACGGGGTGCCAGGGGCTGGTCGTGGTTCAACCAGGGCTCCTGGTGGGGGATGTGCTGGATCAGCGAGCCTCCCAGGGCCACGTTGAGCACCTGGAGGCCTCGGCATATGGCCAGAAGGGGCAAATTCAGCTCCATGGCCAGACGGGTCAAGGCGATCTGGTAGTGGTCCATCTCGGGCTCCACCGTCCCGAGATGGGGCAAGGGCTCGGCGCCATAGAGGCTGGGGAGCACGTCGACGCCGCCGGGCAGCAGAAGGCCTCGGCAATCGCTCAGGTACTGGCGCAGCGTCGCCTGATCCTGGGTCAGAGGCAGCACCACCGGCAGTCCGCCGGCGTCCAGTAGGCTGTCGGCGTAGGACCGGCTGAGGGCGATTCTGCGTCGGCCGTCGTCGACGTCGATATTACAGGCAATGGCGATCAGGGGCTTCACGATAGACCTCCTCATCATAAAAGGGACCGAAAACGCCCCCATTGTATCGCCGGGAGGCGGAATTTCCCAAAAATTTCAAAAGTCCGATTATTCGCCCCAACCCTACCTGAAGGGCTGAGACCGTCGGGGCTCAGGGCTCAATCGAAGTAGTCAAAGAGCACCCCAAGATCGCAGCCCGAGATGCGGCGGCGGCCGAAGGTCTGGGCGATGCGGCGGCGGCTCTCCCGAAGGCCCGGCGAGCTGACGCCCATCCTGATGGACTGGCTGGCCTCGATAAAGGCCGAGAGCTTGTCGCAGAGCTCCACCAGGGCGCCGTCGATGCCGTCCAGCTCGGCACCGTCGTCCTCTGGCCCCAGATCTCGCTGGAGCAGCTCCACCCGACCGCCGGGGCGGATCCGATTGGAGAACTCGTCGGCGATCAGATAGAGCAGGTCCTCTCGCCATGGCTGGGGGATCAGCGGGAAAATGGCCTCTTGGACGCTTTGGCGTTCCAGCTCCTTGATGAGCTCCTCCAGGCCCTGGACGCTGCGTTTCACCGGCGAGACGATGTCCCGGGTCAGCACCTCCGGCAGGTCGTGGAAGAGACCGCAATAGAAGTTGTTCCGCTGCCGGGTAGCTCCGGCGCCGATCTCTAGAGAGGTGAACCAGCAGAGCTGGGCCACCATCAGCAAATGTCCCAGCACCGAGGTGGCAGGGATCCTCTGGAACTGGGTCCAGCGCTTTTGGAACCGCAGCTGCCCCATCAGGGAGATAAAACCGTAGAGGCCCTGGCTGTCGCCGCTGGAGATGCTTTCCAGGCACTGGGCCACCGCGGCCAGGTCCTTGTGGCTCTCGATCTCGTCCATGATCTGGCGGTGGGTCCGCTCGATGCCGTAGAGGGGCTTGCTCCAGCTGTAGATGAAGCTGAACTCCCATCGGGTGGCCAGATAGTGGGCGGCGCTGAGGATCCGCCGCTCCAGGCAGTTCCTCGGCTCCTCGAGGAAGTAGTCGCTGCAGCGGTCCATCACGCCGCCGGGCAGCGCCCCCAGCAGGGGCTGGAGCTGGTCCAGCACCCAGCCGTTGAGCTGTCGTTGCAGCTTCTGGTCGGCCATGAGGCGATGGAACACCGGCGGCTTGATGTCGGTGACCACCACCCGGTGGAGGAACTCGAAGATGCCGCCCTGGATCAGCTTCTCCCAGTCCACCGAGGCCCCCCGGTCCTGCTCGGTCCGGGCTATAACGTAGGCGATCAGGGCCTTGTGGGCCTGTTTGTCCATCTCCGAGAACTGGGACGTCCGGGGATGGTCGTTCCAGCGCTCAATGCTGAAAGCCGAAAAAATCAGTTCTATCAGTCCCCGCTTGATCATGGTGCCTCCTTGCCGCTCCTCCAAAGGGCGGGCCTGGGAATTGTAGATCTTCAGGATGTCGGGCCATCCCTGCTTTATGATATGCTTTAACGGCGGAAAAGATAGGCCCCAAAGGCCTGAAATTCCCGGGAAATAGCGATCCCAATCCCGGAAATTTCCCGATCCCCCCGGGATCCTGCGGAGGTAAGTTGTGAAGTTTCTAAAAGACGCGATTTCTATCGTCCTGGCGGCCCTACTGGCCCTTGGCACTGGGGCTTCGGCCCAGGAAGCGCCTTCGGCCATGGAAGAGGCCTTTTACGGTCGGGACTGGACTACCGTGGACCGGTTGTTGGCCCAAGGCGACTTGTCGCCTCGGGAGCTCTCGCTGGGCGCCAACGCCCTTTGGACCCAGAGACGCTGGGAGCCGGCGCTGGAATTGATGCGGACCCTGGAGGGGGTCTACCCCGACGAGGTAGTTCCCTACGCTCGGTTGCTGCAGGTGCTGGCGCTGGAGCGCCTGGGCCACCCTTCTGAGGCCTATGACCTAGCCCTGGAGCTTTACCAGTCCGAACCGCCTAAGTCGGTGCAGTACTACAGCGCCTACGCCCTGTCGCGGATCACCTCCAACGCCGAAGAGGCGGAAAAATGGCTCCACCGCATGGCCGAGCTGGCCTCCACCAGCGTCCAGCAGCGGACAGCCCTGGTGGCCCTGGCCGCCCGGGAGCGGCTGTCGCCCACCGAGGCCCTGGCGCTGTTGAAGATCCAAAACCGCAACAGCAAGGCCCTAGCCCTGGCCCAAGGGGCCCCAGCCTCGCCGGAGCGGGACTATCGGGTGGGCTACGGCCTCTATCTGGCCAAGCGCTACGACGAGGCGATCCCTTGGCTTCAGCGGCTGGATCCCATGGGGCTCTACGGCGAAGGGGGCAGCTACTACCTGGCCCTTAGCCTGGCCCAGGAGGGGCGGCTCTCCGAGGCCCAGAGGATCTACGAGGAACTGGTGTTCCGAGAGAACGGCGACTACTACGTGCGCTCGCTGCGGCAACTGGCCCAGATGCTGAACGGCCCCGCCGCTGAGGAGGCCCTGGCGGTGCTCCAGCGGGCCGCTTCGGGCGATGACCGGCCCAGGGCGTCGGTGGCGCTGAACTACCTGGCCACGTCGCAGCACTATAACCGGCGGGATCAGGCCAAATCGGAACTGTTGCGCCGCTTCCCCGACAGCAGCTACGCCACCGAGATAATCTGGAACGACGGCTGGGCTTTGTGGGTCCAGGGTGATCGCGCCGGGGCCCTAAGGATCTGGAACCAGGCCAAGCCCCAGAACTCCGACAGCAACGCCCCTCGGTTGCTGTACTGGCGTAGCCGGGCCCTGGAGGCTCTGAACCGCACCGACGAGGCCCAACAGCTGCGGGAGGAGCTGCTGAACCGCCATTGCCTGAGCGTCTATAGCTTCTTGGTGCTCTCCGGCGGATCGCTGCAGATCGCCCCCGAGGGGCTGCCCGAGGACTTTGCCCAGCGCAACATTACCGAGCTGGAGCGTTGGGGCTTTATGGTCCACGCCCAGCTGGAGCTGGCCGAACGTACCGACACGCCTTCCAGGCTCTCGGCGGCCTTTATAGCCTGGTGGATAGGATCGGAGACCCAGGCCTATCACTACCTTCGGCCCCTGCTGAACGACTACCTGCAGGCCAACCCCATCGCCAGACCACTGTTGGAGATGGCCTATCCCAGGCCCTTCCGTAGTCAGGTAGAGGCGGCGGCAGCTCAGTGGCAGGTGGATCCACTGTTGATCTGGGCCATTATGCGACAGGAGAGCGCCTTCAATCCTGATGCCACCAGCCGGGCCGGAGCGGCGGGTCTGATGCAGCTCATGCCCGGCACGGCCTCCGACGTGGCCCGCATGGTGGGGCTGACCAACTACAACGTCTACAACGTAGAGGACAACATCGCCATGGGCACTGCCCACGTCAACCAGCTTCAGCAGAGCTACGACTCCATCGAGTGGGTGCTGGCGGCCTACAACGCCGGCAGTGGCAACGTGAACCGCTGGAACCGCGAGAGGGAGGAGTGGGCCCCGGACAGCTGGGTGGAGGCCATCCCCTTCCAGGAGACCCGGAACTACGTCAAGGCGGTGATGTCCAACTACCAGGTCTACCAGCGGCTTTACGGCGCCCAGGACCAGGGGAGCTAGTCCTAAATCCGACCGCTTTGCCCGGTCAGGGGCGAGAAAAAACTAGGGGCCTTGGTGTTACAATAATGCCACAACGGGCTTCCAGTCCCCTTTGGGGGCCCAACCCAAGGAGGCATTTGCGTGGAACATCGATATACGCCCCTGGACCTGGCCCAGTTCGCCGACTACAACCGCTATTGGCGCCGATGTCTGGACTACTCCTCGGACCAGAGCTTTATCGTCATCTGGTCCTGGACGGAATACTTCGGCTACGAGGCCCGCTGGACCGACGATCTGATCTGGTTGCGCCAGAACCGACCGGCTCCCTGCTGGCTTCCTCCCGTCGGGGAGTGGCGGCGCGACGACTGGCAGAGGCTTTTGCTGGAGGAGGTGGGGCCCCGGGGCCACTTCGTGGACGTCCCCAAGGGACTGGTCCAGATTTGGCAGCAGCAACTGGGGTCCAAGATCTCCGCCCAGGCCGACCGGGACAGCTTTGAATACCTCTACGCCGTGGAGGACCTGGCCACGCTGGCAGGGAACCGCCACATGCGCCGCCGCAACAAAGTGAACCAGTTCCGCCGCCATTACGACGCCCAGTACCTGTCCATGACTCCTGAGATGACGCTCCGGGTGGTGGAGCTCCAAAAGGCCTGGTTGGCCGAGCAGAACCTTCACCAGTACCCCCTGTTGGAGGGCGAGCACCAGGCCATTCTCAAGGTGCTAGACCACTGGCCCGAGCTGGGCATGCTGGGCGGCGTCATCGAGCTGGAGGGCCAACTCATCGCCTACACCCTGGCCGAACCGGTGGGAGAGACGGTGATGATCCACTACGAGAAGGCCCTGGAGAAGTACCCCTCGGCCTATCAGGTCATCAACAAGGACTTTCTCTTTCACGATGGCCGCCGCTTCAAGGTGGCCAACCGGGAGGAAGACATGGGCGACGCCGGGCTGCGTCACGCCAAGATGGCCTACTCCCCCGATGGCTTCGTGGAAAAGTACGTAGTGGACTGGAACGCCGAAGGTTGATATCGCCCAAGATCGAGGGCCCTTCCCGATAGGGAAGGGCCCTCGAGGCGTAAGTTGGATTTGAAGAGCCAGGCTCCGGAGCCGGCCTAAAACCCTCAGTCTCCGAAGAGGTCGCTATGGCTCCCGGTGCGGATCAACGTCAGCACCAGGATATCGTCCTCGAGGCGGTAGACCAGTAGCCAGTCTGGCTGGATGTGGCACTCTCGAAAGCCCAGCCAAGGACCGGTCAGCGGGTGGTCCCTATGACGTTCCGCCAGAGTCTCGCCTTGGGCCAGGGCCCGGACGATTTGATCCAACAGGCCGATGTCCCTGTGACGCTTGGCCGCCAGCTTGTAATCCCTTTTGAACTGGGCCGTCCAGACGATAGCACGGCTCACCGTTTCAGCTCCTGCAGGGCCTCTTCCACGTCGTAGCGCCGCACTCCGGGATCCCGGGCGATCCGTTCCGCTTCCTCCATGGCCGCCAGGGTCTCTTTGTTGGGCCGGTCCAGCCTCACGTCGAAGGGGAACCCGCCGGCCTGGAGGGACTGGCGCAGGAACACGTTGATGGCGGTGGTGAGGTTGATGCCCAGTTGGTCGTAGAGGCGCTCGCACCGTTTTTTGACATCGCTGTCCATGCGAACGCTGAAATTGGTGGTGGTAGCCATGACAGCACCTCCTTGTCGGTCATCTCACCTCTATTATGACCCCTCTGTAATGCAAAATCAACTCAATAGCCTCAAACATGCCCCATCAATAGCCAGGGGGCGTACCGCTGCCCCTTCTAGGGGATCTGGTAGATCAAGTCCTGAACTTGAGGGTAATGACCAATAGCACCGCCCAGATCACCGAGAACCACAGGAATATCCGGACCAATAGCAGGGTCATGTTGTTTATCCAACGGCGGTTGCGTAAAAGGGCCATGGCCGTCTCCTTCGAATTTGATAGAATAATTTACGTTTTACCATTAGCCGCGGTCCGGGATATCCTAAGAAGGTCCCTTGAGATCCCTGGATCAATATTTTTTAGGTCCTAAACTTTTGCGGGATCTTTTCAAAAAATAGCCACTGCCGGGCCGAGGGGATATGGTAGACGTAACTTTCAACCAATTCAGCGAGAACTTCGGTAAAACTCGAGCTGAGAACGGAGGTGGGGATTTCCGGGAGCCTTTGGGCCTAGGCTAGCCGGTTATACTATTTCGACCTGGCCATAGTATCTTAAAAATAACGAGGGAGGTTTTGCTGTGAGTTTTCTAAACACCAAGAGCAACTTTAAATTGTTCAATCTTCCCTGGCCTGTTTTTGCGGTCTTTTCCGCGGTGGTGCTCCTGGCCACCTACACGGGCACGTTGCCCCAGGGCATGGGCGGTTGCTTCGCCGTGATGATCGTTATCGGCAGCATCCTCTACGAGCTGGGCGAACGGCTACCCATCGTGCGGTCCTACCTGGGCGGCGGCGCCATCATGGTGATCTTCGGATCGGCGCTGCTGAAATACTACCACCTGCTGCCGACGGTGGTGGCCACCTTGGAAAACGGCGCCAAGGTCTACAACTTCGCCCATGGCTTTGACCTGATCGCCAACATCAACAGCTTCCTCAAGCCCACCGGCGCCTTCTTGGACTTCTACATCGCCGCCTTGATTACCGGTTCCATCCTGGGCATGAACCGCAAACTGTTGGTCCGCGCCTCAGCCCGGTACTTACCGGCCATCTTCGGTGCCATCGCCCTGTCCTTCGGCATCACCTGCATCGTCGGCAAGGTCATGAACTTCGGTACCGTCAGGGCCCTGATGTTGATCGCCCTGCCCATCATGGGCGGTGGCATGGGCGCTGGAGCGGTGCCTCTGTCCAAGATCTTCGAGAGCTCCGGCACCATGACGGCTGCCGAGGCCATCTCCATCATGACCCCCGCCGTGGCCATCGGCAACGCCATCTCCATCGTGCTGGCCGGTGTCTTCGCCAAGGTCGTGAAGGGCAAGAACATCAACGGCGACGGCCAGCTGATGAAGGCCGACGACTCTACGGAGCTGAGCATCAGCTCGGAGATGCGGTCCAAGCGGGACAACCTTAGCCTGTCCAACATGGCCATCGGCCTGCTGGTGTCCAACTCCTTCTTTGCCTGGGGCTTTATCGTGGCGGCCCTGTGGGACGCCCTGGTGCCCTCGATTAGTATCCACGGCTACGCCTGGATGATCATCACCGTGGCCATCTGCAAGATCTACAACCTGCTGCCCGAAGAGATCGAGGTGGGCTGCTATCAGTGGTCTCAGTTCATCATGAAGAACCTGACTCCCACTCTACTGGTAGGCATCGGCATATGCTACCTCGAATTGGACACCGTCATCTCTAGCTTCAGCGTCACCTACCTGATCCTGTGCCTGCTGTCCTGCCTGGGCGCCTTCTTCGGCGCTGCCCTGGTGGGCAAGTTCGTGGGCTTCTATCCCCTGGAATCGGGCATCACCGCGGGGCTGTGCATGTCCAACATGGGCGGCACCGGCGACGTAGCGGTGCTGTCGGCCTGCCGGCGCATGGAGTTGATGCCCTTCGCCCAGATCTCGTCCCGACTGGGAGGGGCCATCATCTTGATCCTGGGCAGCCTGCTGCTGTCGAGCCTGGGTGGGCTGATGTAGTAACCCAACGCCAAGGGATCCCCGATCCCTGTCCTCTTTTCCCGGCCTCCGGGCTCGGATCTGTGGTAAGATTCACCTAATCTGATTTGACCGCGGCCCCAGGGCCCGGTGAGAACAGCTTCTTCCCGAAGGAGGCAATTGCCATGGATTACGCCAAGGAATCGCTGAAGTGTCACGCCCAATGGAAGGGAAAGATCGAAGTCATCTCCAGGGCTCCGGTGGAGAGCAAGGATGACCTCTCGCTGGCCTACACTCCCGGCGTGGCCCAGCCCTGCCTGGAGATCCAGAA
>CAZCKP010000027.1:0-13433 GCA_964499295.1 uncultured Synergistaceae bacterium | reverse complement strand
AGGAAAAGCGCAAAAGGATCCGCCGTCGGCTAAGACGGCGGGTCCTTTTGTATTAGCACACTCCAGACAGCCACTTCAAACGATGTGGACAACAGAGGCGTCATTAATTTGGTTACTGGTTTTTAATAGCAGCTCTATAAAATATTTTGTATATTTAGGCATATAGCGTGATTTGTGATAAATCAATGACAGTTCCTGGGTGACAGGAGCGCCGTAGGTCAAGTCAAGCAAGGGGAATATATTTATTCTTGAGTTAACTATTTCCTCAAAGTTCTCAACAATGCTCATATGAGGAGCATAGCATGCGGCCAGCGAAAGCTGGCATAACGGGAGACCCTGACTGATGTAACGGCAAAGCAGGAACGGTGGACTTACTATGCCCTTTGCCGCAAGGCTAGTTTGGATTCTCCTTCCTAGTTTGTTATCCAGTTGAACGAAGGGGAGACGAATAAATTTTTCAATCGTCGCTCCATGATAGCTACTCGCTTTTAGCGCACTAATTTCTTCTCTGGGAAAGTAGGTATTCAAGAGCTTTTCTGGGATGCAAAGATACACAGGCTCAGCCAGAAAATCCTCTCCCTGTAGGATGGGATTAAATTTTTCCTTTACTACAATAGCCAAGTCCAAGGAATTGGACAGACATTCTGGAAGGTTATCGGATGCAAACTTATCAGTGCAAATGATGGATACTTTAGGGAAGCGAGATGAAAATTCTTTCATTATTGATTTTAATAATCTACGCCCTCGGGTCATGCCAACGCCTAATCTGATCTCACCCTCTTCCTCATTTTTTATCTCTGATAGGTGCCGCTTCAAATCTAGCCCTTTCCGTTCGACCAACTGAGCAAAACGCAAGACCACTTTGCCTGCATAGGTCAGCTCAAAGGTGGGCTTCCGATGGAATAACGCTGTGCCATAATGCTTTTCCAATTGTTGAATGTGATAACTTAATGTTTGCGTAGAAATATAGAGGCGAGAAGCCGTCTTGGTCATGTTTAAATCCTTTGTTAGCTCAAGAAAGTACGACAACCCGTCTAGGTTCATAGTCACCCTCCTCGTCTGAAATTTTTTGACGGACGCTCAGTTTTGTTCTGATTTACTTCTATATAATGCATGATAGCATAAAATTATTCAGAGGGATGAACGAAAGTGATCCCCATTTTATCAGATCCAAAACGCTTAAAGAGGGCAGGAGGTTCATGATGACAACGCGAGTGTTGCTTCCTCAGCCGATATTGCCGGAAGGTTACGAGTACCTGAAAAGTCGCGGCTATGAAATTGTCGATGGCCAAGGTCCTAGCGAAGAGGAAATTTTGCAAGATGTTGGGAACTGCGATGCAATGATTGTTCGCACTGCGAAGATAACTCCTAAAATTTTAGAAGCAGCCCCTAACCTGAAAATCATAGCTCGCCATGGTGCCGGCTATGATGGGGTGGATCTGACTGCAGCGCGTAAGAATGGCACGTTAGTTGTGACCGCGGGGGGAGCTAACAGCATTTCCGTAGCTGAACTTACGATCTTTTACATGTTGTATTGCTCTAGGAACTTTAAAAAAGTGGAAAAGTGCTACGTTGAAAATTACCGCTATGCTAAAAGTGGCATTCCCAAGACGGAACTAGAAGGCAAAACCCTTGGCTTAATCGGGCTGGGTAATATAGGGAAGCTCGTCGCTGAAAAGGCTTGTTTGGCATTCCACATGAAAATCCTTGCCTACGATCCCTTTTTCAACGGGGTAGTTCCGGATTATGTGGCATTAACGTCAAATCGAGATGAAGTCTTTTCGAATAGCGATTATGTTTCTATTCATATTCCAGCTACAAAAGACACTGTGCGTAGCGTTAGTACCCATGAATTCGATTTGATGAAAGAAACGGCCTATTTAATAAATACTGCCAGAGGAACGGTTGTTGACGAGGCCGCATTAATTTGTGCCCTCAAAGACGGAAAAATTGCCGGAGCGGCTTTAGATGTTTTGGAAAAAGAACCCATTGACCCACAAAATCAACTTTTAAGTATGGATAACGTGCTGACGGCACCCCACATTGGAGCTGCGACAAAGGAAGCATCTGTCCGTGCCTCTATCGCCTGTGCGGAAGCTATTGATGATTATTTTTCCGGTCGAATTCCCAAATACATTGTGCCGGAACTGAGGGATATGGTGGGATCGTCCCAATAGAAAGGTCGAATCAAGCGATAACGCAGGAAGCTATAAATTCAGTGCCTTGAATCGCAGGCCAACATGAAGGGGGAAATTATCATGGCTGTAGGTAATCGGATCTTTTTGAAGCGCAACATGCCGGACATGGAAGTGGTAGAGCAATTCCGCTCTTTGCCGGCTGCAAATGTGGCGGATACGATGAATCGCTCCTGTGCTCTGAGTTCCGAGATTCGCCTCGTTTCTAACCCTAAAGGAGCCATCATGGCTGGTGTCGCGTTGACGGTAAAAGCCCGTCCGGGGGATAACCTGATGCTTCACAAGGCCCTGGACATGGCTGGCGAGAACGACGTTATTGTAGTCTCCAACGAAGGGGATAGATCCCAGTCTCTCATGGGGGAGATTATGGCTCTCTATGCCCAATATACTCGCAAAATCAAGGGCATTGTCCTAGACGGACCAATTCGTGACCTTGAGGCAATTTCTCAATTGGACGAAATGTTTCTGTACGCCACTGGTGCCACTCCTGGTGGTCCCTACAAAGAGGGGCCAGGGGAGATCAATGTCCCGGTTTCTGTGGGGAACATAGCGGTGATGCCCGGAGACATTGTCCTGGGAGATCGGGATGGGGTCATCGTTATTCCGCGTGTTGATGCCCCTCATATCCTGAAAGACGCGATTCAGCTCGCTGCTAAAGACGCAAGCAAGGTGGAAGCTGCAAAAAGAGGAACAACGAAACGGCAATGGGTAGATGAGCGTCTGTCCGAAAAAGATGTAGAGATAATCGACGACACATACCCACAGAAATAACTGTATCGGACAGCATCTGAGAAGATAATTGCTTTTGGCATCAACATGTAGAAGAAAGGAGGAGCGTAGTTATGATAGGACCAGGGTTGAGTGCGATGTTGGTGTTTATATTGTTAATTGTCGTGTGGACTGTTTTTGTAAAGCGGAGCATAGCTGAGATTGCCTTCATAGGGATGATTGTTGTCGCCTTATTTGGTAAAGGCAATGCGCTTTCGCTTTTAGTAGAAGCTTTAAAGTACGCTTGTTCCTATGAGGTCGTGTGTGCCTCCCTTGCTTTCGTGGTGATGTCCTTTTTACTGCAGAACTCCAATGTACTGCACGGGATGGTGCAAATTTTCACACGGTTATTTGGACGCCTGAAAGGCGGTCCAGCCTATGTAAATACAGGAATTTCGTCGGTACTGGGAATGATGTCTGGCGGAAATACACCCAATGCCGCGACTTCTGGGGCTTTCACCTCTGAGTGGCTGTTAGAAACCGGATGGAGCAAGGAACAAGCTGCCACGATAATCGCGGCCAATGGTGGCTTGGCTGCGGGATTTCCTCCTTCGTCCTCGATGTTTATTATTCTGGCCTTTCCAACGGTGGCCGCGGCGGTAGCGCAGGGTGACTTGTATATTGCTCTTTTTGTGAGCGGTATTTATCAAGTAATATGGCGCGTTGTGTATATTAATTACGTTATTAAAAAGAACAATATCCAGCCCACCTTGACGAAAAACCTGGTTGCAACTTCGATTGCCGAGATCTTCAAAAAGTACGGAATCACGCTGACTATATTCCTCGGTGTTATTATTCCCGTTGCGTTAAATATGGGGCCCTTTTCGAAGTGGCTAGCTGGACGTTCAGAGGAATGGAGCAAAGCAATTGATAGCTTGAATCTGCTTGTCTGGATTCCTCTGCTTATGATCTTAATTATTCTTTTGCTCGATGGTAAGAGTATCATAAAGAAGTTTCCTTCTCCCGATGAGTTTGTAAAAAAGCTGATCCCCCATTTTTCTAGCATCGCGGGGATGCTTATATTCGTCGTTGCGGCAAGCCGAATCATTACTAAGCTTGGCCTGGATAAGGACGTCGAAAAGATACTAGTGATTCTCAACCTACCGCCCATCATGACGGCGCTTGTTATAATGCTTCTTGTGGCATTTGTGGCGGGGCCTTTTTCTTCTACCGCTACGTTAAATTCCGTTGGTTTGATTGGCCATTCTATTTTGGTAGGTATTGGAATGGATCCTTTGGCGGCCGCTGTAGCCATGTTGGTCGTAGCATCGACGGAGGGCGCATCGCCTCCTGCGTCGGGAGCTCTCTATGTGGCCTGTGGTTTGACTGGTGCAGATCCTCCTAAAATTTTCGTGCCGCTGATCTTTTGGTTTGTTGTCCCGATAACATTACTGGGTTTCTTGATTTGTATCGGTGCTCTTCCAATTCCTTGATCGAAGAGACTAGAGCCCTTCTGTTTGCGGTGTTCAACTAACACTTGCGATTAACGATCGAAAGAAGCGGAAGGAGACGAACATGAAAAAATTCGTGCGAATGTTAATTGCAGCGGCCTGTGGTATTTCCTTTGTAGGCGGACTGGTGTTCGTATTTGGTCAAACAGCTTGTATTTTTTTAGACAGGCCGGACCTGGTAATTCAGATTGAAACAACGGTGTCAAGTATTGTCTTTCCTATGATGGCTTTGGCTGGGCTATTGTGCTTCTTTTATAACTATTTTGATAAGAAACTGTATCGTATCAAGAAAAAAGAAGCCGATTAGGAGCCTATCGCCGACTAGTCTAGTGTAACTAAGGCGCCATCTGTTGAGGACCTAACGCCGTCGGCGGCACCGCCTTTGCCGAGGTGGACCGCCAGATCGCCGCGGCCCGGGAGGCCCTGACCCAAGGTTGGGGAGCCTTGGCGAACTTGACTTTCGTAAAAGCCAGGAGCCCTTCGCTGGAGGACCTGGACGATCAAGAGGCCCCAGGTTTTCCTTGAGGGAAATATCCCCCTCGGGAAGGCTTGGGGCCTCTTTGTGTTGCCGCTGCTGTCGCTTCCGATGGGGTTACAGGGGTCATAGCCAGGGCCAATAGGGCGCCGTGCCCAGGTGGTCCAGGATCTGGGGGCCCCAGAGCAGCGCCGCCAGGGTCCCAGCGGCTAGGGCCGGAGCCAGGGGTAGGCTGTCGCGGCGGCCGATTCGATGGGCTAGCACCAGGGCCACAGCTACGACGCCTCCTATCAGCACGCCTAGGTAGAGAGCCACCAGGGCCATCTTCCAGCCCAAAAGGATCCCCAACCCCGCCATGAGACAGCCGTCACCCCATCCCATGGCCTGGTGATTGATCAGCGAGGCCGCCGCTAGGGGCGCACCTCCGGCCAGTGCTCCCAGGAGGCCGTCGGCCAGGGCCGGGAAGCCTCCGCCAAGCCTTAGGGCCAGGCCCCAGAGGCCGCAGGCCCAGGCGAAACAGTCGTAGATATAGCCGCTGCGTAGGTCCGTCAGGGCGTGGACTGCGGCGAACCACAGGGCGCTGAGGCCGAAGAGGGTGGAGATGCCGGTCCACTGCCGCGCCAAGGCCGCTGAAGCCAGGGCTACGGCTAGGCACCAGAAGAGACGTCCACAGACCGGCGAGGGCAGCCAGGGCCAAACCTTGGGGGAACAGTCCCCAATGGCCCAGGAGGCGGTGGTCCAGATCAGAGCTCCAGCGCCGCCGCCTAGGACCAAGGCCCAGAGAGGCGAAAAGAGGTCCAGGGGAATCACTCCTTTGGCTCCGGCAGGGAGACCGCCGGGCCTTGAGCTATAGTATAATCGCTTTGGGGCCTTTCGTGGAAACGCCCCAAAGAGCGGCCTCCGTCGGGCTTGTCCAGCTAGGACGGCGCCGACTCGAGGATAACGGCCTTTCGGGCCGAAAGGAGCGATTTTTCCAAATGGACGTCAAAGTTGTGGATCATATCGGCGTGGCGGTGCCCAGCATCGACGAGGCCCTGAAGTTTTGGCAGGACGTGCTAGGCGTAGTCTGCCACGGCGTGGAAGTAGTGGAGGACCAGAAGGTGAAGACCGCCTTCCTGCCCATCCAGGATACCGAGATTGAGCTGCTGGAGCCCACCGCCGAGGACAGCCCTGTGGCCAAGTACATGGAGAAAAAGGGCCCTGGGATCCATCACGTGGCCATCCGGGTGGCGGACCTGGAGGCGGCTCTGGAGGAGCTCAAGGCCAAGGGGGTCAAGCTCATCGACGAGAAGCCCCGCCGGGGTGCCGGCGGCGCCATGATTGCCTTCCTGCACCCCAAGGCCACCGGCGGCGTGCTGTTGGAGCTCTGCCAGAGGGACTAAAGCGCCATGGCGGATTTCGTCCTAGAGGATGGGGTCCTAGAGCTCTTTCCGGAGCTGGAGTTGGCCCTAATCCTGGCCAAAGGGGTCCAAAACGACCCCGACGCCGCCGTGGTGGCGGCGATCCAGCGGGACCTGGTCCAGGCCCAAAGCGACGCCAAAAGACACATAACGACGTCGCCTTTGAGCCAGTGCCCGGCAGTGGCGGTTTGGCGGGAGGCCTTCAAGAAGTTCAAGACCAAGCGGGGCGCCCGATGCTCCATCGAGGCGCTGCTGAAGCGGGTAGAAAGCGGCAAAGGCCTGGGATCGGTGAACCCCCTGGTGGACCTCTACAACATCGTCTCGCTGAGCTGGGGCCTGCCCTGCGGCGGCGAGGACCTGGATACGATCCAGGGGGACCTGCGGCTGAGGGTGTCCCCTGGCGGGGAGCCCTTTTTGCCACTGGGCAGCGACCAGGAGGAGCCCACCCTGGCCGGTGAGGTGTGCTACAGCGACGACGCTGGAGCCCTCTGCCGGGGCTGGAACTGGCGAGAGGGCCAGCGGACCATGCTGCGCCCCCAGACCACCCGTGCCCTGCTGGTGTTGGAGTTCCCCGACGGCAGCCGTAGCGACGACCTGAAGGCTGCGGCCGGGGACCTGGCCCAAAAGGTGGAGACCCTTCTGGGTGGCAGTGTCACCCAGTTCTCGCTGAACCGGCACTGCACCAGGGTCTCCCTGGACTAGGCCCCCTTGGAATCACCTGGAATCACTTGATATTAGTTAGAGAAGAACAAAAGACGACGAAAAAGGCTCCGGACTTCTGGCCCGAAGCCTTTTTTAATGTCCCGAGGCCCCCTAGACCAGGGGCAGCAGCCCCAGGCTGTAGGCGACCACGCCGAGAAGTGCAGAGAGGATCAGCAGGGCCTGGGGGTACTTGCGCATGAAGGGCACCAGCCACAGCGCCGCGGCGACAGCCGCCAAGGGCCACAGCCGGGGTTGGCGCACCACCGGCAGCGTCACCGTCCAGAGGGCCACCGCCAACAGTCCGGCGACTACTGGCCGCATGGCGATGCGGATCCGGTCTACCCAGATCTTGGCGGTTCCCGAGGCGTGGCGGGAGATCCAGAACAGGGCCATCACCACCACCAAGGGGGCCATCACCACGGCGACGGTGCAGACCAGGGACCCCATAATGCCGCCAAAGCGGTAGCCCAGCAGCGTAGCGGAGTTGAGGATCACCGGCCCGGGGGTCATCTGGGCCAGGGCGATGGTCTGGTTAAACATCTCCGAGGTCATCCAGCCCTGATCGGCCACAAAAACCTGATAGAGAAAGGGCAACGAGGCCAGGCCGCCGCCGTAGGTGAGCAGGCTCACCTTGGCGAAGATCCAGGCCAGCAGAAACAGCTGCATCACCGGTCCTCCTTTCGGCTCTGGAGGACCAGATTCTTGACCACGCTGACGGCGGTGCCCACTACCAGGGCCCAGACGGGGCTGACGCCCAGAACCAGGATGGACAGGGCTACAGCGGCGGCCACCAGGGCGTCGTGGTAACAGCCCAGGGCGTTGCGCCGCACCGTGTTCCAGACAATGGCGCCCAGCACGATCACCAGCGCCGCCGAGGCGCCGCTGAAAAAGGAGGCCACGTAGGGCGAGTTAAGATGCCCCAACAGCCAGCCCGAGAGGATCAAGATGGCCAAAAAGGGCGGCAGGGCCATAGCCACCACGGCGGCCGCCGCTCCGGGCACCCCGCCCAGGGCCAGGCCGACCTGGTAGGACATGCTGACTCCCATGGCGCCGGGCGCTGCCATGGAGAGGGCCATCATGTCGGTGAGCTCCTCCTCGGGCAAAAGCTCCCGGCTCCGCAGCTCCTGCTGGATGATGCCGATCAACACCGGGCCGCCGCCTAGGGTGAAAGCGCTGATCCGAAAGATCATCCCAAAGATGGACCCCAGTGCCAGGGCCCGGCTCCGCTGTTCCGTCATGGTCGATCCACGACTCCTTTCGCGAAAGGCCTCCCCGGGGGCTGGGCCTGAGCCGAAGCCCGCCGGGAAGGTCCTGATTGGATCGATCTGAACGGTAGCAGAGGCCCTTTTCCTTGTCAATGGATCCTCGGGCCCCGAAGACCTTCCCGGGAGGATCCGAGGGATCAGCCCATAGTATAATGAAACTAGCCATATCGACCATTGTCGCTAAGGAGGGGGCCATGTACGGAGACACTATCGCCGCAATTTCCACGGCCTGGGGCGACAGCGGCATCGCCATCGTCCGGCTGTCGGGCCCCGACGCCTGGCCCATCGCCCGCAGACGGGTTCGCCTGCGGGCCCAGGAGATGCGTAGCCGCTTCGCCCACAATGGCTCGTTGCTGGACGAGTCCGGCCAGGTCATCGACGAGATCCTGGTGTTGCCCTTTCGGGCCCCTCGCAGCTACACTGGCGAGGACCTTGTGGAGTTCCACTGTCACGGCGGCAGCCTCATCGCTCGGCGGTGCCTGGAGCTGGTGATCGCCGACGGCGCTCGCCAGGCCCTGCCGGGGGAGTTCACCCGCCGGGCCTTCGAGCGGGGCCGCCTGGACCTGAGCCAGGCCGAGGCTGTAGGCGCCCTGATCCAGGCCCGGAGCAACGAGGCTCTGAGAGCCGCCAGCCGGACCCTGCGGGGACAGTTGACGGCTGCGGTGAAGGAGATCCTGGAGGAGCTGACGGCGCTGGCCGCCGACGTGGAGGTGGGCCTGGACTTTCCCGAGGAGGACGTGCCCTACCTGACCGACGGCGACCTTCAGGGCCGCATGGAGATAGCCCGGGGCTCTCTGGCGGATCTGTTGGACCGGTGTTCCTCTGGGTTGGTCCTGCGGGAGGGCATCAGGGTGGCCCTGGTGGGGCGTCCCAACGTGGGCAAGTCGTCGCTGCTCAACGCCCTTTTGAAGGAGGCCCGGGCCATAGTTACGGCCCTGCCGGGCACCACCCGGGATGTTATCGAGGAGGTATTGACCTGCCGGGGCATCCCTCTGCGGCTGGTGGACACGGCGGGCATCGGCGATGACCCAGCTGACGAGGTGGAGGCCATCGGCATCCAGCGGGCCCGCCGAGCCATGGAGGAGGCCGACATACTGGTCTGGGTCATCGACGGCAGCCGTTCCATGGACCGAAAGGACCAGGCCATGATGTACGAGATCGCCGCCCATCCCCACGTGATCGCCCTGAACAAGTCAGACCTGCCGGCGGCGGTGACCCCCGAGGAGCTGCTGGAGCTGTTGCCCGATAGCCCGGTGATCTCCATATCGGCGTTGCAGAACAGCCGTCTGGAGGAGCTCAAGGACTCCATCGTGGGCTTGGTGTCGGGGCTGGGGACCATCGACGCGGGCCTCAACGCCTCGGAACGCCAGATCGGCGAGATCCGCCAGGCCATGGCCAGCCTGGACGCCGGCGTCGAGGCCCTGACGGGCGGACTGGACCAGAGTCTGGCGGCCAGCTGCATCGCCGAGGCCCGAAGCGCCCTGGAGCGCCTGCTGGGATACCACCGCGACGAGTCGCTGCTTCAGGCCATCTTCAGCCGGTTCTGCATCGGCAAATAGGGGCCCCAGGAGCTGGCGAGGCGACGCCGTGGCCCTGGCGGTGGAGGACAACGGGCCGGGCTTTATCCACCCCCACCATCCCCAGGGCTCCTCCTGGGGCTCCTTGTGGTTGGGACTGGCCTTTGTCCGCAGCGTGGTGGTAAGATGATAGATAGGCACCTAAAGGACTCGGGCTCCGATGGGGCCCGAAAAGCTTGGTTGAGGAGGTAAGGGTAATGACGATGAGACGGATGGTAGGAGCTATTGCTGCGGTTTTGGCCCTTTCCACCAGCGCCCTGGCGGCCGACGTGGCCTTGACTTCGGTAGGCCAGAGCCCCGACGCCGTGATGGTGCGGGTGGTGCTGCGGTCCCTGGCGGTGGAGGCTGATTTCGACGCTCTGATGGCCGCTGAGGCCCTGACGGACCAGAAGGTGTTGATCGCCGTGGTGGGCGGCAGCTCCAAGGGATTGGGCGCTGCAGGCATCAACCAGGATCAGGAGATCGCCCGAGTCAAGGCCCTCTGCGACGCCGCCGTGGCCAAGGACATGAAGATACTGATGATGCACGTCGGCGGCGAAGGCCGGCGGGGCACCCTTTCTGACCTGTTCATCACTGAAGCGGTGCCCTACGGCGACCGGCTGATCGTGGTAGACGGCGGAAATAACGACGGCCTCTTCAACGGCCTGGCCAAAGACAAGGACGCTGAGATCCTGACGGCCCCCAACGTGAGAGCCACCCAGGAGCCCCTGCAGACCATCTTGGCGAACTGGGGCATCCTGTAGGGGAGAGAGCCATGAGTTGGTTCTGGCCCGAGGGCTTTTACACCCTCCTGATGATCGGCGTCTTCGCCTTCGGGGCCTTCGCCTGGAACCTGCCCATTTCGGTGGCCATGGCTCTGGCGGCCATCGTGGGCGCCCTGGTGGCCGGTGAAGGTATTCCTCTGCGCCATCTGGTGGAGGGCGAATTCGGCTATCTCAACACCATCTTGGTGATCGGCACCGCCATGATCTTCATGAAGGTGGTGCTCAAGATCGGCCTGATGGACAGCCTATCGGCCTGGATGATCCGCAAGTTCCGCCGCTTCCCGGCGCTGCTCAGCCTGGGCATCATGTTCATCATCATGGTCCCTGGCATGATCACCGGTTCCTCCACGGCGGCGGTACTTACCTCTGGCGCCTTGGTGTCGCCGGTGCTGATGACCCTGGGCATGAACAAGGTCCAGACGGCTTCGGTGGTGTCCCTGGGGGCCCTGCTGGGCATGATCGCCCCGCCCATCAGCGTGCCGGCCATGATCATCTGCGCTGGCGTGGACATCCCCTACGTGGGCTTTGCCATCCCGCTGCTGATCTGCACCGTGCCTTTGGCGGTGCTCTTTGCCCTGACCATGATCTATCCCCACATCCGCAGCTTCTCCGACGAGGCCGCCCTGGAGACCCAACTCCAGAAGATGGCCAAGGCTCCGCTGTCGCTGCGGCTTATGTTGCCGGCCATCGCCTTGATAGTGCTCTTCGCGGTGGATCAGTTTCTGGCGGCCTACTGGCCCGGCATGGGCATGCCCTTGATCTTCCTGCTCTCGGCTGCCACGGCCTTCCTGTCGGGTTCCAAGTGGAACTGGATCGACACCGTCACCGAGGCCATCAACGATGCCCTGCCGGTGTTGGGCATCCTGATGGGCGTAGGCATGTTCATCCAGATTATGACCCTTAACGGAGTCCAGGGCTTCGTGGTGGTGTCGGCTCTGAGCCTGCCTTCCTGGACGCTCTACTTGGGCATCATGATCTCTATGCCCCTTTTCGGCGCTGTGTCGGCCTTCGGCTCCGCCTCGGTGTTGGGCGTGCCCTTCCTGTTGGCGCTGCTGAACTACAACTCCGTCATCGTCGCCTCGGCCCTTAGCCTGGTGGCCTCGCTGGGTGACCTGATGCCTCCCACAGCCCTGGCAGGGATCTTCGCCGCCCAGGTGGTGGAGGAAGAGAACTACTTCAAGGTCCTGAAGCGCTGCATCGTCCCCGGCGCCCTTATAGCCGTTTGGGCCATCGTGGTGATCCTCACCAGCGGCAGCTTCGCCAGGTTCATCTTCTAGGGGGGATCGACGATGACGCTGATTTATCGAGGAATTCTGCTGTTCATCATGGTCTTCGTGCTGCGCTGCATGTTCCGCGAGCGTTCGTTCTGGAAGCAGGTCACCGCCGCCATGGTGCTGATCCCCATGGTGCTCCGGCTGTTGATGATCAAGTAAGGAGGGATTGCCTTGGAGTACAAAGTAAAGGGCAATGCCCTGACGGCCCTGGGCCTCTGCGCCGCCGCGGCGGTGATCTGCTGGGTCACGGCCCAGAGCTTTATGGAGATGTGGAAGCCCGACCTGCTGATCCCCGCCCCCGGCTTTGAACAGCACATGCTCTCGGAGTGGGAGCCTGAGCTGGCGGGCACCCGCATGGACACCCCGGTGTTCATCCAGGAAGGCCAGGAGCCCGGCGGGACCGTCTACATCCAGGGAGGCATCCACCCCGACGAGCCGGCAGGATTTATGGCGGCCATCATCTGCCTGGAGCGGGCCCAGGTCAAAAAGGGTCGCATGATCGTGGTGCCCTTTGTGAACATGTCGGCCCGGACCCACAACTATCCCCAGGCCGCGTCGCCCCAGTACATCCACATCGATCGGCCCGACGGAACCTCCCGGGTCTTCAAGTTCGGCGCCCGGGCCACCAACCCTATTGACCAGTGGCCCGATCCCGACATCTACATCCATCACCCGTCGATGCAGAAGCTCGACGGCTCGGCCCGCAGCAACATGAACCGGGCCTTCCCCGGCAGCCGCAGCGACGGCATCACCCAGCTGGCCGGTCTGGCGGTGATGGAGCTGTTGAAGCAGGAAAAGGTGGATCTGGCCTTTGACCTCCACGAGGCCTCGCCGGAATATCCAGTGGTCAACGCCATGGTAGCCCACGAAAACGCCATGATGCTGGCAGCCACGGTGTGCATGGAACTGGAGATGAACGGCATTCCCATGCGGCTGGAGCCTTCGCCGGTGAACCTGCGGGGGCTGAGCCATCGGGAGTGGGGCGACGCCGTGCCGGGGCTGATGCCTCTGCTGATGGAGGCCGGCAACCCCAGCCAAGGGCGGCTCCGGGGTCGTACCAATGAGGCCCTGGCTCTGACCGGCGCCGACAAGAGCTACACCAAAGCCTCCAAGATGGGGCTGCTCTTCATCCCCTACGACACCGACCAGCCCCTGGAATTGCGGGCGGGCCGCCACGTGGCCGGCATCAAGACCACCCTATCGATGATCGGCGACCTCTACCCCGATAAGGAAATAGTGGTGGAGGGTCTCCCGGATTACCAGGAGATCCTGGATCAGGGTGTAGGCGCCTGGCTGAACCCGGCGCAGTAGTGGTGCCCCAGCGATCCTAGCACAAGAACAGAACCGGGCTGCTCCGTTTCGGAGCGGCCCGGCTTGGTCCTGTTTTGTCGCACTATTCCATATTTTATCAAAGGGGGAATTCCCTATGAGGAGGAACAAGTTCTGCGCGGCCCTATGTGTGTTGGTGGCACTGAGCCTACCCGCCTCAGGTGTGGTAACCGACTCAGTACTCCAGTCCGACAAGGGCATGGTCGCGGCGGCTCATCCCCTGGCTGCCCGGG
>CAZCKP010000026.1:0-13606 GCA_964499295.1 uncultured Synergistaceae bacterium | reverse complement strand
TTATGAGTTTGCTCAACGCAGACGAACTTGTCGAAAGACTCGCGGAAGTTGGAGACGTGGCAAAACGCATCGGCTGCCCCGGGACAGAGGCTCTGATGCAGCTCAGCTTTATGTCGCTCTCTGTAATACCGGAGCTCAAGCTCACAGACCAGGGATACTGCGACATAACTTGCGGAGGGGCACAGCCGCTTTTCTGTAAGTAGGGGAAAATAATTTACACCGGAGGCCTTTGTGCTCCTCAAACCAGCTAAATAACAGCTGAGGAGGTATTCCCTGCATCTGCGGGGGTGATCCCTGGCGGTTCAGAGCTGAACTCCAGCGGCCCCTTGGGGGCCCACTGGTGAATGCAAAAAGCGAGTTTAGGAGGCCTTTCCTCAATCCGCTTTGTCTGCGGTTTGGGACCAGTCCGATCGGTCGACCTTTCCCGGCTTTTCCGGGACGCTTGGCCCCACAAAAAAGGAGCCTCCCAGGTCGACGGAGGCTCCTTTTTCGTGGGTTTCTGGGTTTTGTAAAGTTTCGCCCCGGCTAGTCCAGGGCTCCGGTCAGGACCGGCTCGGTCTCGGGCTGGGTCCTCTCCTGGGGCGTCACCAGCTCGGCCAGGATCTCCGCCACCGGCTGGATGGACTGGACCTTCCAGACGTTGCTACCGCAGAAGAACAGCCCCCGCTCCCAGTCGCCCCGATAGGCGCTGATCAGGGCGTCGGCGATGCAGAAGGTCTCCTTTTCCTTGCGGTAGCGGCAGTGGGACAGACAGTTGGCGCTGCAGGGCACGCTGTTGACGTTGCCGCTGAGGTAGCGTTCCACCATGGGGCTCCGCAAAGCCCGGCCCGGCAGGCCGCAGGGGCTCTGGATCAGCACCACGTCGTCGGCGGTGGCGTCCACGTAGGCCTGCTTGAACCGGTCCGAGGCGTCGCCCTCTAGGGAGGCGGCGAAGCGGGTGCCCATCTGGACTCCCCGGGCGCCCATCTCAAAGGCTCTCAGCATGTCCTGGCGGTCCCAGATGCCACCGGCAGCGATCACCGGCACGTCCAGGTCCCGCTCCTCCAGCCAGGCCACCAGGTCCGGCACCACGGCTTCCAGTGACAGATCCGGATCCATGGCTTGGACCTCGTCGCGGGCTCCCAGGTGTCCCCCGGCGGTGTTGGGCGTCTCCACCACGAAGGCGTCGGGCAGGCGGTTCCACCGGGCCCAGCGCCGGACGATCAGGTCGGCGGCCTTGACGCTGCTGACGATAGGCACCAGGGCCACGTGGGGATACTGGGCCGTCAGCTCCGGCAGCTTCAGCGGCAACCCCGCGCCGGAGATGATGATGTCGGCGCCGGCTTCGCAGGCCGTCTGGATCTGGATCTCGTAGTCGGTGAGGGCGCACATGCAGTTGACGGCCACCACGCCGCCGTGGCTCTCTCTCTTGGCCTGGGTCACGAACTCCCTGAGGACCTCTTTATTCTGCTGGACGATGCCCCGGCCGGTGTAATGGGGCAACGTTGCGGCCAGGCCGACCGATGCCAGGGTACCGACTCCACCCGCCGAGGCCACGGCGGCGGCCAGCTTGGGGCCGGAGATCATGACCCCCATGCCTCCCTGAATGATGGGGTACTTGGGCTGGTACTGGCCGATCTTCAGGACCGGCAGATCCTTTATCGTCATGGCACGTCTCCTTTTGCCCTGGTATGAACGGGTCTCTCCAGGAATAGTGGAATACTGGATATGTTATTCCATTTTTACCGCTTTGACAAGTGCTCAGGAGCGCGTGGACTTTCTGGGATGGGCGGAAAAATTGTGGTCTTTTTCCGCCTTGACAGGTCCGGACAAAGATGATAAGGTTCGTCCCAAGTTTCCGACAGGGCCCCTGGGCCCTGGGAGCCCATAGCGAAAAGGCGATGAACCGGAAGCCTCTGAGGCCGTCAGCGCTCGGCCAGAGAGGGATCTCCACAGGCTGGAAGGGATCCTGAGCGCGGAGTCAGAGGACAAGGCCCGGCGAGCCGAGGCAGAAAGGCCCCTTTGGGGCTGGAGTAGGCCCTCCGTCCAATCCACGTCACGGATTCCGAGCGGGGCGCAAGGCGTCCAAGCAGGGTGGTACCGCGGGTCCTTTCGGCTCGTCCCTCCGAATTCTGGAGGGGCGGGCCTTTTTTGTTAGGGCCCAGCCCTCTGGCGCCGTGGGCTCAAGCAGGGTGGTACCGCGGATCTCTCGTCCGTCCCTGATAGGGGGGCGGGCGTTTTTTTATGGAGACGCCGAGGTTTTGAGGGGACATCAAGTCAAGAGGAGGCAGGACCGAATGAACATCGCAGTGGTAGGCGCCACCGGTGAGGTGGGCCGCATGATGGTGCAGGTGCTGGACCACCAGGGCGTCCATCCCAGGACGCTGAGGCTCTTTGCCTCGGAGCGCAGCGCCGGTCAGACTCTGACCTTTGCCGGTCGGGAGGTGGCTGTGGAAAAGCTGGAGCGCCAATGGGTTCCCGCCGGGACCTTTGACTACGTGCTCCTGTCGGCAGGCAGCGCCCTGTCCCAGTGGTTTGCTCCTATCGCCGCCGCGGCTGGCGCTACGGTGATCGACAACAGCTCGGCCTGGCGCATGGATCCCCAGATACCCCTGGTGGTACCGGAGGTCAACGGCCATCTCCTGAAGGGATATCGGGGCATCGTGGCCAATCCCAACTGTTCCACCATCCAGATGGTGCTGGCCCTCCAGGCCGTCCACCGCCGTTGGAGGCTGAAGACCATCGTGGTCAGCACCTATCAGGCCGTCAGCGGCGCTGGACGCAAAGGCATCGCCGAGCTGACCGCCCAGGAGGGCGGCAGCCAGGACTGCAACGCCTTTTCCGCGCCGATTTGGCGCAACCTGGTGCCCCAGATCGGGGCCTTCCTGGACGACGGCTTCTCCGAGGAGGAGATGAAGATGGTCAACGAGCCCCGGAAGATCCTGGGCGATCCCGACATATCCATATGGCCCACCACCGTCCGGGTGCCGGTGCTCTACGGCCACAGCGAGAGCATCTTCGTGGAGACCCGGGAACCCTTCGGATCCCTGGAGGAACTGCAATCCCTAATGGCCGACCAGGAAAGCGTCTTTTTCAGCGCCAGCCCCGTGGTGACGCCTCGGGACGTGGCTGGCACCGATCAGAGCTTTATCAGCCGCCTGCGCAGCTTTGACGATCGCCGGTTCCTGTGCTGGAACGTGGCCGACAACATCCGGGTGGGCGCAGCCACCAATGCCGTCCGGATCCTGCAGCGCCACGCCGCCCTGAACGAGTTGAACTGAACTGCCTTAACTAAACTGAATTGAACGGGACCGAGTCGAACCGGACTGAACTAAGCCGGCGGAGCGGGAGCCCCAAGGCCTCCCAGGGTTTTTAATCGATCAAAGCAAATAATCGCGAAAAGGAGAGTGCCCCCATGTTCAGAGGAACTGCAACTGCCCTGGTAACCCCCTTCAGAGACGGCGCTGTGGATTTTTCGAGCCTGGAAAAGCTGCTGGAGTTCCAGATCCAGGGCGGCGTCGACGCCCTGGTGGTGCTGGGCACCACCGGTGAGGCCGCCACCATGACGGCCCAGGAGCGGGATCAGGTCACAGCATTCGCGGTGAAGCAGGTGGCCGGCCGGGTGCCGGTGATCATAGGCACCGGCAGCAACAACACCGCTGCCACCGTGGAGACCAGCCGCCGGGCCATGGAGCTGGGCGCCGACGGACTGCTGGTAGTGACGCCCTACTACAACAAGCCCACCCAGGAGGGGCTCTATCAGCACTTCAACGCCGTGGCCCAGGCCACGGGAGCCCCCATGGTGCTTTACAACGTGCCGGGCCGTACCGGGTGCAACCTGCTGCCCGCCACGGTGTTGCGCCTGGCCGAGACTGCCAACATCGTCGGCGTCAAGGAGGCCAGCGGCGACCAGTACCAGTGCGACAGCCTGATTCGCTCCCTCCAGAGGGTGCGGCCCGACTTCCGGGTCTACTCTGGCAACGACGACCAGGCCTTTCATCTGGTCTGTGCCGGTGGCGACGGGGTCATCTCGGTGATGTCCAACGCCCTGCCCTCCCAGACCTGTTCCATGATCAGCGCCGCCCTGGCTGGAGAGCTGGAAAGCGCCAGGGCCCAGCACCTGCGGCTGCTGCCGCTGATGAAGGACCTCTTCGTCGAGAGCAACCCCATCCCCGTCAAGTTCGCCCTGAGCTGCCTGGGTTACTGTTCCGACGAGATGCGGCTGCCCCTGGTGCCGGCCTCAGCTGCCACCCGTCAACTGGTGGAATCGGACCTGCGGGAACTGGAGCTGATCTAGCATGGAGGCTCTGGCTTATGGCGTCGTAGGCGCTAGGGGCCGCATGGGCCAGGAAGTGATCAAGGCCTTCGGCCCCCAGGGGCTCTGCCTCCAGGTCTGGCGGGACGGCCAGGAGCTGCTGGACCGCCCCCAGGTGATCTGTGACTTCTCGTCGCCGGCGGCGCTGCCCCGCACGGTGGAGCTCTGCCGCCGCCATTCCAGCGCTCTGGTGATGGGCACCACGGCCCTGACTGAGGACCACCTGGCCCAGCTCCGGGAATTGGCCAGCCAGGTGCCGGTGGTCCAGAGTTTCAACTACTCCATAGGCGTGGCCCTGATGGCCATGATGCTGCGCCACTTCGGCCCCCTGTTGGCCCAGTGGGACGCCGAGATCTCGGAGACCCACCACGTCCACAAAAAGGACGCCCCCTCGGGCACGGCATTGATGCTCCAGGCTGCCCTGGGCCGGGAGGTGCCCATCCGATCCTCCCGGCTGGGAGGCGTCCCTGGCGACCACAGCGCTTCCTTCGCCAACTCTGGAGAGGTGCTGCAGATCTCCCACAGGGCCCTGTCCCGCAGCGTCTTCGCCATAGGCGCCCTACAGGCCGCCCGGTTCGCCGTCGGCCAGGACCGCGGATTTTTCACCTTCCAAGAGGTGCTGCGCAACCTGGCCCAGTAGAGGCCCGGCCGCGCGGCAAAGTATTTCGGCTCCAGGAGCTTCTCTCCTGGACCGATCAGGGGGCCCAGGGCCCCCAAATTCTTGCATCTACCTTTTCTAGTGCTTCTAGCGCCTAGGTTTTCCCAGGAGGGACCACTGTGAACACAGAAGACCTGATTCGCCTGATAAAAGAATCCAAGAAGAAGACCCTAGCCCGGGCCTTTATAGCCGGAGACCTGGACCAGGTGGACTGGCAGGGCCTCCATTTCGTGGGGTCGGCCCACTTTGGCACCGTCAAGGGCGACCTCCAGGAGATCCTGGCGGTGTTGGACGCCAACGCCGGAGCCATCGACGACAGCGAGATCGAAGTGGAAGCCCGCAATTCCGCGGTGCCCCTAGCCGATCTGACCCGCTACGAGGCCCGCATCGAGCCCGGCGCGGTGATCCGCGAGATGGTGGAAATCGGCCGGGGTGCCGTAGTGATGATGGGCGCTGTGATCAACATCGGCGCCGTGGTGGGCCAAGGCACCATGGTGGACATGAACGCGGTGCTGGGCGGCCGGGCCCAGGTGGGAAACCATTGCCACATCGGAGCCGGTGCCGTCCTGGCCGGAGTGATCGAACCCGCCAGCGCCCAGCCGGTGGTCATCGAGGACGGCGTCATGGTGGGAGCCAACGCTGTGGTGCTGGAAGGCGTCCGAGTTGGCGCCGGCAGCGTCATCGCCGCCGGAGCGGTGGTCACCGCCGACGTGCCCCCCGGCGTGGTGGTGGCCGGAACCCCCGCCAGGATCATCAAGGCCGTGGACGGCCAGACCGAGGGCAAGACCGCCATAGTCCAGGCCCTTCGGGAGCTCTGATATGGCCAGCGCCACGGTGGTCCAGAAATACGGCGGCTCCTCGGTGGCCACGGCCCAGCGCCTTCGCGACGTCGCCGCCAAGGTGGCCGCTCGTCACCGCACCGGTGAAAAGGTGGTGGTGGTAGTCTCGGCCATGGGCAAGACCACGGACCAGTTGATCCAGCTGGCCCAGTCGGTAACGGACCGCAGCTACAAGCGGGAGCTGGACATGCTGCTGGCCACAGGCGAGCAGGTCTCGGCGTCGCTGCTGGCCATGGCTCTCCAGGACCTGTCCGTCGATGCCCTGTCGCTCAACGCCTTTCAGATCGGCCTGGCCACCACCGACCAGTTCAGCTGCGCCAGGATTCGGGACATCGCCCCCCAGCGGCTCCAGGCTGAGCTGGACCGCCGAGGCGTGGTGGTGGTCACCGGCTTCCAGGGCGTCACCGACCAGGGCGACCTGACCACCCTGGGCCGGGGAGGCTCCGACACCTCGGCGGTGGCCATCGCCGCTGCCCTGGGCTGTCGCTGCGAGATCTACAGCGACGTGGCCGGCGTCTACAGCTGCGATCCCCGGATGGTGCCCGGCGCCAAAAAGTTGGACTTCGTCACCTGCCAGGAGATGCTGGAGTTGGCCTCGTTGGGGGCCAAGGTGCTCCACTCCCGGGCGGTGGAGATCGCCGACAAACAGGACGTGGAGCTCTACTGCGGCTCCACCTTTTCCGACGAAAGGGGAACCCGGATCGTGAAAAACCTGCCCGAGTGGATGGAGCAGCCCGTGGTTACCGGCGTGGCCCTGGCCTTTGATCAGACCAAGGTGAACCTGCGGGGCGTTCCCGCCGGCGTGGACTGCTACAGCAGGATCTTCAGGGCCCTGGCCGACGCCATGATAAACCTGGACATGATTGCCATTGCCAGCGGCCAAGACGACGGCGCTTCGCTGACCTTCTCGGTGGTCTCCGGCGACATGGAAGCCGTGGGCCAGGCCCTGGAAAGCGCCCTGGAGGGCTACCAGGGTTGGAGCCTGTCCATCGATGCCGACGTGGCCAAGGTCTCGGCTGTGGGCGTGGGCATGCAGTCGGCCTCGGGCGTGGCAGGGCGGTTCTTCTCGACTCTGGAAAGGTGCGGCATCGCCGTGCTGGGCGCCACCACATCGGAGATCAAGATCTCGGTGCTGATCCCCAAGGACCAGGCCCAAAGTGCCGCCGCCGCCCTGGTGGAGGAGTTCGGCCTCCGGGAGTGAAGGCGCCTGTTGGGGCCTCGATCTTCAGGGCTGGTTTCCGGATTGATGGCCGCCTCGGACGCTGGGGCCTTGACCAACCCCTCGGGAGAGTGCAAAATGAAACTATAACTTTCTGAGGAGGTACCAACGGTCATGTCTCTGAAAACATCAGAAGTCGAGGTGACGCTGTCCGCCTCGCCCGCCAAGGTCTGGGAGGTCGTGACCAGCAGCCTAGACTGGGGCTGGAGGAGTGACCTGCGATCCCGCGAGAGCCAGGGCACCTATAGCTGGAGAGAGCTGTATCGCTGGGGCCTCAGAATCGATTTCGGCGTCATGGACTGGCAAGAGCGTAAACGCTATATACTCCACATGGAGAACAGCCGCTTTCGTGGTCAGTGGTCGGCCCATCTGGAACCATTGGAAGACGGCGGCACCAGGTTTCGGCTTCGGATCAGCCTTTACCCCCGGAACAGCCTGTTGTGGCTGATGACGCTGCCATTTTGGAGCCCCGAGAAGTACCTGAACCGCTACGTGGCCGACCTGAAGAAAAGACTGGACCCCACAGAATAGCCCCCGAGGCCTCCCGGCCCCGGCAGACCTAGAAAGGAGCGCACAGAGCCATGAGCATCATCACCATCAGCCGGGAACTGGGCAGCGGAGGCCGGGAGATCGGCCGCCGCCTGTCGGAACTGCTGGGATTCGCCTACTACGACCAGGAGATCGTCGCCGAGATCGCCCGACGCACTTCCCTGTCGGAGCGTTACGTCCGCACCGTGGTAGAGCACCAGCCCATTTTCCCCTTTCCCATCCACATCGGCCGCAGCTTTCACCCCGCCATCGACCCCCTGTTCGAGCAGACCATGACGGTCTACCAGGAACAGAGCCAGATCATCCGGGACATGGCGGCACACTCCGACTGTATCATCGTGGGTCGTTGCGGCGACTACATCCTTCGGGACCGGAAGCCTCTGAGGCTCTTTATCTATGCCGAGATGGAACACCGGATCCAGCGCTGTCGCCAGCGGGCTCCCGAGGGGGAGAACCTGACCGACAAGGAGCTGAAGCAACGGATCCAGGCCGTGGACAAGCGCCGGGCCCGGTACTACGAGAGCTACAGCGGCCAGAAGTGGGGCGATCGGCTCAACTACGACCTCTGCATCAACACCAGCCAGTGGCCCATCGACGATATCGCCGATTCCATCGCCCGTTTCTTCAAAAGAGGCTAGCCGAGCCCCTGGTTCCTTTCACTTTGCCCCTCACTTTACTACTCTAAATTAACGGAAAAAGCAGCGAGTCAGCCTCCAGGGGCCGGCCCGCTGCTTTTTTGTGGGCGTTGTAAGATCCCTCTAGGTAGGGCCATCGGTCCTTCCTATATGTCTTGACGTTCCTCTCTTGACGTTAGCGCCAAAAATCACTATACTCCGTACCGCGATGTAATTGTGATTAGAAGTACTAATTAAGTCAGCTCAACAACGCCGTTTTTCGTGATCCTACCCTAGGAGGTTTGGTTATGAAGGAGCTCAAAGAGTTCAAGGTTTTGGTGGCCGGATCGGGCACCATGGGGTCCAGCATCGCCCAGGTCTTCGCCGCCGCCGGTCATCAGGTTTACCTGTCCCACCGCAAGGAAGGCACCTCTATGGCCGGCGCCAAGGTGCGCATTCAGGAGGCCATCGACGGCCTGATCCGGGAGGGCCTGGCCACCGAGGACTACCGCGCCGCCGTGGCAGCCAATCTGCACTACATCACCAACGACGAGATCCCCGCTATCGGAAAGGATCTGGACATCGTCTTCGAATCCATCTTCGAGGATCCCGAGGTGAAGCGTAAGTTCTACGCTGTGTTAGACCAGTGCTGCCGCGCCGACTGCATCCTGGCCAGCAACACCTCGGGCATGGACATCTTCTCGGTCTGCGACGGTGTTCTTTCCGATCCCCAGCGGCTGGTGGTAGCCCATTGGTTCAATCCTCCCCATCTGATGAAGCTGGTAGAGGTGGTCCGGGGCCCCAAGACCTCCGACGAGACAGTGCAGACGGTGGTGCAACTGCTGGAGTCGGTGGGCCGCAAGCCGGCGGTGCTGAACCACTTCGTGCCGGGCTTTATCGTCAACCGCCTGGCCACGGTGATCTGCCGGGAGCTCTATTACATGGTGGAGCAGGGCTGGATCAGCGCCGAAGACGCCGAGCGGGCCATCCGCTACTCCAACGGCCTGCGGTTCAGCTTTGAAGGGCCTCTGGCGCTGTGGGACTTCGTTGGGCTGGACCTGACGGTGGCGGTGGCCCGGGGCGTGCTGCCCACGCTGTGCAACGATACCGACAAGATCTCCCTAGGCGAAAAGCTGGTGGCCCGTGGCGAGACCGGCGCCAAGGCCGGCCAGGGAATGCTCCACTGGGACGACGTGGCGGCCTACAACCAGAAGCGCAGCCGCCGGATCATCCAGATGACCAAGGTGATCGAGCAGTTCGATCAGGAGGACGCCGCCGATGACTAACCAACAAGCCTTCGAAGCTCTGGATCAGAAGCGCAAGATCTGCCTAGCCGCCTGCGTCCTTGGCGCCTTTGTGGTGGGGCTGGCCTACACCTGGTCGGTGCTTCAGACGCCCTTTGTGCAGCAGCTGGGCGGCGAGGCCGTCAGGGCTACCGTGGTGCTCTGCTACACCCTGACGGTGGTTTCCTCCACCATGAGCCCCTCTATCTTCGGCTCCTTCACCAGGAAGCTGGGCGTGAAAAAGACGGTGCTGCTGGGCACCGTTATGTTCGGCCTGGGTTACATTGTCTCGGGCCAGACCACCAACATGGCCCTGTTCTATCTGGCCTTCGGCCTGGGCACCGGTGTGGGTAGCGGATTTATCTATCCCTCCATCATGGGCTATATGGCCAACCTCTTCCCGGACAAGCGGGGCGTGGTGTCGGGCCTCATCGCCGGAGTCTACGGCGGCGCCGCTATCTTTTGGTCGCCGTTGCTGGCCCAGGTCATCGCTGCCCAGAACCTGGCCATAGCCCTCTGGGGCGCCGGCATCGTGAGCCTGGCCGTGATCATCCCGGTGGCCCTGACCCTCCAGCCCATCCCCGAGGGCTACGTGGAGTACAAAATGGCCGGTCTCAAGGCCGCCGCTGGCAAGAAGGCCTCGCTGAACCTCTTCCCCGACCTGAACCGGGGCCAGATGGTGAAAACGACGCTGTTCTACGTGGCCCTGACGGCCTTCGCCTTCGGCTGCACCTCCGGAATGATGGTGATCAGCCAGGTGTCGCCGATGCTCCAGGAAGGCTTTGCCATGACGGCCACCAGAGCGGCGGGCTACGTGTCGCTGATGTCGCTGATGAGCATGCTGGGCCGCTTCCTCTGGGGCACCGTGACGGACTACACCGATAAATACGTGACCCTGGCCATCATCACCGGCCTGCCGGCGGTTACCATGGGCGTCCTGGCCTCCTCGCCCTCGGAGACCATCACCGTGGTTGCCATGGCCCTGACGGCGCTGTGCTACGGCGGCTTTGGCAGCACCATCACGCCCATCACCGCCGACCTCTTCGGCGCCAAGTACGTCACCGAGAACTACGGCGTCATGTATGCCGCCTTCGGCTTTGCCGGCCTGGTGGGCCCCCAAGCGGCGGTGCGGCTGAGCAACGGCGGGGACTACTCCGGGGCCTTCATGATGGCCTGCGTGCTCTCGGTGATCGCCTTCTTCTGCGTGGTCTCGATCCTGAAGATCCGCCGGGATCGGATCAAGGCTGCCCCCGAAGCCTAAAAGCAAATTCCTTAATCCCTTACCTTACTCTCCTAAAGGGCCGTCGGGACTCCCGGCGGTCCCCTTTTTATGGCTTGCGAACAAGGCCCAGCGGCGAAAACAAGCGAAAACAAGGCAAAAAAAGCGGGCCCAGGAGAACTCCTAAGCCCGCTTTCTTGTCGCCTGTTCGTCCTTTCTTTTCGGCACCCTCCAGGGGCCCCGATAGTTCGCCTCGGTGTCCTGGCCTCGGCTCCTCGGAAGGGAGAGCCTTCAGGCCCCGCTAGTCCTGGGCCTTGGCCCGCTCCCTTTTGAGCTTACAGTCGAAGATGAAATAGACCACAAAGCTCAGCGCCGGCACCGACAGGCCCACGATGGCCGACACGGGATCCTCCAGCAGGGTGTTGAGGCAAAGCCCCAGGTAGATCAACACCGTCAATATCACCGTTCCCGGATAGCCCCAGATCTTGTAGGGCCGCTTCAGGTCCGGGAACTTGCGGCGGTAAACGATGACGCTGAGCACCGTCAGCACGCTGGTGAGCATGCTCACGAAGACCACCATGGCCGTCAGCTGGCCCAGGCTGCGGAAGCACACCAGCACCGACGAGATCACCGCCTGTTGGATCATGGCATTGCGGGGCACGGCAGTCTTGGGATCCAGCTTACCGATGGCCTTGAAGTAGTGTCCGTCGGCGGCCATGGCGTAGTAGATCCTGGGGAAGGCCACGATCATGCCGTTTTGGCAGTTGAACATGGATATCACCATGGCCGCCACCACCAGCACGCCGCCGGCGTTGCCGAAGACCCGCCGGGTCACCTCGGTGCCCAGGTAGTAATTGCCCGAGGCGATCATGTCGTGGATCTCCTGGGCCGGCAACATCCGGTAGATGCCGTAGTTAAAGACCACGTAGAGGGCCATGGTGCCGCCGATGGCGATGATCAGCGACAGAGGCAGGTTCCGCTCGGGGTTTTTCAGCTCCTCGACCATGCAGTTCAAGTTGGTCCAGCCCTCGTAGGCCCACAGCGACGCCACCGTGGCGAAGGCCACAGCGCCGACCATGGCCGAAAAGCTCAGTTCCGAGCCGTCCATGGGCTGCAACGACAGGTCCACCGGCTGGCGCCCCAGGGCCAGGGCACAGACCATGATCAGCAGCAGCGGCATCACCTTGACGGCCATGGAGCAGCTCTGGAGGATGTTGCTGAACTTGACGCCATAGCAGTTATAGACCGTCAGAGCCACGATGGTGGCCACGGCGAAGATCTTGATCTGCAGGTCCGTCATGGGGATATAGGCCCTTAGAGCCCCTGGCAGAGCCACCGCCACGGCAGCGATGGACCCTGCCCCACCCACCAGCATGGACACGAAACCGTTCATGTAGCCCACGCTGGGGTGATAGGCCTCGCTGAGGTAGACCAGGGACCCTCCCGAAGTAGGCCTGGCAGCGCCGAGCTCGGCGTAGCAGAGCCCTCCCAAAATCGACACGATTCCCCCCAGTACCCAGGCCAGCAGGGCCATGCCCATGCTCAAGTGGGCCCGCTGCAACACAATGGCGCCGAGATAGAAGATACCCGAGCCGATCATGATACCGCCGATTATGCTGATGCCTCCGAAGAGACCCAGCTCCCGCCGAAATTCCACGTTTTCCCTACGATCCGTCATGATGGCATCTCCCTTCCTTTGCGGGAACAGGACCTTCCCGACTGTGTTGGTGTCCCCCCCTTCCCACGAGGCCTCCCAGCGGCGAAAGCCCTCCCGGAACGTGGAGATGGCCTAATAATATCTGAATTGCTGAGAAAAAACAAGCAAAGAAAATTCGCCATCGTGAAAATAGAGCCAATAGCAACAATAGCGCAACTAAAAAGCCCGAAGCCTTAAAGGCCTTCGGGCGCAGTCGCTTCCTATTTCTTTACTAATAGGTGTATAGGTGAGTTATAGCTAGAAGGCCATGGGAGAAAGGGCCAAGGGCTACCGGGCGGCTTTGCCTGGCTCTCTTTCCCTGGGCTCCGAGTCCCAGCGCCGCACCTCCCGCCAGAGCAGTGCCGAGGCTATCAGACAGCCCACGATCTCAGAGAAGGGGAAGCTGAGCCAGACGCCGTCCATGCCCAGCAGCGGCGGCAGAAACCACAGCGGCACCAGGTAGATCACCTGGCGGCCCAAGCTGAGGCACAACGCCATCCTGGCCTTGCCCAGGCCTTGGAAGAGGAACCCCGCCGGTAGGGTTATCCCCGAGAAGGGCATGCCCCAGTAGGACAGCCGCAGGGCCCGGACGGACATATCGATCAGCTCGGGGTTGTCGCTGTTGAAGAGGTGCACCATAGGCCTGGGGATCAGCACCGCCATGGCGAAGGCCAGCAGGAAGTAGCCCACCGAGAAATATATGGCCATCCTGGTAGCCTCCCGGACCCGGTCGATTCGGCCAGCGCCGTAGTTGTAGCCCACCAGGGGCATCATGCCCTCGCCGATGCCCAACACCGGCATGAACAACAGCGAGTCCAGGCTCAGGAAGATCCCCACCGAGGCAACGGCCAGCTCGCCGCCCAGGGCCCCTAAAAGCTGGTTGTATACCACCATGATCACCGAAAAGGTGATGCCCGAAATGAAGGGCGAAAGGCCCACCGCCACGGTCTCCTTCAGAATCGGCCACCGGGGGACCAGGTGCCGCCAGGCCAGTTTCAGCGACGTCACGCCGCGGAAATAAAAGGCCGTCACCCATAGGAAAGAAAGCAGCTGGGCCCACAGGGTACCCCAGGCCGCCCCGGCCACGCCCCAGCCCAGGACGTTGATAAACAGCCAGTCCAGCACCACGTTGGTCAACGCCCCCAGCACCATGGTCCACATGGCGTATCGGGGGTGACCCTCGGCGCGGATCTGGTAGTTCAGCACGTTGGTAAACAGCTGGATGGCCAGCCCCC
>CAZCKP010000025.1:0-13938 GCA_964499295.1 uncultured Synergistaceae bacterium | reverse complement strand
CGAGGCGGCGCAGTGTAATTGTTACTCGTTGTCGTCGAATTTGAAGTCACCCAGGGCGTCGCCGAAGGTGAAGCCAGTGTCGTCGGCCTGGAAGGAATGGAAGGTCTTCTCGCTCTCCCTGCGGCGGGGCTTGCCCGAGGAGCTCCGGGGAGCCGAGGAGGAACGACGGTCGCCCCTGGTCTCGTCGTCTCGACCGTGGCGATTGTCGGCCTCGATGGCGCTGAGACTCAGTCGGATGCGGCGATTGGCGGGGTTGACCTCCAGCACCCGGGCCGTCACTTCCTGCCCCTCGGCGAGCACTTCGCCGGGCTTCTCGACCCGACGGGTGCTCAGCTGGGAGATGTGGATCAGCCCCTCGACGCCCTTCTCGATCTCCACGAAGGCGCCAAAATCAGCCAGCCGCACCACCTTTACGGCGATATCCTGGCCCTTGGAATAGCGGCCTTCGATGCCGTCCCAGGGATCGTTGAGCTGCTTAAAGCCCAGGCTCATGCGGCGCTTGACGGGGTCGATCTCCAGGATAACGGTGTCCACTTCCTGGCCCTTGCGGAGTACCTCCCGGGGATGCTTGACCCGGGTCCAGCTCAGGTCGCCAATGTGGATGAGGCCCTCGATGCCGGGCTCCACCTCCACGAAGGCGCCGAAGTCGGTGATGTTGGTTACCGAACCGGTGGTCCTCTGGCCCTTGGTCCAGCGATCCATCACCGTCTCCCAAGGGTCACCCTGGGCCTGGCGGATGCTCAGGGAGATCTTGTTGTGCTCCTGGTCGATGCTGAGGACCTTGACCTTGACGGCGTCGCCCTTCTTGATGGCCTCCCGGGCCTTGGAGCTGCGCTGCCAGGACATTTCGCTGATGTGAACCAGCCCGTCCAGGGGACCGACGTTGACAAAAGCGCCGAAGGAGGTCAGGCTGCTGACAGTGCCGTCCAACACGTCGCCGGCGTGGACCTCGGCGTAGAACTTCTCCCGCCTCTGGGTCAGGTCCTCGTCCAGCAAACTGCGGCGGGACAGGACGAGACGACGCTTTCTCTTATCCTTTTCCAGAAGACGGACCTCGAACTCCTCGTCGATGAACCGACCGGGATTGACGCCGCGGCCCTCAGCGGCCAGGTGAGAGATGGGGATAAAGCCCTCCAGGGAGCAGCAGTCCACCATGAGGCCGCCCTTGACCTTGCGCAGCCCCTTAACGGTGAAGGTGGCGCCGTCGGCAGCTTTCTCCTCCAGCTCGGCCCAGCGGCGGTCGAACTCACAACGCCAACGACTGACCTGCAGTTGGGCTTCCTCGCCGTCGCGCTTGTTGGTGACCTGGACGGTGACCTTGTCGCCGATCTGGGGCTCCGAGGCATCGTCGACTAGGATGTGATGGGACCACTCTCGCTCGGACAGAAAGCCCTCGCACTTGTAGCCCACGTCCACCAGCCAGCCGTCGCCTTGCTTGCTGACGATGGTCCCTTCCACAACTTTGCCGCGACCGATGTCCTCGGCAGCGTCGCCGTACTGGGCCATCAGGGCTTCCATGTCCATGGCCTCATCGGCTGCCGAGTCCTCGCTCGCCTCGACCTGGTCCTGGGATTCCTCATCGGCAACGCTGATGCCTACAACCCCCAGAGTCCCTTGGGACTCTCCGGTCTCTTCGGTATTTTCGGTTCCTTCGACTTGGTTCTTCAGTTCTTCGCTCATGATCTGACATCCCCCTGACGTCCTACGATTCCCTTGGGAATCGCATTATAGAGTTGTGCAATAAGCCAGTCAGGCGTGCTAGCCCCGGCTGCTATGCCTATGTTGCTTTTGTTCTCCAACCACCCCCGATCCAGTTCCTCAGCCTCTTCAATCCATTGGACCTCCCGGTCCAGCTCCTGGGCAATGCGGCATAACTTGCCGGTGTTGGCGCTGTTGCGGCCACCAATGAGGATGATGCCGTCGGTCTCGGCGGCGAGGGCGGCCACAGCCTTCTGCCGGTCCACGGTGGCCCGGCATATGGTGTTGAAAACCCTGGTCTCCTGGGACTTGGCCAAAGCCACCGCCACTACTTCGGCTAGAATTCGCTCCTGCTGGGTGGTCTGGGACAGGATACCAATTCGACCAATTCTACCAAGCTTTTCCATTTCTGTCGAGTTGGCCACTACCGTCCAGGGGCCCTGGACGTGGCCCAGGATACTCAACACTTCGGGATGTTTGCCATCGCCGACAATGACCACGTGGTAGCCGGCTTGGGAAAGCTCTTGGGCCCGCTTCTGAGCCGTCCTGACAAAAGGGCAGGTGCCGTCGATGACCTTGGCGTCGATGGACTGGAGATAGTCCATCACCGACGGAGCCACACCATGGGCCCGGATAAACACCGTCGAGCGGGACGGCACGTCGGCGGGATCGGAGACCACCGTCAGCCCCAATCGCTCCAGCCGCCGCACTTCCTGGGGATTGTGGATGGGGCTGCCGATGCAGTAGACCCGCCCCTCTTGGGCAAGGGCTTGTTCCATCGACCGGATAGCCCGTTTCACGCCGAAGCACCATCCCGTGGGCTTGGCGATGTGAACCTTCAAGGTCCGGAGCTCCCCCTTTCCAGATGTTCCAATGCCGCCGATTTGGCCTGATGCAACACCGCCGCCGGGGACTGCTCCGAGAGATCGAACCAGCGTACCGGTGCGAACTTGCGAAACCAGGTCATCTGCCGTTTAGCGAACTGCCGGGTGGCGATCACGTCGCCACAGATCGCCTCTTCCAGGCTGAGCTTGCCCTGATGGAACTGCACCAGTTCCCTGTAGCCGAAGCCCTGCATCGACGGCAACTCGGGGCTGTAGCCCTGATCCAGCAACCACCGGACCTCCTCGGGATAGCCCGAGGCAAACTGTTGCCGTACCCGGACTTCGATGCGGCGCATCAACTCCTCCCGGGGGCGGGTCAACCCGATGTAGAGCACCGAATAGGCCCCAACCTGGCCCTGGGAGCGGTTGTAGAGCTCCGTAGCGGTCTGACCCGTGAGATGGTGGATTTCCAGGGCTCGGGAGACCCGAAAACGATCATGGGGATGGAGCCGGGCGGCGCTGGCTGGGTCCACCTGGGCCAGCCGCCGGTGGAGCTCCTGAGGCTCCAGGTTCATTAGGGACCGGCGCAGCTCCCCGTCGGTGGGGACGTCGATGGACAAGAGCCCGCCCAACAGGGCCTGGTAGTAGAAGGCGGTGCCTCCCACGAAGAGGGGAACCCGGCCGCGGCTGCGGATGCGTTCCACGCAATCCCGGGCACCGGCGACGAAGTCCGATGCCGAAAAGACCTGGTCGGGATCGGCCACGTCGATCATGTGGTGCAGCACCTCGCGACGGATCTCCGGGCCGACCTTATCGGTGCCCACGTCCATGTACCGGTAGATCTGACGGGAGTCGGTGGAGATCACCTCGGCCTTCAGCACCCTGGCCAGGTACAGGCTCAACGCCGTCTTACCCACGGCGGTGGGGCCGATCAGGGCGATCACGGGAACGGTTTTGTGGACCTGAGAAGCTTGGGGACGTTGGAGTTCAGTCACTGCCGTCAACCTTCCGGAGAAAATCCTGGAGGGACCGAAAAAGCCTAGCGGTCCGTTCCGTATTGTAGCACGAAAGGCCCCCTTCGAAAGGAAACATAACGTGGAATTTATCGAGTCAATTTGTTCCAGCCTATCCCTGGCGACCGAAATGGCGAGCCAGGACCTGGCTCCCGAGGCGCAACGTGGTGGGGCGGCCATGGGGGCAGGCGTTGGGCTGCTCGCACCGCCGCAGGTCCACCAGGAGCTGCCGGGCTTCCTGGGGTTCCAGGGCGGTGGTGAGCTTTACCGAGGCCTTGCAGGCCCGCAGGGCCCAACGATCCATCAAGGGACGGCTGTCACCGTGGTCCTCTAAAGCGCCCAGGGCGCCCCGGAGCAGGTCCAACGGGGCGATGTCCAGGCCCTTGCCGTGGACCGGCAAGGCCTTCAGGTTGCCCTGGTCGTCGAGGTGTACTCCCAGATCCTGGAGCTCCTTTTGGTAAAACAGGGCGTCGTCGCGCAACGATGGCGGCAGAGGCACCGGCACCACCAGGGACTCCACCGCCTCGGGATCGCTACAGGCCGCCAGGATACGCTCGAACAGCACCCGTTCCTGAGCCGCGTGGGGATCCAGGATCAACAGCCCCTGGTAGTCCTCGAAAATCAGATAGCCCGAAGCCAGCTGTCCCAGATAGCGCTCCTGGCCATCGACGGAGGCAACGGCGGCCTCCCCAGGCACCATGGGAAGCTCGGGCTGGCGTTCCGTTGGGGAGATCAAGGGGCTGGGAGCCGGCTCCGGTCCCCTTGATCTTTCCAGGACCGAGCGGGACGAGGCGACCCTGAAAGCTGGGGCCTCGATCCGGGAGAAGGGATTCCTCTCCCGATGGGGAGCCCCATGTTGACGGAAGGGCTCTGCCTGGGAGCCGGCAGGCCGGTATTCTCCAGGAGCTGGCGCAGTGGTCTGAGCCCTTTCCTGGTGGGCCTTGGGGGCCAGGGTAAGCTGAGAGAACTCCTGGGCGAACTGCTCGACGCCCCGGCGGACCAGGTCGAAGACCTCGCCGGAGCGGCGCAGCAGGATCTCGCTTTTCGCCGGATGGACGTTGATGTCAACGTCCTCGGGGGGCAACGTCAAAAACAATAGCCAGTTGCCCCGATGGGCCCAGGGGTAAAAGACCACCGCCGACCGGATGGTGCCATCGCTGATCCGGCGACCGTTGACGAAGACCGTCAGCTGGAACCGGCTGGAAGCACCGCAGTCTTGCCACCAGGCCTGAAGGCTCCCAGCCTGGGCGGCAAAGTCAGCACGGCGAGTCGAGGGCTCGAGGCCCCAGAGCTGCCGCAGCAACGTGGCCACGTCGCCGTCACCGGGGCTCTGGAAGGACTTTTTACCGTCGTTGATCAGCCGAAAGGCCACTGAGGGATATGCCAGGGCATAGTCCTCCACCAGCCGGAGGATCCGGCGGTACTCCGCCGGTGCGCTTTTGAGGAATTTGCGCCGAGCTGGCAGGTTGTAGAAGAGATCCCTCACGGTCACTCTGGTGCCAGGCTGAAGCGCCGACTGCTGCACCGTGATCTCCCCTTCCCGACAGATCGCCACTGCCCCTGTATCCAGATCTCGACGGCGGCTGTAAAGTTCCAGAACGCTGACGGCGGAGATGCTGGCCAGAGCCTCGCCTCGGTACCCCAGGGTGCTGATGGCCTCCAGATCCTGATCCGTGGCGATCTTGCTGGTGGCGTGTTTTTCCAGAGCCAGGGGCAACTCCTGGGGAGCTATGCCGGAGCCGTCGTCGGCCACCGAGATCAGCACCTTGCCGCCCTGGACCAGCTCCACCGTAACCTGGGAGGCGCCAGCGTCGATGCTGTTTTCCAGTAGCTCTTTCACTACCGACAGAGGCCGTTCCACCACCTCGCCGGCGGCAATCTTCTTGGCCAATTCCGGAGAAAGCCGTTGGATAGCCATCAGGATCTCACCTTCTTTGCCCGTTCTACCAGGCGATAGAGCTTTTCCAGGGCCGACCTGGGCGATAGCCCGTCGGGATCCATCGACGCCAGCTCGTCGATCAGGGCATCGCCCTGGAGATCCAGAAAGTCAATCTGCACCGACGGAGCAAAGCCCTGCTGGCGACCTTTAGCCGGGGCATCCTCCTCCAGGCGCTCCAGAATCTCCTGGGCCCGTTTCAGCACCACCCGGGGCAGTCCGGCGATTCTAGCCACCTCGATTCCGTAGGATCGATCGGCGGCTCCCGGCCGGACCTGATGGAGAAACTGGACGCCATCGCGGCGCTCCTCCACGGCCATGCTGAGGTTGAAGAGCCCGGGAAGGCGCTCCTCCAGGGCCGTCAATTCGTGGTAATGGGTGGCGAAGAGCACCAGCGGTTTTTCCTCGCAGAGGTCGTGGAGGTACTCGATCACCGACCAGGCGATGCTCATGCCGTCGTAGGTGGCCGTCCCCCGGCCAATCTCGTCGAGGATCACCAGGCTACGAGACGTCACGTTGTGGAGGATGTTGGCCGTTTCGGTCATCTCCACCATAAAGGTGCTGTTGCCCCGGGCCAGTTCGTCCCGGGCGCCGATCCGGGTGAAAAGCCGGTCCATCAGAGGCAATTGGGCCGACCGGGCGGGGACAAAGGATCCCATCTGGGCCATGATCTGGATCATGGCGGCCATGCGGAGGTAGGTGGACTTTCCCGCCATGTTGGGCCCCGTAACCAGGGCGACACGGCGTTCCCGGTCCATCACCAAGTCATTGGGGATACAGGGCCGGCCCTGCAGGGCCAGCTCCACCACGGGATGGCGTCCCTCTCGGATCTCCAGGGCCCCCTCGGAGACCACCTCGGGACGACAGTAGCCCCGCTCCAACGCTATGGCCCCGAAGGCCGCCAGCACATCGACCTGGGACAGAGCCTGTCCCAGGTCCTGAAGAGGGGCCGTGTAACGACAGCAGTCCTCGACCAGCTCGCCGTAGATCCGGTCCTCCAGCTCCAGGATGCGCTGGTCCGCTTCCATCCTCCGGTCCTCGTAGGCCTTCAGTTCCGGGGTGATGTAGCGCTCGGAGTTGACCAGAGTCTGACGGCGCTGATAGTCCTGAGGGAGGGGCTTTCCCTCGGCGCGGACCTTGGAAATCTCGATAAAATAGCCGAAAACCTTGTTGTAGCCCACTTTGAGCTTGGAGATGCCGGTGCGTTCCCGCTCCTTTTGGGCGTAGTCCTCCAACCATTGGGCCTCTTGGCCTGACATGGAGCGCCATTGGTCCAGCTCGGGGTTCCACCCCGACCGCACCAACGGCGACGCGCCCAGGATCCGAGGCGGAGCGTCCACCAGCGCCTGGGAAAGGGCTTCCTGGAGCGGAGCCAAGGCCTGGGGCTCGGGAAAGGGGGCCTGGGGACACCTGGCGCTCACCAGGGGAAAGATCTGGGGATAGAGGTCCAAGGTGTCCCGCAGCGCCGCTAGATCTCGAGGGGAACCGCTGCGGAGATTCAGCCGGGCAACGGAGCGCTCCAGGTCCTTGCAGCGGCCCAAAAGGTCCCTCAGTTCTCCCAGGTCCTCGGGGGCGTCGATCAGAGATGCCACGGTGGTCTGGCGTTGCTGGATCTCGTCGACTGAGCAGAGGGGCCGGGCGATCCAGTCCCTCAGGGTACGCCGGCCGAAGGCAGTACAACAGCCGTTGAGGCAGCTGTAGAGTGTAGCTCCGTCGCCGAAGAGCTCCAGATTGCGCTGGGTGCTCAGGTCCAGGTGGAGAAAGCCCTCGGGACGGATCAGGGTTAAGCCCTGAAGATGGCCCGCCTTGGAAAAGCTGGTCTCGCCTAGGTAGGTCACCAGGGCCGCGGCGACGCCGATCAGAGGATCCCCATCGGCCAGGCCAAAGCCCTCCAGGCCCTGGAGATCCCAGAGCCGGCACAGTTTGGCCCGTCCGGCCACAGCGTCGAAGTCCTCGGCGGCCATCTCGCTAAGGGACCACTTCCAGTCCTGCCCCAATTGGGAGAGCCACTTTTTTCGGCTGGGTACCAGGACTTCCCGGGGTTCGAAGGAAGCCAAGGCCGAGAGCCCTTCCTGGGGCGGGAAACGGCCGACCAGGACCCGGGGAGAGCTGGGCATCGCCACCGCCAGGTTCCACAGGTTGTCCTGGATCGTCAGGGCCGCCAACGACGCCTGAACGGCACCTTCTTCGGGGAGATAGGTCCCCGGCGTAACGATCCTCACCACCCGCCGATCCACCAATCCCCGACCGTCGGGCTGGCTGACCTGTTCGCAGATGGCCACCTTGTAGCCCCTGTCTACCAGCTTGGCCAAATACTGCTCCACCGAGTGGTAGGGCACCCCAGCCATGGGCATCTTCTTCTCGGGGTCCCGAGCGGTCAGGGCGATATCCAGCTCCTGGGCGATCAGCTTGGCGTCGTCGTAGAAGGACTCGTAGAAATCGCCCATGCGAAAGAAGAGGACGCAATCCCGATAGCGCTCCTTCCAGTAAAAGTACTGGCGCAGCATGGGAGTCAGCTTTTCCAGATCTTGAGGCCGTTCGGTCACTGCCAGTCTTCAACTCCTTGGGCGTCGATGTAGCTCTGAAGGATCACCGCCGCCGCCACTTTGTCCACGTGGCCTTTTCTCTTGCGGCGGGACAGTTCCCCCTGCAGGAGCACCTCCGTGGCGGTGCGAGTGGAATAGCGCTCGTCCCAGTATCGAATCTTCACGTCGGCGATGGCTTCCTGGATCTCCGACGCCACCGCCCGCACTCTCTGGGCCGATGGGCCTTCGGAGCCGTCCTCTCGGATGGGCAGACCCAGCAGCAGGTTCCTGGTCCCGTAGCCGTCCAGGACTTTTTTCAGCTCAGCCATCCAGTCCCCCTGGGCGTCCCAAACCGCAAGGCCCTGAGCGAAGGAGCCCAGGGGGTCGCTGACGGCAGCGCCGATACGAGCCGTGCCAATGTCGAGACAGAGGAGCCGAGGCACCTCAAGCCCCCATCAGTTCCGACAGGATCCCAGGAGCAGCCGCCAAGGCCTGGTCGATCTTGGTGGGGTCCTTGCCACCGGCCTGGGCCATGTTGGGACGGCCGCCGCCGCTACCGCCGACGATGGAAGCCAGGGCCTTGACGATAGATCCGGCGTGGAGCCCCGCCTTCTGGGCTTCCTGCCCCAGCATGCAGAGGATCTGGACCTTGTCGTCGTCGGTCTTGGAGATCAAAAGCAGCGCCGCTCCGGGATCGGCGTCCTTGATCCGGTCGCAGGCCTCCCGCAGGAGCTCTGGGGATTGGCCGTCGACCCGACCACTGAAAAGGGTCACCCCTTTGGCGATGGGCTCTTTTTTCAGCATATGGTCCAACTGACCCGACAGCTTGGATCGGGTCATGTCGTCGAGGCGCTTTTTCAGTTCCCGGTTCTCCTGCTCCATGGCCTCGATGCGCTCAACAAAGCGTAGGGGCTGCACCGAAAGCTTCTGGGACAGATCTCCCAGCGTAGCGGCCATGGTCTGGAAGGTCCGGACGGCGTTGCCGCCGGTCACGGCGGTGATACGCCGGATGCCGGAGCCGATGCTCTCCTCGCCGACGATCTTGACCAGGCCGATCTCGCCGCTGGAAGCCACGTGGACGCCGCCGCAGAGCTCGCTGGAAAAGTCGCCCACCGAGACGACCCGTACCTGGTTGCCGTATTTCTCTTCGAACAAGGCCTTGGCACCCGAGGCCTTGGCGGTTTCGATGTCGGTCAGCTGGGTGGTCACCGGCAGGTTGGCCATCACAGCAGCGTTGACCATCACTTCCACCTCCTCGATCTGCTCTCGGTCCAGGGCCTTGAAGTGGGTGTAGTCAAAGCGCAGGAACTGCTCCGACACCAGGGAGCCGTTCTGCCTCACGTGTCCTCCCAGGAGATGGCACAGCGTCTGGTGAAGCAGGTGGGTGGCGGTGTGGTTTCTGGCCACGGCCTTGCGGCGCTGATGGTCCACCGAGGCCTGGACCGTCTGGCCCACCGACAGAGTCCCCTTGGTGACGGTCACCTTAGAGACAATCAGATCGCCCACGGGATGGACCGTGTCCTGAACCAGGACCGTAACTCCATCGGCGCTTAACAAGCCGGTGTCACCCACTTGGCCGCCTCGCTCGCCGTAGAAGGGCGACTGGCTCAGCAGGACCTCCCCTTCCTGGCCCTGGGAGAGTTCGGGCACCTCTCGCCCATCGGCGATCAGAGCCACCACCTCGGCGGCGCAACTGTCCATGTCGTAGCCCAGGAATGGCGTGGGGCCATGATGGTTCAGCAGCTCCCGGTGGACGTCGCCGGTGATCAGAGCGCCCAGTTGCTTGCTAGAGGCTCGGGCCCGCTCCCGCTGTTGCTCCATCTCCAACTTAAACCGCTCTTCGTCCACGGCAATGCCTTGTTCGGCGCAGATCTCCTTGGTCAACTCCAGAGGGAAGCCGTAGGTGTCGTAGAGCTGGAAGGCCAGGGATCCGTCCAGGACGGAGGTCTTAGAGCGCTGAAGGTCGGCGATTTCCTGCTGAAGCAGCTCGATGCCCTGGTTTATGGTGCGGCCGAAGCGGTTCTCCTCCAGGGCTATGACCTGCTCAATGGTCAGGCGATTTTCGATCAGCTCCCGGTAGGGGTCGCCCATAGCCTGGATCACTGTGGGGACCAGGTCGGTCAGGAATGGCTGGGATATGCCGATGAGGCGGCCATAACGGGAGGCCCGGCGCAACAGACGCCGCAACACGTAGCCCCGACCGTCGTTAGCCGGCAGGATCCCGTCGGCGATCATAAAGGACACCGCCCGGACATGGTCGGCGATGACCTTCAGGGCCAGGTCGCTCTGGGACCCGTCGCCGTAGTGTACCCCGACCCGCTTGCCGGCGGCCTCCATCAGCGGCAGGAACAGATCGGTCTCGAAGTCGTTGGTCACGCCCTGGACCAACGAGGTCAGCCGCTCCAGGCCCATGCCGGTGTCGATGTTCTTCCGAGGCAGGTTCAGGAAGGATCCGTCGCTCTGGCGATCGTACTGGGTGAACACGTGGTTCCAGATCTCCAGGTACCGGTCGCAGTCACAGCCGGGGTGACAATCGGGTCCGCAGGAAAAGGCCTCGCCCTGGTCGTAGAGCACCTCCGAGTCGGGACCGCAGGGCCCCTGGGGCCCCATGAACCAGAAGTTCTCCTCCTCGCCGCAACGGATCACCCGCTGGGGCGGCAGGCCGATCTCGTCGGTCCAGATCTGGAAGGCTTCCTCGTCGTCCTTGTAAATGGTGGCGTACATCCTGTTGCCGTCGAGGCCGATCACTTCGGTCAGGAACTCCCAGCCCCACAGCAGCGATTCCCGCTTGAAGTAGCTTCCCCAGCTGAAGTTGCCCAGCATCTCGAAAAAGGTGTGGTGTCGGGCGGTGTTGCCCACGTTCTCGATGTCGTTGGTGCGAATGCACTTCTGGGACGTCACCGCTCCGGAGAACTCCGGCTCCTCCAGTCCCAGGTAGTATTTCTTGAAGGGCACCATACCGGCGATGGTAAAGAGCAACGTAGGATCGTCGGGCACCAGGGAAAAGCTCTTGTAGTGGTGGCATCCCTTGGAGACCCAGAAGTCGACGAAAAGCGAACGGATTTCCTTGCTGCTTCGGTATTGCATTGGCTTCCTTCCTCCGTCTGTCAAAGGTTTATTGAAGGCCCTGCAAGAGCGAGGTCCTGGCTTGTCGGGCTTCTCCGGCTATGGCGATCTCGGACTGGAGTACCAGGGCCCCATCGCGATAGAGCCATTGGCCGGCACAGACCGTCCCGATCACGTCGGCGCTGCTGTCGGCGTAGACCATCGATGGCGTCAGATGGCGCTCCACCGGCCATATGCACTACTGCAGCCACCGGTCCAGAGGGAGGTTCTCGCCCAGTCCCCGCAGCAGGGTCATGGAGAGGTGGCTGTGGCCGTTGACGAAGCCCGGCAGCAGAGCCACGGCACCACCGCCGTCGAAGATCTGAGCGTCGTCGGGAGCTATCGAATCGGGGGCTTCGATTCGGTGGATCCTATCGCCCCGGATCAACAGGTCCGCCGGCCATGCTCGCTCGATTTCGTAGTCCAAGAACACCACCTGGCGGAATAGAACTTTCTGCGTCAACTCCCTCCCCTCTCTAGCTATTTTCCTAGTCTAGGACCTGGAGAGCAACTCCCTTCGGCTGGCTGCGGCCCGGTCCATGATCTCCGACGCCGGAGCCCTCAAAAGTTGCCGGTCCCGATAAATCCAGCGGCCCTGACAGAGCAGGCTTTCCACGTCAGCGGAGCTCCCGGCGTAGACCAGGTATCCTGCCATGTTGTCCTCATCGACGCCCAGGTAGTGGGGCCCCCTCAGGTCTACCACCGACAGGTCGGCGGCCCAGCCCGGCTGGATTTTGCCTACCTTCTGAAATCCCAGAGCCTGAGCGCCCTGATAGGTGGCGCACCGTAGCGCCTCCTGGGCCTTGACCGCCGTCGAGTCCTGGCGGATTCCCTTGTGGAGCAAGGCCGCCAGGCGCATCTCCGCCCAGAGGTCCAGGCGGTTGTTGCTGGCGGCTCCGTCAGTGCCCAGAGCCACGGACATACCCGACTCCAGCATGGCCGGCAGATCGGCCACGCCATCGCCCAGCTTGAGGTTCGACGACGGACAGTGGACCACCGTCACGTTGGGCCGGGCCAGGGCCTGGAACTCCTGGGGCAAAAGGTGGACGCCGTGGGCCAACACCAGGTGGTCCAGCTCCAGAAGGCCCGTCTCCTCCAGGTATTGCAACGGCGAAAGGCCAAAGGTCCTTTCGATGTAGTCCCGCTCCCAGGCCGCCTCGAGAAAGTGGAACTGCAGCGGCAGTCCCCGCTCTTTGGCCGAGGCGGCAATCTCCTTCATGGCCTCTAGCCCCACGGTGTAGGGGGCGTGGGGGTCCAGGTTGTTGACGATCAGGGGCCCCTGGGTATCGCTGTAATCCCTGTAGAGGCTGCTGCGGAGCAACTCCGGATCGCGGCTGACCACACCGATGGCGATGGCCCCGCGACAGCCCAATCGGTTCACCACCGCGGCGACGCTGGCCATGTGGTAGTACATGTCGGCAAAGCAACTGACGCCGCCGGCGATCATCTCCAGCGCCGCCACGGCCGTGCCGTCGTAGACCTGGGAGGCCGTCAGTTTCGCCTCCAGAGGCCAGATGGTCCCCTCCAGCCATTCCATCAGGGGCCGTTCCTCGCCCAAGCCCCGCAGCAGGGTCATGGCGGCGTGGCAATGGGCGTTGACGAAACCGGGAAGCAGCAGCTTTTGGCCCTTGCCGTCGACCCGTTCTCCCTGGATAGGCACCTCCAGGCTGCAGGGCGGCGCTATCTCAGCGATCTCGCCGCGCTGTATCAGCAGATCGGCCCGCTGGGCTCGGTCCCTGAAGCCGTCGAGGACGTAAAAGTCTCTGAGCACCAGGGCCACAGTGCTATTCCTCTCGCCAATCGTTCATGTAGGCTATTTGCTCTTCCGTGAGCTGTTCCAGCTCAATGGCCATGGAGGCCAGTTTTACCTTCATCACGTTGGCGTCGATCTCCGGGGGCACGTCCATCAGGCCGGGCTTGGTCTGGCGGCCCTGGCGGTGAGAGTAGATGGCCGATTCCAGCTGCAGGGCGAAGCTCAGGTCCATGATCTCGATGGGATGACCATCGCCGCAGGCCAAATTGACCAACCGGCCCTGACCTAGGAGGTTCAAGCGGCGGCCGTCGGCCATCAGGAAGGTCTCCACGTTGGGTCGGGCCTGGAAGACCTGGATGGCCAGTTCCCGGAGCTCTCCCTTGTGGATCTCCACGTCAAAGTGGCCGGCGTTGCCCAAAAGGGCGCCGTCCTTCATGGCGGCAAAATGGCGTCGCCGGATCACGTGGACGTTACCTGTAAAGGTCAGGAAAATGTCGCCCAGCGGGGCGGCTTGGTCCATGGTCATCACTCTGTTGCCGTCCATCACCGCCTCGAAGGCCCGATGGGGATCCTTTTCAGTAACGATCACCTGGGCGCCCAGGGCCCGGGCTCGCATGGCAGCGCCGCGGCCGCACCAGCCGTATCCAGCGATGACCACCGTCTTCCCTGCGATCAAAAGGTTGGTGGTGCCCATGAGGCCGTCCCACACCGACTGACCGGTACCGTAGCGGTTGTCGAAGAGGTACTTGCTGTGGGCGTCGTTGACGGAGATCACCGGGAAGGTTAGAAGTCCTTCCTTTTCCATGGCCCTCAGGCGCTTGACCCCTGAGGTGGTCTCCTCGGAGGCGCCGGTGACTCCCGGGGCCAGGTGGGCCATCTTGGAGAACAACGTCACCAACAGATCGGCGCCGTCGTCGATGATGACGCTGGGGCCGAAGGCCAGGGCCTCCTGGAGGTAGCGATGGTACTCGTCACCGTCCATGCCGTGGCGGCTGAAGGCAGCCACTCCCGACGCGGCCAGGGCCGCGCAGATGGCGTCCTGGGTGGACAGGGGGTTGCTGCCGGCAGCTCGGACCTCGGCCCC
>CAZCKP010000024.1:0-14084 GCA_964499295.1 uncultured Synergistaceae bacterium | reverse complement strand
CCTAGAGGCGGCGTTTTTACTAGAATGCCAAGACAATTGCCCAGGAAGCACAAAATTTGTAAATCCCGAGGAGCCTACTACCCCCCCGGAGCGGGGCCGTCTCTAGGCCCTAGGGAGTCCTTGGCGCTCCAAGCCGGGAACAAGGAGCGGTCCACCGCTGCTGGCTGCCAAAGCTTTATCCTTCAGGTCCTTGGTCTCCTGGGGAGCTCAAGGGCCGAGGTTCTAACTGGGTCCAATCGGGGCGGAAGGTTTTTGGTCCTTCCGCCCCTTTCGTTTGCTCTCTAAAGAAGGACTGTTACTTGACCAGGTGGCAGGCCACTTGATGGCCCGGGGCTAGTTCTCGCAGCTGCGGTTTTTCCCGTTGGCAGATTTCCTGGCGATGGGCACAGCGGCTCTGGAAGGGGCAGCCCGGAGGGATGTCCTGGGGGCTGGGGATTTCGCCTTTCAGGGCTTGGAGCCTCTCGCCGGGGCGGCAGCGCACCTCGAAAACCGACGCCTTCAGGGCCTTGGTATAGGGGTGCAATCCCCTTTGGCTCAATTGGCCGTGGTGCAGCACCTCCACTACCGTCCCCAGGTACATCACGGCGGTGCTGTGGCACAGCTGGTCCACCAGGGCCATGTCGTGGCACACGAAGACGTAGGCAATGGACAGTTCTTTCTGGAGGCGCACCAAGAGGCGGCAGATCTTCTCCTGTACCGACACGTCCAGCGACGACGTGGCCTCGTCGCAGAGCACCACTTGGGGCTCCAAGGCCAGGGCCCTGGCGATGGCCAAGCGCTGGCGCTGGCCGCCGCTCATGCTGTGGGGGTACCGCGATGCCAGGTCTGGCGGCAGCTCCACCATGGCTAGCAGCTCGGCGGCTCGCTGATCCCGTTGGGCCTTGGAGATCAAGCGAAAGTTCAGCTGGGGCTCGCAGAGGATGTCCCGCACCGTCATCTTGGGATTAAAGGCCGCCATGGGGTCCTGAAAGACCATCTGGATCTGACGGCGGCTCTGGCGCAGGGCCTCGCCTTCCAGCTTCAGCAGGTCCTGGCCTTGGAAGAGCACCTCTCCGGCCGTGGGCCGGTGGAGCTGCAGGATCGACCGCAATAGGGTGCTCTTGCCGCAGCCGCTTTCGCCTACGATGCCCAGAGTCTCCCCCTTCAGGACCTGGAGGTTCACGTTTTCAAAGGCCGTCAGGCTTCGGCCCCCTTCCAGGTCAAACCGTTTGGTCAGCGATTTTGTCTCCAGGACCACTGTATTTTCGGGAGCATAGGTCACAGCCATGACTGACCTCCTAACTGGGGCACCGCCTGGAGGAGCTCGCGAGTGTACTCATGGCTGGGAGCCTCGATGACCTGGTCCCTGGCGCCTCGCTCCACCATTTGGCCTTGGCGCATCACCATGATCTGATCGGACATGTAGGATGCCACTGCCAGGTTGTGGGTCACCATGACCACCGCCGTGTTGTACTGCCTGCAGAGGTCCATGATCTGCTCCACGATCTGCACTTGAGTGGTCACGTCCAGGGCGCTGGTGGGCTCGTCGGCCAGCAGCACCTTGGGCTGGAAGGTCATGGCCATGGCGATGCCCACCCTTTGGCCCATGCCGCCAGAGAGCTCAAAGGGATAGAGTTTCAGGATCTGCTCCGGCGCCGGCAGATTGACCCGTTCCAACATGGCCTTTGCCAGATCGTCGGCCTCGCCAGCGCTGAGGCCCCGGTCGTGGGCCCTGATGTAATCCCGAAACTGTTGGCCCACGGTGCGGATAGGGTTAATGGCCCCCAAGCTATCCTGAAAGATCAGAGCTATCTCCCGGCCCCTGAGGGCCCGCCATTGACCGGCGGTGCATTTTTTCAGGTCCTGACCGCCGAGGAACATCGATCCGCCGCTGATCTGTCCGCTGCTGGGCAGACATCCCATAATGGCCCGAATCACCGTGGTCTTGCCGCTGCCGCTTTCTCCCACAATGGAGAGCACTTGCCCCCGCTCCAGGGAAAAGGTCACTCCCTGTACCGCCGCTTTAGAGCCGTAGCTGACGGCCAGGTCTTTTACTTCCAAAAGCATGGTTCCTCGGGCCTCTCCGGACTATTGGGCTTGGGCAGGTCTGATATGGGTGGTGATCCAGTAGTAGTCGCAGGGCTGAATCTCCACGCCTTCAATGGCGGTGGAGCTCACCATGTTGGTCTCGGGATAGCCGAAAATCAGCGTGGCCCCGTCGTCCATCAGGATCTTCTGCATGGCCATCACCAGCTCCCGGCGCGTGGCGGGCTCGAACTCCGAGGCCAGCCGGTCGCTCAGCTCGTCAAACTGGGGGTTGCTGTAGCCGCTGCCGTTTTGGGGATTGCTGCCGTCTCTGTTGGTCTTCCAGTAGAGGTTGATGTAGGTCTCGGGATCGCCGGCCTGCATGGTCAAGATGTTGGAGATCAGCAGGTCGTAGCGGCCCTCTAGGCCCACTTGGTCCATCAGATGACCGCCCACGTTGTGGAGGTTTATCTTGATGCCCACGGCCTTGGCGTCGGACTGGGTGGCCTCGGCGAAGATCGGCAGTTCCGCCCTGGCGGTGTAGTACATAAAGTCCAGCTCCAGCTTGCGGCCGTCCTTTTCCAGGTACCCGTCGCCGTCGGTGTCGGACCAGCCGGCTTCGGCCAGCAACGCCCTGGCCCGGTCGGGATCGTAACCGTTGGGATCCTGGCCCTGGAGGACGTCGGAACCGTAATCCAGCGAGGGCGGGATCGGCGTGGTTCCGGCCCGATAGGTGCCGTGGAGCAGCGATTCGCAGTAGGTCCGGCGGTCCAGGGCCGACAGCAGGGCGTGGCGCACCCTGATGTCGTTCAGTATCCGCCCGGGAGCGCTGTTGATACGGGCCAAGGCCACCCGCAGCGAAGCGATGGAGCTCACGTTAAAGTCCTGGGAGCCGGAGAAAAGGGCCATGTCGCCGTAGCCCAAATTGACGGCCACATCGATCTCACCGGCCTGGAGGGCCATGGCGCGGGTGTTAGGATCCCTCAGGTCCAGGGACTCCACGTAGTCGAAGGGTACTTCGCCGTCCCAGTAATGGGGGTTCCGCTCCAGCAGGGCCCTGGTGGAGGAGATTTCCTTGAGCCGGTAGGGGCCCGTGCTGATGGGGCCCTCATCGGCGTAGTCCCGGCCGGTCACGTCGTTGTCGATGATCAGAAAGAGGGGATCCGACAGGATGCCCGGCAGCGTGGCCACGGGCTGCCCGGTAGTTATGGTGAGCTCCTGGCCCTGGGAGCGGATTTCCTGGTACTGGAACATGGCTCTGGCCCGGGCCGACAGCTCCAGGGTCCGGGCGATGGTGCGCTCCACGTCCAGGGCCGTCACCTTTTTGCCGTTGGAAAAGGTGGCTCTATCGTCGATCCTAAAGGTCCAGGTCAGGCCGTCGTCGCTGACGCTCCAGCTCTCGGCCAGCCAGGGCTGGAGCCTCATGGCCCGGTCGAACTTGGTCAGGCATTCGCCGATGCCCAGCCGCACCACGCCCCAGCTGTTGTAGTTGTCGGTGGGTTCCAGAGTGTCGTTGAAAAAACTGTTGCCGAACCGCAGCCGGTGCTCCGTTGGCGCGGCCTCTGGGCTAGGCGCCCTTTGGGTCTGATGCAGTGCCAAGGCCGCGGCCCCTGCCACCAGAGCCAGCACCGCCAGGATTTTCGCCGATTTGTTCATGTTCCGTTCCTCCTCCAGAAATAGGGCAGAAATAGGGGATTACAATCCCGGTGAATTGCCCCAGGGGCTGGGGCTAAGAGGGCCCTTCTATTGGCCCAGGGCGGGCTTGATGTGGGTGGTGATCCAGTAGTAGTCGCAGGGCTGAATCCGGGCGCCCTCTATGGCGGTGGAGCTCACCATGTTGGTCTCGGGGTAGCCGAAAATCAGCGTGGCGCCGTCGTCGATGAGGATTTTCTGCATGGCCATCACCAGTTCCCGCCGTTTGGCAGGATCGAACTCCACGGCCAGCTGGTCGCTCAGCTCGTCAAACTGGGGGTTGCTGTAGCCGCTGCCGTTTTCCACGTTGCTGCCCTCCCGGTTGGTCTTCCAGTAGAGGTTGATGTAGGCCTCGGGATCGCCGGACTGGACCGTCAGGATGTTGGAAATCAGCAGGTCGTATTCGCCGCTGACTCGGGTGTCGTAGATCAGATGATAGGACAGGTTGTGAAGGTTCACCTTGATGCCCACGGCCTTGGCGTCGGACTGAGTGGCCTCGGCGAAGAGGGGCAATTCGGCGCGGTTGCTGTAGAACACGAAATCCAGCTCCAGCTTGCGGCCCTCCTTTTCCAGGTATCCGTCGCCGTCGGTGTCGGACCAGCCGGCCTCGGCCAACAGGGCCCTGGCCCTATCGGGATCGTACCCGTTGGGGTCCTGGCCCTGGAGGATGTCGGAGCCGTAGTCCAACGACGGAGGGATCGGAGTGGTCCCGGCCAGGTAGGTGCCGTGGAGCAACACGTCGCAATAGGTCTGGCGGTCCAGGGACGACAGCAGGGCCTGGCGCACCCTGATATCGTTCAGGATCCGGCCCGGGGCGCTGTTGAGCTGCGCCAAGGTGACCCGCAGCGAGGCGATGGTGCTCACGTTAAAGGCCTCAGGGTCCGAGAAAAGGGCCATGTCGCCGTAGGCCAAATTGACGGCCATGTCGATCTCGCCGGCCTGGAGGGCCATGGCGCGGGTGTTGGGATCGTTGATGATGGGGATGTCCAGGAAGTCAAAGGGCACTTCGCCGTCCCAGTAATAGGGGTTCCGCTCCAGCTTGGGACCTGTGGCCGGCGAGAAGCTCAAGAGCCTGTAGGGCCCCGTGCCGATGGGCCCCTGGTTGGCGTAGTCCCGGTCGGTCACGTCGTTGTCGATGACGATAAAGAGGGGGTCCGCCAAAATGCCCGGCAAGGTGGGCACCGGTTGGGTAGTGGTGATCTGAATCTCCTGGCCCTGGGAGCTGATCTGCTGGTACTGGAACATGGCCCTGGCCCGGGAGGACTTCTCCAGGGTCCTCTCGATGGTGCGCTCCACGTCCAGGGCCGTCACCTTTTTGCCGTTGGAAAAGGTGGCCCGATCGTCGATCCTAAAGGTCCAGGTCAGGCCGTCGTCGCTGACGCTCCAGCTTTCGGCCAGCCAGGGCTCCAGCCTCATGGAGAGGTCGAACTTGACCAGACACTCCCCGATGCCGTAGCGCATAATGCCCCAGCTGTTGTAGCTGTCGGTGGGCTCCAGGGTGTCGGCAAAGTCGGAGATGCCGAACCGCAGCCGCCGCTCCAGGGCAGGAGCCTCCTCGCTGACCGTCCTTTGGGTCTGATGGAGCACCAACGCCGCAGCTCCCGCCGCCAGAGCCAGGGAGATCAAAAGCTTCGCTGATTTGTTCATGTCTTTTCCTCCTAACCAAAACTGACTAAAAACTCAAAAATCGCTGGTCCCTTGGGCCCCTTCAAAAAACTGCCCGGCCCTGGACCGTCGGGCGATAACTGGTCGAATAGGCAGCGCCGTTTTGCCGTTGCGGAAAATCAGGACTGCTGCCGGGGGTCCAGCAGGTCCCGCAGGGCGTCGCTCCAGAGATTGAAGATCGCCACGGAAATGAAAATCGCCAGACCTGGATAGACCATCAGCCAAGGGGCTGTCTGGAGCTGCTGACGGCCCTCGTTGAGCATGAGCCCCCATTCTGGAGCCGGCGGAGGAGCGCCCAGGCCCAAAAAGGAGAGCCCCGCCAGTTCCATGATCACCACGCCGATGTCGGCGCCCGCCGTTATGGCCAACAGCGGGAGCTCGTTGGGCAGGATGTGGCGCATCAGGATGGACAGAGGTTTTGTGCCGGTGACCACCGCTGCGGCCACGAAATCCCGTTCCTTGAGGCGCATGGTCATGCTCCTGGCCAACCGGGCGTATTTGCACCAGGAGACCAGCGTAAGGGCGATAGTGGCGTTGATCAGGCCGCCCCTCAAAATGCCGGCCACAGCTATGGCCAGAATCATGCCGGGAAAGGAGATCATCATATCGGCGGCGCCCATGATCAGCCCGTCGATCCTGCCGCCCCAATAGCCGGCTACGGCGCCCAAAGCGGTGCCCAGCACGAAAATGATGGACACCAGCAGCAGCGCGCACCCCAGGGAATAGCGGGAGCCGTAGAGGATCCGGCTCAGACAGTCCCGGCCCAGCTTGTCGGTGCCCATGAGGTGCTCCGGCGACGGCGGTAGGTTGGCGTTTCTCAGCACGGCCTCCAGGGGGTCCCAGGGGGCCAACAGCGGCGCGGCCACGGCCACCAGCAGCAGCAACAACACCAGAGCGCTGGTGATCGCAAAGGTCCTGTTTTGCACAAGGCCCCGGAGAAGTTTTTCCATGATCAGCGCCCTGCCTTTCTAAGACGGGGATCCATCCAGGAATAGGACAGATCCACAAACCTGTTTATGACCATATAGGCCAAGGCCATCCAGAGCACCACCGCCTGGACCAGCTGAAAATCGCGGTAGATCAGGGCCTGCACCGCCAACTGGCCCAGACCGGGCCAGGAGAAGACCATTTCTACCACCGCCGCCCCGCCCAGCAGGTTGCCTATGGAAAGGCCCAGCAGGGTCACCAGCGGCAGCATGGCGTTGGGCAGCACCTCCCGCCACAGGATATAGGCCTCCGACATCCCTCGGGCCCGGGCTCCCGTGACGTAGTCCTGGTTCAGCTCCTCCAGCACGGCCCCTCGGACCTGGCGGGTGTATTTAGCGGCCATGACCACCGCCAGAGTCAGCGACGGCAGCACCAGGTTTTTCAGTGTCACCGTGCCTCCCACGATGGAGAACCAGCGGAGCTTCAATCCGAAGAGCCAGAGCACCATCAGGCCCATCCAGAAATTCGGAATGGCGATGCCCGCAAAGGTAGACCCCCGGATCAGGTAGTCCACCAAGCCGCCCCGCCTCACGGCGCAGTAGATGCCCAGGGGCAGCGATACCACCAGCATCATCAGCGTCGACGACAGGGCCAAGGCGATGGTGGCGGGAAAGGCCTTGACCATCTGTTCCACCACGGGCCTTTGGGCCATATAAGAAAAGCCAAAATCCCCCTTTAGAGCATCCATGAGCCAGTGCAGATACTGGACCAGAAAGGGCTTGTCCAGCCCCAATTCGGCGCGAAGGGTTGCCAGCTCCAGCTCGCTGACGATCACGTCCTCGTTGCCCGTAAGCATCTGCCGCACCGGATCGCCAGGCGAAAGCATGACCAGGGCGAAGGTGATAAAGCTGATGCCCAGCAGGCTCAAGGCCATCCGCCCCAGCTGAGATGCCCAGGCTTTTCCATTGACCATCGGTCACTCCCCCTTGCCCGGCCCGCTAAAGCCAGGCTATAAAAAATCCCTCTCCGCCATGGGCGGAAAGGGATAATAGGCGCTATGGCAGTTGTGCCACGGGCCTCATACCATCTTCCCGCCCATCGCGGAAAAAGGTTGCGCGCCTTGGGGCTGCGATCTGGCTTAGCTTTTAAAAAAGCATCACAGTTGCGAGGCAGCTGCGGATTCTCACCGCATTCCCTAATTTACCTCTCTGCGAAGAGAGCACCCTAAGGCTATTAAGTTATATTCTGCGGGCCATTATAGACCATTTGAGAAAAATTACAACCGGGTCGATTGTAATATCAAGTTGCACAGTTAGAAGCTAGAAAGAAGTCCATAGCGACGATCTTCCCGTGGTAGAATAACGTCTCACCAAAACCACCACCAAGGGAGGGCAATCACTATGGACTACCAAGGTTATACCACGGATCTGCCAAAACACAAGAAGGGAGCTCACCTCACGCTGGATGAGCGCGCGGAAATCCGGGCTCTAAGGGCCATGAGGATAGGCCTGAGGGCGTCGGCTCGGATCCTGGGATGCTCGCCCAATACCGTTCGGAACGAGTTGAAGCGTGGCACTCCGGCCAGGACGTACCAAAAGGGGAGGAAGCCAGGCTACTCGATACAAGCCGGCCAGGACACCTACAGGTCTAACAGGACTGCCTGCCATCGAAGGACGAAGATCCATCGCTGTTCCCGATTTATCAGCTGGGTCCTGGAGCAGGTCAGGGAACGCAAATGGTCCCTGGACGCATGCTGCGGCTATGCTAAGCTCCTGGGCCTCTTCGAGCCCTCCGAAATGGTCTGCACCCGCACCCTGTACAACTGGGTCTGGAAGGGCCTGTTGCCTATCAAGGCGGTGGATCTGCTGGAAGCCACTGGCCGCAAGGCTTCCAAGCCCAAGCCTAAGATCCGCCAACGGAAGAGGATCTACGGGGCCAGCATTTCCGACCGCCCGGCGATCGCCTCCCTGAGGGAAGAAGAGGGTCATTGGGAAGGCGACACTATGATCGGCAGGAGAAAGGGCCGGGAGGCGGTGATCCTCACCTTGTTGGAGAAGAAGACGAACCATTACATAGCCCTTCGAATCGCCGACAAAACCAGCCACTCCGTCATGGAGGCCATGGAGAGGCTGCGGAAGGAGTTCGGTGACAACTTCTCCCGAGTCTTCAAGACCATCACAGTGGACAACGGCAGCGAGTTCTCCGAGTTTGCCAAGCTGGAAGCCTGGGGTACTGGCGTGTTCTTCGCCCATCCGTACTCCTCTTGGGAGCGAGCCCAAAATGAACGGCACAACGGCTTGTTCCGAGCCTTCTTCCCCAAGGGAGTTTCCCTAGAGGGCTACAGCGACGAAGAGGTCCTTATCGTCGCAGACCTGTTGAACGGTCGGCCGCGCAAGAAGCTGGGCTATCGAACGCCCGAGGAGCTCTTTGACCAGTTCCTCGACGCCATCTTCGCAGCTTGATAGAACCTACTTCTGCCTCGGGCTGTGCAACTTGTTATTGCAATTTACGTTTATCATGACAACATGGGGTGGGGCGATTCCGTCACACCAGTGGCGGGGGGATTGCTCTTGCCAGGAATTCCAAAATACTGTAGGATTTGTGTATGAGGGGGCAATCATTGCGATCGTTGCGATTTTTATACCTAAGGACCAAAAAGCGGAGCCCTCGGCGCTGTTTTTCCCTATGGGTACCCCTCTTTTCAAAGAGGGGTTTTTCGTTGTAAAATCCAAAGTATGGGGTATACAAGTCGAGTACTTCCACTAATTCAGAGGGGGTAATGCAACATGGCAAAGCATTGGAAGACCATGGATGGGAACATGGCGGCTGCCCACGTCAGCTATGCCTTCACCGAGGTGGCGACGATCTATCCGATCACGCCTTCTTCGGTGATGGCCGAGAACTGTGACGAGTGGGCTGCCGAGGGGAGAAAGAACGTTTTCGGCAAAGTGCTGCAAATCACCGAGATGCAGTCCGAGGCTGGAGCTGCTGGCGCCGTCCATGGCTCTTTGACCGCGGGATCGCTGACCACCACCTTCACGGCCTCCCAGGGGCTGTTGTTGATGATGCCCAACATGTACAAGATCGCCGGCGAGCGCCTTCCTGCCGTCTTCGATGTCAGCGCCCGTGCCGTGGCCAGTCACGCCCTTTCGATCTTCGGCGATCACAGCGACGTCATGGCCTGCCGCGCCACTGGCTTCGCCATGCTATCGTCGTCCAGCGTCCAGGAGACCATGGATCTGACGGCGGTGGCCCATCTTTCGGCGATCAAGGGCCGGATTCCCTTCCTGAACTTCTTCGACGGCTTCCGCACGTCCCACGAGATCCAGAAGATCGAGGTGTTGGACTACGACGATCTGGCCAAGATGGTGGACTGGGAGGCTGTCGCCCAGTTCAAGGCCGAGGCCCTCAATCCCGAACATCCCTATCAGAAGGGCACCGCCCAGAACCCCGACATTTTCTTCCAGGCCTACGAGGTTCGTAACCGTTTCTACGATGGACTACCGGAGATCGTGGCCGACTACATGGCCCAGATCTCCCAGCTGACGGGCCGGGATTACTATCCCTTTAACTACTACGGCGATCCCGAGGCCGAGCGGGTGTTGGTCTGCATGGGTTCGGCTTGTCAGACCGCCAAGGAAGTAGTGGACTACCTTCGGGCCCAGGGCGAGAAGGTGGGATTGGTGATCGTCCACCTCTACCGTCCCTTCTCGGCCAAGTACTTCTTCCGGGTCCTGCCTGCCACTGCGAAGAAGATCGCCGTGCTGGACCGCACCAAGGAGCCCGGCGCCCTGGGCGAGCCTCTCTATCAGGACGTGTGCTCCCTCTTCTCGGAGTACGCCGAGTCCGATCGGCCTGTTATCGTCGGCGGCCGCTACGGCTTGGGTTCCAAGGACACCACCCCCGCCCAGATCAAGGCCGTCTTTGATAACCTCAAGTCCTACAAGCCCATGAACCACTTCACCATCGGCATCGACGACGACGTGACCCATCGTTCTCTACCGGTGCTGGAAGAGATTAACACCGCTCCCCAGGGGACCATCCGCTGCAAGTTCTGGGGCATCGGTTCCGACGGTACCGTGGGCGCTAACAAGAACGCTATCAAGATCATCGGTGACAACACCGATCTCTACGCCCAGGGCTATTTCTCCTACGACTCTAAGAAGTCCGGCGGCGTCACCATCTCCCACCTGCGTTTCGGCAAGGAGCCCATCACCTCCACCTACCTGATCTCCGACGCCGACTTCGTGGCCTGCCACAAGCAGGAGTACTTGAACCTCTACGACGTCCTGGGTGGCCTTCGCAAGGGCGGCACCTTCCTGCTGAACACCCAGTGGACCGACATGGAGTCCCTGGAGGCCCATCTGCCCGCCTCGGTGAAGCGCTATATCGCCCAGAACGATATCAAGTTCTACCTCCTCGATGGCGTGGACATTGCCCAGGAGCTGGGTTTGGGCAATCGCACCAACATGATCATGATGTCGGCCTTCTTCAAGCTGGCCAACGTGATTCCCTACGAGGACGCCGTCAAGTATATGAAGGAGGCCAACCTGCACACCTACGGTCGCAAGGGCGAGCAGGTGGTAGCTCTCAACGACGCGGCGGTGGATCGCGGTGGCGACGCCCTGATCGCCATTGACGTCCCGGCCTCCTGGGCCGACGCCGTCGACGATGATTGCTGCGACGGCGCCTGCAGCGCCGACCGTCCCGATTTCATCCGCGAAGTTTGCGATCCCATGAACGCCCAGGCCGGCGACAAGCTGCCGGTGAGCACCTTCCTGGGCATCGAGGATGGTCGCTTGCCCAGCGGCACATCGGCCTACGAGAAGCGGGGTGTGGCCGTGCTGGTGCCGGAGTGGCAGCAGGACAAGTGCATCCAGTGCAACCAGTGTGCCATGGTCTGCCCCCACGCCACCATTCGCCCAGTGCTGCTGGACGACGCTGAGATGGCGGCGGCCCCCGAGGCCTTCCATGCACTAGAGGCCAAGGGCAAAGAGCTAGCCGGCCTGAAGTTCCGTATCCAGGTCAGCCCTCTGGACTGCCTGGGTTGCGGCAACTGCGCCGACATCTGCCCCGTCAAGGCCCTGGAGATGAAGCCTCTGGCCTCCCAGGTGGCCGAGAGCACCAACTGGGATTTCGCCATGACCGCCACCGACAAGTCGGGGCTGGTCAACGTCAAGACCGTGAAGGGCAGCCAGTTCGCCCAGCCCTATCTGGAATTCTCCGGAGCCTGTTCCGGTTGCGGCGAGACGCCCTACGCCAAGCTGGTAACCCAGCTCTTCGGTGATCGGATGATCATTGCCAACGCCACCGGTTGCTCCTCCATCTGGGGCGGTTCGGCACCCAGCACGCCCTACTGCACCAACGCCAAGGGCCAGGGACCGGCCTGGGCCAACTCCCTCTTCGAGGACAACGCCGAGTATGGCTACGGCATGGCCCTGTCGGTCAAGAACAGCCGCAACGAGCTGACGGCAGTGGTGGAGGATCTGCTCCAGTCCCAGAACCTCCCCGAAGAGGTCCGCAGCGCCCTTCAGGGCTGGTATGATCTTCGCGATGACGGCGATGGCTCCAAGGCTGCTGCCGAGGCCGTCTACGCTATCCTGGGTACTGACCTGGGCTGCGACTGCTGCAACGCCAAGCTGGCCAAGGTCGCCGATCTGTCGGACTACCTGGTCAAGAAGTCCGTATGGATCTTCGGTGGTGACGGCTGGGCCTACGACATTGGCTTCGGTGGCCTGGACCACGTGCTGGCCTCAGGGGAGAACGTCAACGTGTTGGTTTTTGACACTGAGGTGTACTCCAACACCGGCGGTCAGTCCTCCAAGTCCACTCCTGTGGCCGCGGTGGCTCAGTTCGCCGCCACGGGCAAGAAGATCACCAAGAAGGACTTGGGGCGCATCGCCATGACCTACGGCTACGTCTACGTGGCCCAGGTGTCCATGGGCTCCGACAAGAACCAGCTCATGAAGGCACTGATCGAGGCCGAGGCCTACGACGGTCCCTCGCTGGTCATCGCCTACGCGCCCTGCATCGCCCACGGCATCCAGAGTGGCATGGGCAAGTCCCAGGAGGAAGCCAAGAAGGCTGTTGAGGCCGGCTACTGGCACCTCTACCGCTACAACCCTATGCTGGAGGAGCAGGGCAAGAACCCCTTCGTCCTGGACTCCAAGGAGCCCAAGGCCTCCTTCCGGGACTTCCTGATGGGCGAAGTGCGGTACTCGTCGCTGCTGAAGAGCAACCCCGAAATGGCCGAGGAGCTCTTCCAGAAGGCCGAAGCCGCCGCCAAGCGGCGCTACGCCGTCTACAAGAGCCTGGCCGCGGCGGAACCCCTGACGGTGACCGTCCAGGCCGAGTAATCGCTCCCCCTAGGAGAGTGGCGAGACTAGCAATAGCTATCTAAAAAGGGACAGAGCCTCCAGATCGCCTCTGGAGGCTCTGTCTTTGGATCTGGCGCAATCAGCCGCGGGATCGCGGGAGCTTTTTTTATCCTGTGGGGAGGATGTGATCGCGGCAGCACTGTTTGGCGATCAAAAAGAGCTCCTCCATGTAGCGGGTAAGATGGGCTTTTTTGCGGTAGCAAAAGTAGAAATGGCGCTCGAAGCCGTGACAGTTCAGGGGATAGGACTTGGTGAGCTGTTCCAGGATGATGTTGCCGCTGATGTGGCAGTAGGGGCAGACCATGAGGCCCCTGGACTTAGCGGCGATCATCTTGGCCGCCTCCATGCTAGTGGTCTCCAAGAGCACCCGGGGCTCGAACTGGAGCAGTCCGCAGAGCCGTTCCTGGATGGTGCGGACGCTGTGCTCCGGTGTGAGGTTGACGAAGGGCTCTTCTTCGGCCTCGCTGAGCTCCACCAGACAGGGCTCGGGGCGGGACTTGGCGAATTGAGTCTCCTGGGAGGCCATCAGGACGATTTGCTCGTTTTCGATCAGCCGGTACTCAATGTGGTTGTGCTTGGGCATGGTGGTGATAAAGGCCACGTCGCACTTGTCGGTCTCCACCAGGTTCTCCAGGTTTTTTGACGGCATCTCGATGAGCTCCACTTGGACCATAGGGTATTTTTCGATGAAAATTGGGAGCATCTGGGGCATCAGGCTGATGTTTCTTTGGGCGGAGATGCCGATGCGTACCAGCCCGCGGGTCTCCTGCTTCAGCTCCATGATGAGCCGGTGAAGGTTTTCCTCTATGGCGAGGGTTTCCCGGACGGCCTCGACGTACTTCTGTCCGGCGTAGGTCAGGTTGAGCCCGCGGTTTTGACGGAAGAAAATGGGGACTCCCAGGTCCTCTTCGATGGCCTTCAAGGTCTGGCTCATAGAGGGCTGGGAAATGTGGAGCCTCTTGGCGGCCGAGGTGATATTGCCCTCTTCGAGGATCGTCAGGACGTACTGGGCATGCTTGAGGTTCATAGAGTCCTCCTTAGGCGACCGAGGTATGTTTTTTATTTTAGTCATAATTGGTGGCCTATGCAAGACATAGTCTTTTTAATATTTGCTTTTTGCCCTCCTGGCCGGTAGATTAAAAAAGGTGTAAGAGTCTCACCCATAAGAAGGAGGAGTAGCGATGAAGAAGTGGCTTTGTGCGATTTTGTCGGCAGCGACGATCCTCTCCCTGGCGGCTCCTGGGATGGCTCAGGACTGGAAGTTCGAGCGGAAGATCGATATCGTTTGCCCCTGGGGTGTCGGTGGCGGAGCTGACACGACCCTGCGCCCCATGGCTATGCTCCTGAAGGACATCCTGGGCGTTGAAGTGGAGATCATCAACGTCACCGGTGGCAACGGCGTCAACGGCTTGGAGTACA
>CAZCKP010000023.1:0-14266 GCA_964499295.1 uncultured Synergistaceae bacterium | reverse complement strand
TGGCGCGCCAGGCAGGATTCGAACCCACGACCTTTTGGTCCGTAGCCAAATGCTCTATCCAGCTGAGCTACTGGCGCCCATAAATGGCGGAGAGAGAGGGATTTGAACCCTCGGATCCATAGTGGATCACACACTTAGCAGGCGTGCGCCTTCGACCACTCGGCCATCTCTCCGCGTCAAGGGAACGTGTGAATTCTACGCTGGCAGGGTCCATCTGTCAAGGCCGTTCCCTGGCCCTCCTAGCGTCCCTAGGCTTTGCTGCCGGGAAGGGTCAGTTCTGGGAGGATTCCTCCTGGGGCTCCTGGTCGGCGGTTCCGGCCTCGGCTTCGGCTTCGGCCTGAGCAGGAACCTCTTGGGGCGCTACCGTCTCGGCCTCGGAGGCGCCTTCGCCTTCGGACTGGGGAACCTCGGTCTCGGCAGGAGCTTCCTGGGTTTCCGCTTCGGATCCTTCTTCGGCTCCTGCTTCAGCTGCGGGCTGGGGAGCTTCAGCCTGGGCTTCGGATTCCTGGGGGAACAGATCGGGGGCCAGGATCTCCACTCTGACGTTGTTGACCAGACTTGCCAGGTATTTGTTTGTCTCCTCCTGGCGGCGCTCGGCCAGGAGTTCCTGGCGAAGCAGTTCCTGGACCTCCTCGAAGGGCGTCACCGAGGCCTCGACAGCCTTGACGCGGCGGACCACCATAAAGTTGTCGCTGGCCATCTCTTGGGGTCCGGCCACTTCGCCGTCGGTCAGTTCTCCGATGAACCCATAGACCCCGGTCATCTCGCTTTCGGAGAAGTGAGCCGGGTTGTCGGCCGGCGTCGACGAGATAAGATCCTCCTGGGGCAGGGCCTTGACGGCGTCGTCCCAGCTGGCGCCGTCCTTCAGGGCCTGCACCAGCGCCTCTCCGGCCTGGGCGGTCCGTAACCGTGCCACGTCGGCGTGGATTCCTGCGGCGTGGGAGAGCCCCAGGAAGGGCAGGTCTTTAACGGCGTCGTAGAAGCTCCGGACTTCCTCGTCGGAAACCGTCACCGCGGCGGTGGCGCTGTCCAACAGCTTAGACACCGCCAGTTCCTGGGCGATGCTGGCCCGGACCTGGTCCAGGGTGACGCCCTGAAGCTGCAGGGTCCGCTGGAAGTTCTCCCTGGTGATGTAGCGGGCCTCTTCGACCTTGAGCCGGGCCTCCACTTCCTCGTCGGAGGCCGATATCTTCAGCCGCCGGACCTCGTCGTTGACGGCCTTGGAGGTGACGATGTTGTTCAGGATGATCTGATAGACCCCGGGCAGGTCCTCTTCCTTGAGGTCCCTGACGCCGGTGTTTTCCAGGTAATTGCGCAACTCCGCGTAGAGGTGGCTGAGCCGCAGCTCTCGACCGTCGATGCGGGCCACGGCGTAGTCACCCCGGGAACCGTCGGAATCGGAGCTTCCACCGCCGAAATCGTAGGTCAAACCTATGGACAGGACAAATACCACTAGAAAGACGGCCAAAATCCACTTGATCTGGGTGCGCAGGGTGCTGAGGATCACCGGTACCTACTCCTTTCCTGGCTGAGCCGCCGGAAGCGGCGGCAGGGGAAGCCGTTCCCGGCCATTATCGCCGCAAGGGCCGCCAATTGCAACCCCGAAGAACCGCTGAGAGCGGCGTCAGATCTTGGCCAGAGTGGGGCCGCTCTTCGATTCGGTCTTCAGGGGCACCGAGAGATCTACGGCCCGGGTCATCACCTCCGAGAGCTCCCTGGCCACCTGGGGAGCCTCTTCGCTGAGGCAGTCGCAGACGATGGAGTCGTGGACCTGGAGCACCATGTGGACATCTCGGCCGTCGAAACGGCGGGCCACGTCGATCATGGCTATTTTGGTGATGTCCGCTGCGGTGCCTTGGATGGGGGCGTTGACGGCTACCCGCTTGAGATGGCCCCTGTCGGCGGCGTTGCCAGTGGCCACTTCCCCCAGGGGACGGATCCGGCCGAAAAGGGTCTGGGTGTAACCCCGTTCCCGGGCCTGGCGATAGCTGGACTCCACGTATTCCCTCACCCCCGGCAGGGCCCTAAAGTAGGCGTCCACGATCTCCTGGGCCCGGTAGCGATCCACCCCCAGTCGTGCCGCCAAGCCGAAGGCGCCCATGCCGTAGAGCAGGCCGAAGCTGACGGTTTTGGCGGCCCGGCGCTGCTCCTTAGTGACCTCCTGGGCCGGGACGGCGAAGACCGCCGAGGCCGTCTCGGTGTGGATGTCCCGGTCGCTGCGGAAGATCTCCAACAGCCGGGGATCGCCGCAGATGTGGGCCAGCACCCGCAGCTCGATCTGGGAGTAATCGGCGGCGACGAAGCAGTGTCCTTCCTGTCGGGGCTTGAGACAGTGGCGGATCCTGTCGCCCCAGAGGCTGTAGGTAGGCAGGTTCTGGAGGTTGGGGTCCCGGCAGCTGAGCCGCCCCGTGCCGGTGGTCTGGGCCTCGAAGGTGCCGTGGATGATCCCCTCCCGGTCGGCGGCGGCCGTTAGGGGCTGGGCGAAGCCGCTGAGCATCTTGGCCAGCTCCCGATGATCCAGGATCAGCCGCGGCACGCTGCATTGGGAGCCCCAGAGCTGATCCAGCTGTTCCAGCACCGAGGTATCGGTGGAATAGCCGGTCTTGGTCTTTTTGAGGGCCGGCAGCTTGAGCTTTTCGAAGAGCAGCTCCCCTACCTGCTTGGGCGAGTTGGGGTTGATGGGCCCGCCGGCGGCCTCGACGATGCCGGCGGCAGCGGCGTCCATGGCCTCCTGGAGCTCCTGGGCCACCTGGTCCATGGCGGCTCGGTCCAGCCGGATCCCCTGGCGCTCCATGGCCACCAGCACCGGGATCAGGGGGCCGTCGATGCGCTGCCACAACGAAATCAACCCCAGCTCCTCCAGGCTGGCGTCCAGCCGCTCCCTCAGGCCGAAGAGATGGAGCGTCCGCTCCGGCGAGAACTCCAGCTCAGTCAGAGCCGCCAGGTCGTGTCCTTCCAGGTCAGGATGGAGCAGATAGTGGGCCGTCTTGAGGTCCCACAGGGCCCCCCACTGGGGTCGCTCCATGAGGGAACAGAAGGCCTTGGCGTCGGAGCAGAGCACCTGACGAGCCATCACCTTATCCAGCGAGGCCAGGACCTCGTCGGCGCTTCCCTCCCACCAGCAGCCGCTGGAGGAACAGAGGCTGACCCGCTGCGACCCATCCAGTGCCAGATCCAAGGCCAGCCGAGGCGCCTCCAATAGCGTCGACAGAGGCAGCCGATCGGTGGGATCGGGATGGAGTTCCAGCACCGTCTCGACGATAGCCTGAGGCTCCCCAGGGTCCGCCGCCTCCCAAGTCTGCCGCTCCTGACCCGAGACCTGAGCCGGAGGGTCCAACAGCTCCGAGACCATTTTTACGTTGATATCCAAGCCGGCGCAAAAGGCCTCCAGGCCAGCTCGGTCAGGGACCGCTGGCGCCTCGAAAAAGGCGGTCAGGTCCTCATCGCACTTCAGCCGAGTCAGCTGGCGGTTCTCCAGGGCCAGGGCTCCCTGGTCCTGGACCTTTTTGCGCAGCGCCGGCGTGAGGTCGCCGCTGTGGGCTAGGATAGACTCGATGGAGCCGTACTGCCCCAAAAGGCGGCGGGCTGTCTTGTCTCCGACGCCGTCGATGCCAGGGATGTTGTCCACGCTGTCGCCGGTCAGGGCCAGGTAGTCCACCATGGTCTCGGGAGGAAAGCCGAAGTCCTCCTGAAAGGACCGGTGATCCACCGCCTGGAAGGGCGTCCGACCCTTCTGGGGCCGCAGCACCATTACGCCGGGCCGCAGGACCTGCAGGATGTCCTTATCGGAGGTGAGAATCAGCACTTCCTTGCCGGCTGCGGCTAGCTGCACCGCCGCTGATCCCAACAGGTCGTCGGCTTCAACTCCCTGGCGAATCATCAAGGGGATCCCGGCCAGGGTCAGCATCTGCTGCAGCAGCGGCACCTGGACGGAAAAATCCTGGGGCGTTGGCTTTCGGGTGGCTTTGTAGTCCCCGTAGAGCCGGTGGCGGAAGGTGGCGCCCTTGGCGTCGAAGGCCACGTAAATCCCCTGGGGATTCCAGTCCTTCCTGGCCCGGCCCAGGATGTTGCCGAAGCCCACAAGGGCGTTGGTAGGCACTCCCGACGCCGACGAAAGGGGCGGCAGGGCGTAAAAGGCCCTAAAGGCGATGCCGTGGCCGTCTACCAGGAGAATCCTCTTCTGCGACATTTTCATACCTCCGCGAAACGGGTATAATGGCCCAAAAGTATCTTTCGTCTATTCTACCTTCCTTGGCACCGCTCAAGTATAAGGAGGCACTTTTCCAATGTCCAACGTCAGAGTTCGTTTCGCCCCCAGTCCCACCGGCGCCCTCCATATCGGCGGCGCCCACACGGCACTGTTCAACTGGCTCTGGGCCCGGCACTGCGGAGGCACCTTTATCCTGCGCATCGAGGACACCGACCGGGAGCGCTCCACCGCCCAATACGAGGAGACCATCATGTCGGGGATGCGGTGGCTCAACCTGGACTGGGACGAGGGCCCCGACGTGGGCGGCTCCTACGGCCCCTATCGCCAGACCGAGCGGCTGGAGCTCTACCGCCGCTACGCCCAGCAGCTCCTGGACGAGGGCAAGGCCTATGCCGAGGGCAACGCCATTATCTACAGGGTGCCCCTGGGGCTGGACATCGGCTTCGACGACCAGGTCTACGGCCGAATCTCGGTGATCAGCGACTCCCTCATTGACGGCCGCACCGGCCAGATGAAGGACATCGTGCTGATCAAAAGCGACGGATTCCCCACCTACAACTACGCCGTGGTGGTGGACGACCACCTGATGGAGATCAGCCACGTGATCCGCGGCGAGGACCACATCTCCAACACTCCTAAACAGGTGCTGCTCTACCAGGCCCTGGGGTGGCCCCAGCCGGTGTTCGCCCACTTGCCCATGATCCTGGGCAAGGACAAGAAAAAGCTCTCCAAACGCCACGGCGCTACCAGTGTCTACGAGTACAGGGACATGGGCTATCTGCCCGAGGCTATCTTCAACTTCCTGTCGCTACTGGGCTGGGCTCCCAAGGGGGACCGGGAGATCTTCGATCGCGATCTGGCCGTCCAGGAGTTCCAGCTGGGCGACATCAACCGCAAGCCATCGGTGTTCGACTTCGACAAGCTGAACCATGTCAACCAGGGCCATATCCTGGCTCTGCCCTCCCAGACCAAGCTGGAACTGGCCAAGCCCTTCTGGGAGGCCCAGGGCATCGACGTCTCGGGGCTGGACATGGCCTATCTGGACAAGGCCTTCGACCTCATGGGCGGCCGGGGAAAGACCGTCAAGGAGCTGGCCGACTTTTCGGATTACTTCGTGGGCTTCAACCCCGTCAAGGCCCGCTACGACGGAAGCGACATGACCGAGGACCAAAAGACCCGGCTCCGGGGATTCTATCGGGAGTTACTGAAGCTGGAGACCTGGGAGGCCTCGGCCATGGAGCCCTTCGCCAGGCAGTGGTGCGAGAGCCACGACCTAAAGCTCAAGGAAGTGGCCATGCCACTGCGGTGGTGCCTCACCGGCTATAAGGTGAGCCCTGGCATCTTCGAGATCGTGGAGCTCCTGGGTAAGGACGAAGTGGCCCGCCGGCTGGGCCATTACGGCCTGATCTAGCTCTACGAAAAGGGCGGCCTTTAACGATTCCGTTAAAGGCCGCCCTTTTCGTGGCTTCGCCGCAGGGGGAGTTTAGCTTTTTGGGAGCTCCTTCGAAGGCGTCAAGGCCACACTAAGACTTGCCCTCCAGGCCCTTGGCCTTGCGGACCTCCCGGAGGTATAGGTAGATGGTGTACTTGGTCTTGCCGGCTTCCTTGGCGTAGCTCTCTACGGCGCCCTTGAGCAGGAAGAAGCCCTCGTCGTCCAGGGCCCGGATCAGCTCCAGGTTCTCGGCCTTGCTGCAGAGGTGCAGGGGCTTACGGGCATGGTTGCGAATCAGCTGGAGGTTGTGCTCCAGGATGTCGGCGCCCAGCGATGACGGGGTCTCCGGGGCTTCTTCGTCGTCGATGGCCGTCAGAGATTTGGCCAGCTGCTTAGCGATCTCGGCCCTGGTCATGTCGTAGTTGATGCAGAGGTACCCCACAATGTTCCCATCCTGGTCCCGCAGGTATAGGGTGCTGGAGCGGATGGGCTTCCCATCGGCAGTGCGAGTTAAAAAGTTGCATATATAGGGCCGATCGGCCTCGGACTCCTTGGCGTGGTGTAGCATCTCCAGAGCATACTCCGAGGCGGGAGCTCCCACGGCCCGACCGCTGATGTGGCCGTTTTCTATGGCGACGATGGTATGCTCGGAGTTACTGATATCGTGGAGCACCACCTCGCAATCGGGCCCCAGGGCCAGAGACAGGCCCTTGACCAGGGGCTTGAGGGTTTCCAAAATAGGATGCAACGCCATTGGTCTCAACTCCTTTACGGCCTTACTGTGGCGGTTCGCCAGTTGGCTACCCCAAAACTCCGGGGCAAGTCAAATATATTGATGAGAGATAATATTGTAACAACTAACGGCCCAAAGGTCCACCGGCAACGTCATTCTCCTGTGAGCCAGCTCCGAACCAGGTCCTCCATAGAGCCTTTCAGGTCTTCGGCGGCGTCCTCTAAAGATAACAGATAGAGGCCGTCGTCGCAGAAGAACCGACCATCCCGCCAGAACAACACCAGCCGACGTCCCGAGGCCTCGAACTCGAAGCGGCTGGGGAAAAGCTCCGGCGCCCAGGGCCTGGGATCCAGCACCGTAGTGCCTAGCCTGGCCGCCGAGAGGCCTCGCTCCACCAGCTCCCGCTCCTGCGCCGTCAAAAGGCGTCGCCCTTGACTGGAGGCGATCCAGACCGCCACCTCCTGGGATTCATCAATACCGGCGGCGATCAAAAGGTTTTCCAGCGTCGGCCTATCGCCCCAGCCGTGGTAGCGCGGCAACAGTCCGGGTGTCTCCGGAGCTGTGAACTGTTGAATCAGGTCCTCGTCGAGGCTGCGGCGCGTCCACACCAGGTCCTCCAGGGGTTGGGCCAGGAAATCGCCGGCCCGCCAGGGCTGGCGCTTGGCCAGGCCGTCGTCGAGGGGAAAGCCCAGGCCGTCAAAGGCCGCCGCTGGCCTACCGTTGATCCAGCCTCCCTGGGGCTCCATGCGGCTGGGGAAGATCTGGGACACCACTTCGGTCCCCCTGTGGTAATTGATCCGCCAACGATTCAGCCGCCCCTCTCGATCCACAAAGACCACCACCACGCCGCGGCGTCCGTCGGGGGTCGCCGTCTCAAAGGCGCAGTACCGGCCCCAGCCATCGATATGGGCCTCTAAGACCGCTCGATACCGGCGGTGCAACAGCGGCGGGGAAAAGGGGCCTTCCGGCGAGGCGATGGAATAGCCGGCCCTCTGGTACCTCAGCGGCGCCACCGACTGGCCCAGTCTGAAACCCTCTTGGAAACAGGCCAAGCCCATGACCCGGCGCGGCAGAGGGTTGAGCCGGAGCTGAGGCGCCAGTATCCGGGCCGTGCCGGTAAAGGGCCGTTGCTCCCGCAGGTCCCAGAGCCTCCATTGGCCTTCTAGGCTCTTGGGTTCCAGAAAGGCCTCGGTCTCGGGACCACTGTGGTAGAAGGCCTCCATGGGCAGTGGGCTGCCGGGCAGCGTGGAAAGCCAGGCCGCCAGGCCATAGCCTCCCACTCCCAAGGACACCACCGCGGCGACTGCCCAGAGCAAGCCTCCCAGGAAACGCCTCCGGCCAAAGCTGCCCAGGCCCCTCTGGGCGCACCACCCCGGCAGCAGAGAACAGACCACCGTTAAGGTCAAGGCCCAGAGGACCACCTGGCCGAAGAAGCTCTGGTCGTTGACGGGCGAAGTCAGTACTCCGCCCAAGACCAGCATGACCCCGTTGAGCGACGCAGCGAGGCGGGAGACCCTGCGGCTCCAGAGGCCATAGAGGGCTGTGATCAGGCAAAACGAGGCCACCACCGGAGGAAAGATCAACATGGCCTTCACGGTGCCGAACATGCCGCCCAGGACGATGGTCGCCCCGGCCCAGGCCGCCAGAACGGCGTAGATAGCCACCTGCCATTTCACGAATTTACCCATGGTCATGCTCCTTCAGCTGCAAAAACTCAGAGCTGTCGCTCCCCTCCTAAATTACAAGAGCTATTATAAAGCAAAGCATCCCCTCCCGAGGCCTCAGGCCGGGAATTCGTCGCGATCCAAGCGATCCCGGGAGGGCGCCTTCTATCGTTTCCTATCGCCGCTGGCCCTATAGGCAGAGCAAAAAGTTCTCTAGGATCCTCTGGCAGCTCTGGCGGTCGTCGTCGGAGAGTTTCAGCGCCATCTTGCGCATCAGCTCCTTTTGGCGTATCCGGTGTTCGTCGTAGTACCTTCGCCCCTTCTCGGACAGCACTATCTTGTAGGATCGGCGGTCGCTTTCGTTGCGGCGACGCTCCACCAGCCCCATCTCCTGGAGGCGATCGATCATCACCGTCACCGTCCCGGTGGTCAATTCCATGCGATCGGCAATGTCCTTCATCCTGATATCGGCGTTGCGGCCGATCACGCAGATCGTTCGAAGTTGGGGCAGCGACAGATGCCCCAGTTTGGCCACAGCGCCCTCCCATCCGTTGAAACGCTCACAGAACTCCACCAGTGCACCGGTCAAATGGTCCAGAGACTCGTCGTTGATCATTGCGAACCCATCTCCTTAATTCGGCGCACCCAGCGCCGAGATGTCCTAATCTCAAAAAGGCAGTTCCCGAAGAAATTCGTTTATCTCGACTTTGGATTATATAGGATCACCGCCAGCTTCAAAACCCCCTAAATTAGATCGATTTATAACAATTCAGCTATAAAACTATTCCTGTTGTCTATGAAAAGCCCCTCGACCCCTCGGAAGGGGTCGAGAAGTTTCTGGGGAGATCGCGAAAAGGGTCTTTACATGGGTATTTTGGTCTGCTATAATCAGACCAACAAATGATAATGGTTCTTATCACTAAAGCACGGGAGGACTGAGTTATGTACAAGATCGACGACGTAGTTGAGAACTTTAAGGTGATGGCCTATCACGAAGGAGACTTCAAGGAAGTGAACTTCGCCGACTACGACGGCAAGTGGAGGATCCTCTTCTTCTATCCCGCCGACTTCACCTTCGTCTGCCCCACCGAGCTGGGCGAGATGGCCGAGTACTACGAGGAGTTCCAGAAGGAGGGCGCCGAGGTCTTCAGCGTCAGTACCGACACCGAGTACGTCCACATGGCCTGGCACGACGCCTCGCCCACCATCGCCAAGATCAAGTTCCCCATGCTGGCCGATCCCACCGGCAAGCTGGCCAAGGCCTTCGGCGTCTACATTGACGACGCTGGTCAGGCGCTGCGGGGCACCTTCCTGATCGATCCCCAGGGTCGGCTGAAGACCATCGAGATCCACGACCTGGGCATCGGCCGCAACGCCCAGGAGCTGTTGCGGAAGCTCCGGGCTGCCAAGTTCACAGCCCAGTACGGCCAGGTCTGCCCCGCCAGTTGGGTCCCCGGCGACGAGGGCATCACCCCCGGTAAGGACCTGGTGGGCAAGATCTAAGGGCCTTTCCGGCGTTAGAGCTGCGAAAAAGGCTTTCTGCGGCGCGGGCTCCACTGGGGCCAGCGCCGCTTGGTGTCGTTTCGGTTCCCAGCGAACGCGAGAGGGAGGGGACGCCATGATTCAGCGACGTTCAAAACAGCGAGAAGCCATTTTGGAATTGCTGACCCAGGAGAATTACCATCCCACGGCAGAGGAGATCTTCCACTCCGTGCGCCAGCATATCCCGGCTATCAGCCTGGGCACCGTCTACCGCAACCTGGACCAGCTATGCGAGGCCGGGCTAGCCCTGAAGCTGGAGGACACCGGTAGCGGTCCGGCCCACTACGAGGCTCGCCGCCAGAGGCACCTTCACCTCTGCTGCCGCAAATGTGGCCAGATAGAGGACCTTTGGCCCAGCGACGACCCCCTGAGGCTCGACGTCTTCCCGTCGGACTGCCACATCGAGGACTACCGGCTGACGCTGATCGGCCTATGTCCCCACTGTAAGGCCGCCGAAGGAACCCCGCAGCTGCCCCAGCCGAATTACAACTAGGGAAGCCACGAAAGAACGCGGCCCCGGCCGAGGCTTCGTCGACGTCGAGCCGCTTTCGATGGGCTTTCAAGGTCCCAAGAGCGCCTTCCCCGGATGCGATCCCCCAGGGAAAGGTGCTTTTTTGCTGCCCCTTTGGCAGGACCAGCCCCGGTCCTACTGGCGCCACCCTACAGCTTCTCGCCGAGATAGTTCTCTCGGGCCATTGACCTTACTTTGATTTTGCGATAAAATGCATACATCCCATAGCAACGCTGTGGCTTTTTGAATCGCGAATAGGGGAGTATGCATCATGGCAGGGCCATGAGGCGACCTCGTCATCACGTTTGCGCCCTGGTGTGCAGACCGGGATCGTCCGAAGCGCAGAGACCTGTTCAGTCCAGCCCCGCACTTGAGGCTGGACTGAACAGGTCTTTGGTTTCGGGCTTTTTTTGTTTGGGGGCCCGGAAGCCTCCAGGGAGGTGAGCCGACTCTTTTGGGTTGCTGCCTCGTCAGCAGCGGTGGCCAAAGTTTTGACAAAGTCCCACAAAACTCCAAAGGACAAGACGACAAAGGACGGGAAAACGTTAAAATGAAACAGTGGTACAGCCTCACCGAAGAAGAGACCCTAAGGGAGCTCGACAGTGACCGAGAAAGAGGCCTGTCCGGAGCCGAGAGCGCCTCCAGGCTGGAGCGGTACGGTCCCAACCAGCTGGAGACCCAGGAACAGGAGACCATGCTTCAGCGGCTGCTGGACCAGCTCAAGGACCCGGTGATAGTGGTGCTGTTGGTGGCGGCGGTGTTGTCCTTCGTCTCCAGCGGCTTTACCGACTGGGTGGAGCCCCTGATCATCCTGCTCATCGTGGCCGTCAACGCCGTGATATCCATCTCCCAGGAGGATAACGCCAATAAGGCCCTGGAGGCACTCAAGAAGATGTCGGCGCCCCTGGCCAAAACCGTCCGGGACGGTCAACTCCAGCGGGTGGCCGCCAGCGAGCTGGTGCCAGGCGACATCGTTCTGCTGGAGGCCGGCGACCTGGTGCCCGCCGATGGCCGCATCCTGGAATGCGCTAACCTGAAAGCCGACGAGTCAGCCATGACAGGCGAATCGGTGCCGGTGACCAAGCAGGTCCTGGCGTCGTTGCCCCAGGACACCGCCCTGGGCGACCGCAAGAACATGGTCATCTCCTCGACGGTGATCACCAACGGCCGGGGGCGCTACGTGGTCACCAGCACCGGCATGGACACCGAGGTAGGCCGCATCGCCAAGATGCTGGCCGCCGAAGAGGACAACGAGACGCCATTGCAAAAGAAGATGGCCGAGATCTCTAAGGTACTATCGGCGGTTTGTCTGGGTGTCTGTGGTATCATGTTTTTAGTGGGGTTGCTCTATCATCGGCCGATTCTGGAGATCTTCATGACCGCCGTGGCCCTGGCGGTGGCCGCCATTCCCGAGGGCCTACCGGCCATCGTCACCATCGTGCTGGCCCTGGGAGTCCAGCGGATGGTGAAGCGCCACAGCATCGTCAAAAAGTTGCCCGCCGTGGAGACCTTGGGCTGCGCCAGCGTGATCTGCTCCGACAAGACCGGCACTCTGACCCAGAACAAGATGACCGTCGTGGCCCTCTCGACGTCCGATGAAGGCAATCGCGCGCTGGCGTTGACCGTCGGCGCCCTTTGCAACGACACCGTCCTGACCGCCGACGAAGAAGGCAAGCCCAAGACCCTGGGAGACCCCACCGAGACCGCCCTGGTGGACGCCGCCCTGAAAGAAGGCCTGGACAAGAACCAGATCGATCAGGCCTCGCCTCGGGTGGCGGAATTGCCCTTCGACTCCGAGCGCAAGCTCATGTCCACGATCCATCGCCACGGCGACAACTTCCGGGTGATGGTCAAGGGCGCTCCCGACGTGCTGGTGGGCCGTTGCAGCATCGACAACGCTGCCGCCGAGGAAGCGCTGAAGAAAAACGCCGATATGGCCTCTCGGGCCCTGCGGGTGCTGGCAGTGGCCTATAGGGATATCGACGAGCTTCCCCAGGGCGAACTGACCAGCCAAGACCTGGAAAGGGATCTGACCTTCCTGGGATTAGTGGGCATGATCGACCCGCCGCGGATGGAGGTCAAGGAGGCCGTGGCCCAGTGCTACGGCGCAGGGATCCGTCCGGTGATGATCACCGGCGACCACAAGCTCACCGCCGTGGCCATTGCCAAGGAGCTGGAGATCTTCCGGGACGGTGACCTGGCCATAACCGGCCAGGACCTGGACGCCATGGACCAGGCGACCCTGGAGCGGGAGGTGGAGCGCTACTCCGTCTACGCCCGGGTGTCCCCGGAGCACAAGATGCGCATCGTCCAGGCCTGGCAGGCCAAGGGCCACGTGGTGGCCATGACCGGCGACGGCGTCAACGACGCTCCAGCGCTGAAGGTGGCTGACATCGGCTGTGCCATGGGCATCACCGGCACCGACGTGGCCAAGGGCGCTGCCGACATGATACTCACCGACGACAACTTCGCCACCATTGTCAATGCCGTGGAAGAGGGCCGGGGCATCTACAGCAACATCAAGAAGTCCATTCAATACCTGCTCTCCTGCAACATCGGCGAGATCATCGCCATCTTCGTGGCCACGGCGTTGAACTTTCACCAGATGCCCCTGGTGGCCATCCAGCTGCTGTGGTTGAACCTGGTCACCGACGCGTTGCCCGCTCTGGCCTTGGGTATGGAGCCCGTGGAGTCCAGCGTGATGAACCAGAAACCTCGGGACCCCAAGACCAGCCTATTCGCCCAGGGCTTTGGAGCCAGCATGGTCTTCTACGGCATCCTGGTGGGAGGGATCACCCTGGTGGCCTATTATCTGGGCGAGTACGTGCTCAGCGATCCCGACAAGGCCGACGCCGTGGCCAACACCATGGCCTTTTCCACCCTGGTGTTCTGTGAGCTCACCCGTGCCTTTGCCGTGCGCAGCCAGCACCGGAGCGTTTTCCAAGTCGGCCTTTTCACGAACAAGACCATGAACATCGCCTTTGTGGTAGGATTGGTTATGCAGTTAGCGGTGATGTTGCTGCCGCCGCTGATGGCTATCTTCGACGTCTGCGCCCTTACCGGATCGGAGTGGGCCGTAGTGGTGGCCCTGAGCCTTGTACCTCTGGTCGTCAGCGAGTTGGCCAAGGCCTTTGCTCGAAGCCGTGGCGACCTTTAAAGGCGGCCTATGGCCCCTTGTGAGGTAGAGTTTTCGTCGGTTGCCTTTGCCCCGCCGGCCCCGAAGCTAAGCGCGGCAAAGGCCTGGGGCGTTCCGGCGGCTTCTGCCGGATCCTCGCCTTGGTGCAGCCTTATGTAGAGCAGGAGGTTGAGCATCGTGAAAGAACTGTACGCCGTCAGTTGTTGTCGCACCGCCGTGGGCGCCTTCCAGGGCTCCCTGGCCAACACGCCCGCCGCTGATCTGGGCGCCGTGGTGATCAAAGGCGCACTGGAGCGGGCCAACGTAAAGCCCGACCAGGTGGACGAGCTGATCCTCGGCTGCGTCCTCACCGCTGGCCTGGGCCAGAATGTGGCCCGCCAGGCCGGAGTCAAGGCCGGTCTGCCCTATTCGGTACCGGCCACTACGCTGAACATGGTCTGCGGCTCCGGCATGAAAACCGTCATCGAAGGCGCTCGTGCCATCCTAGCCGGCGACGCCGAGATCGTAGTCTGCGGTGGCACCGAGAACATGACCCTGTCGCCCTACGTGGTGCCCTCGGCCCGCGGGGGAGCCCGGATGTTCAACGCCGTCATGGTGGACTCCATGGTCAACGACGGCCTATGGGAGGCCTTCAACGGCTACCACATGGGCACCACCGCCGAGAACATCTGTGACGTCTGGGGCATCACCAGGGAGGAGCTGGACCAATTCGCCGCCTCGTCGCAGCAGAAGACCGAAGCCGCCCAGGCCGCGGGACGCTTCGATGACGAGATCGTTCCGGTGTCCATCAAGAAGAAAAAGGAGACGGTGGAGTTCAAGGTGGACGAGTTCCCTCGCCCCGGCGTCACCGCCGAATCCATCGCCAAGTTGAAGGGCGCCTTCCCCACCGGCCCCGAGGGTGTGGAGGATCAGATAGTCCACACCTTTGAGATCTCTGGCGTCCACGAAGGCGACACCAAGAAGCACGTCCAACGGGTCACAGCCGCCAACGCCTCGGGCATCAACGACGGCGCTGCCGCCATCGTGCTGGCCTCTGGT
>CAZCKP010000022.1:0-14448 GCA_964499295.1 uncultured Synergistaceae bacterium | reverse complement strand
TCTTCACCCAGCGGTAAAGCGCGATCGATTCGATTAAGATCAAATCACGGTAGGACAGTGCTTTGTGTGGTCCCCCAGGGGGAGAGCAGTGGAGCGCGGCCGCTTCAGCGGCGCTCCACTTTTTTCTTTGATTTTGCCAGCTGAGGCTAGGCCTTTGCCGATGGATGGCCACAAAAAAGCCCCCGGACTTAAAGTCTGGGGGCTTTGATACAAAAAATGGCGGAGAGGGAGAGATTCGAACTCTCGGTACCTGGCGGTACACTTGCCTTCCAAGCAAGCACCATCGACCACTCGGACACCTCTCCTTGCTGGGACAACGGCACTCATTCTACCAGTCCCCTAGGGCTTTGGCAATAGGCGGCCTCACCCAGCGGGGCAGAAAGGGGGCCTAGCCCTCCAAAATCCGCCCTCCGGCCTTTCGGATCGGGGGGCCTTTTCGTCTCCAGCGCCGCCGGTATCTGAGGGGCCAAAAACGTGGAGCCCCTGCCTTCGGGCTGGGGCTCCTGGTTTCGGTATAATAGATTTCGATATGATCTCAACGCCTCGAGGGGGTAAGCTATGTGATGAGGAACCGACGCTATGGAGCCCTGGCTCTGGGGCTGTCGCTGCTGGGCCTTTTCGTGTTGCTGCTGGAGCCCGGGGCACGGTCGTTGCTGTGGCGCACCTTGGCCCTGCCCTGGTTGTTCAGCCTGGCCTCCTGGCTCAGCCCCCGGCCGCTGAAAAGGCTTCCCCTGGCGCTGGTGCTGCTGGTCTGGGCTGCCGAGAGCCTTCGCTGGCTCCTGACGGGTCAGGCCGAGGTGGTCAACGGCTTTTGCGCCTTTATAGGCTACGTCTCTCTGGAGCTGTGGGAGCGATCCGACGCCATCCCCCTGCCGGGGAAGCAGCGCCGGGAGGGGCCCTAGACCTGGCAGCTCTCTCTCGCCAGGGCCTCCAGCCGCTGGATCAGGGGATGACCCCGGCGGATCAGCTTGCCCTGGCGATCCACGAAGGCGTGTTCCGTCGTGGCCTCGGCGGCCAGCCGGCCCTGGGGCGTCAGGAGCCGATACCGGAAGGTCACGCTGTGGCTTCGTAGCTCTGCCAGGGCGGTCTCCAGCTCCGCCTCGTCGTCGTAGTGCAGCGGTGCCTTGTAGCGGCACTGGGCCGACACCAGGGGCAGAAAGAGCCCCTGCTCCTCCCAGAGGGAATAGGGCATCCCCCAGGCCCGGCACAGCTCGGTGCGGCCAGCCTCGAACCAGACGAAGTAATTGCTGTGGTGGGCGATGCCCATCTGGTCGGTCTCGGCGTAGCGGACCAGGATTTTCATGCGCACCCCTTCCATGGCTTTCCTCTCCTTCCCAAAGACTCCAAAGACGGCCCCGGCCTGGCTCCTGCCGGGGCGTGGCGGAGTCTTGGGAAGTATTATATAATATCGGTGCCGCGGAGAGATGGCCGAGTGGTCTAAGGCGGCGGTCTTGAAAACCGCTGGACGTCAGTCCCAAGAGTTCGAATCTCTTTCTCTCCGCCAAAAAGCCTTTGCCTTTCCCTTTATAGACTGAAGATAAAATCCTCTTCCCCTTTACCCACTTGGAAGCGCTGGCGGTGCTTCGCCGTAAAACAGGCTGGGCCCCGCTCCGCGGAATCAGTCGCCGAGAGAGGAAGCCCTCGCCGTCTTCGCCAAAGTCTAAGCCCCCCGCCGCTGTATCGGCAGGGGGCTTTTGCGACGAGGATTTGGACGAGGGCTTGGATATAAGGCAAAGAAGCGTATTGACCCGCTCTGTCCTTCCGCCTATAATCTAACTATCTTCTCCCCCTTGGGGCTAACGGGCGTACCCGTTGCAGCAGCTCCAAGGGGGTTATTTTTATAGGATCCTCTCATCTATTCTTCCATTCCCTCTTTTTTTAAATTATCAGTCTTGCTAGTCTTTCAAACTAGCGCTAAAGTCAGTACAATAAAAAGGTTCTTACTACAAAACACCTAAAGAAATTCGGGGCAAAAAGGAAAAAATTCAGCAAAAAGGGACGGAAAAAACGCTCAATGTAGAAGGATTTTCTGTTTTGACGTACTGTCAAGGCCCATGGAGGTGGCCCTCAAGTTCAAACTAGGGTAGAAGGATATTCTATTTTTCTTCGTCTATCTCAGCTAGGAGGCAATATATGCAGATAACCCCATCAAACCTCATCGAAGTAGAGCTGATCTAGCACTATCCAGCTTTGTGTAGTTGGTGCCGGAGGCGAGACTCGAACTCGCACAAGGGTCCCCCCTCGGAGGATTTTGAGTCCTCTGCGTCTACCATTCCGCCACTCCGGCACGGCGTGGATCACCGATATTTTTACCACAGCCTGCCGTTTTCGTCCAGGGGGAGAAGGTGATAATATGGCGCCGATGAGGTTTTTAACCGAGGAGATGAAGCGATGAGCGATCTGTGGATTACCACCAAGGGCGGCGACAAGGGGATGACGTCCCTATGCGACGGCACCAGGGTGGCCAAGGACGACAGCCGAGTGGAGCTCTACGGCACTGTCGACGAGTGCCAGGCCCACATCGGCCTGGCCCGGGGACTCTGCGATGTCCCGACCATAGTCCAGCGGCTGGAGACCATCGAGAAGGACCTCTACCGGCTGATGGCCCATTTGGCTCTCTGTCCCGATTCGCCAGCGCCCGAGGTGGCGACGTTGGACCAGATGATCCAGGAGGCCCGCCAGGTCTGCCGGGATCCCTTCGCCTTCGCGCTGCCGGGCCAGTCCGCTGTCGTGGGAGCCCTTCACGTGGCCCGCACCGTGGCCCGCCGGGCCGAGCGGCTGGCGGTGGGACTGCTGCGCCAGGGGGCCATTCAGGAGGAGGCCTACATCTATCTGAACCGGCTCTCCGACGGTCTCTATGCCTTGACGCTGTGGCTCCAGGACTTGACGCGGCAGTGACCGGCCTGGGAGGCCCAGGGAATTTGGCGCTCTGAGATCCTTAGCCGGAGCTTTTGGCTTTGCAGATCCATCCGGGACTTTGTATAATGAACACACAAAAAGCCACGGTCGCGAAGGAGGTCCCATGGATGAACAATCCGCTGCATCCCGCTAAGAATATGGATCTTCGGCAGATCGTCTACGAGAAGATCAAGCAGGCCATCGTCGAGGGGATTATCAAGCCGGGAGAGAAATTGTCCGAGGTGGATCTGGCCGAGAAGATGGCGGTGTCCCGCACGCCGGTGCGGGAGGCCATCCGCCAGCTGGCCAAGACTGGCCTGGTGACGCTGGCCCCCCGCAAGGGCGCCTTTGTGACGGTGCCCACCCTGGAGGACGCCTCGTCGCTCTACGAGTTGCGGGAGGACCTGGAGATGTTTGCTGTTGCCCTCATAGCCCCGTCGCCGCCGGTGGTGGAGCTCCAGCGGTTTCGCAAGATCTTCGCCGCCATGGACAACTCCACCGACCCCAAGGCCTACCTACGGGAGGACCGTCGGTTTCACCTCTTTCTCTACGAGGCCACGGGAAACCGCTTTCTCCAGGGGGCCCTGCTGGACCTGATGGACATGATCAACCTCTACCGGCCCTATTCCCTGGGGGACCGGGGCTCCATCGAGCCCCTCTGCCAGGGCCATCTCGACGTCATCGACGCCCTGCTGGACCGCGACGTGGCCCGGGCTCGCCAGGAGATGGGAGCCCACATCCAAATGAACCGCCGCAGCCTGGAGGCCTTTCTGGGGAGCTATCCCATCAGCAGCTGTAGCGGCTGCGGGGCCTGATCATGACCGGGGTCTCCTGGGTCAGCTCGGCGGCGGTGGGGGCTGCCCTGTCGCCGTTGGGGCTCTTTCTCTTGGCTCTTTGTCTGATAGCTCTCTGGCCCTCTCGGCGATGGTCCCTGTCGGGCCGGCGGCGGACGTTGCTGCTGGTGCTGGTGCTGGTCTTCGCCCTGATCTGCACGCCCCGGGTGGGCAAGGGCTTGCTGGGATTGTTGGAGCGCCTAGCGCCTCCTGCGCCGTCGGATTGGTCCAAGCCCCGGGTGGTGCTGGTGCTGGGCGGCGGTGCCGTTGACGAGGGAGCCCGCTACAGCCCATCGCTGTCGGCTCGGCGGCGGCTCAACCAGGGGCTACAGTGCCTGGACTCGGCAGCGGGATCCCGGCTGATGGTTTCGGGCATCGAGAGCCCTCTGCTGGCGCAGTGGCTCCGGGAGGGGGGCTTTCAGGAGGAGATCCTGCTGGAGCGCTACTCCCGCAACACCGGCCAGAACCTGGCCGCCAGCGGGGCCATGTTGGCCCAACTCTATCCCGCCGGGAAGCCTAGGCCCCAGGTCTGGGTGGTCTCGGACCGATACCACCTCTTTAGAGTGAGCCTCTGGGCCCGGCGATACCTCCGGGGTTTCGAGGTCCAGACCGTGGCAGCACCGTCGCTGCGGAACCTGAACGGGGCCGTAAAGGGCGACTGGCTGCCGTCGCTGAAGGGCCTGGAGCGCAGCTCCATGGCCTGGCGGGAGCTGTTGGCGCTGGTCAAGGACTGGCTCTACCTGAATCGCGGCCGCGGCAACCCCAGGTCGCAGGTCTAGCAGATTTCAAGAAGACGCTCGTTGATCGTCGATAGATTTGGCAAGGCAAAGTTTAGGCCCCGGATCGGCTCCGGGGCCTTTATCGTGGTAACCCTTTGTTTTCTCGTTTGTTTTGCCCAAGGGGGAATTTCCCACTGGACTGGGACGGTCAGGCCTTGCCTTTTGAGCCGTCGATCGGTGTTCTTTCAGTTTTCGGGATCCTGGTGTTTGGGCGGTGCCTCTCGGAACCGTCGCCAAAACCGGGCCAGCCGCTGCCGCAGCTGGGGCTCCGAACCGGTCCAGGCGGGATCGTAGAACCGCCGGGACTGGGCCAGATAGGCCTGGGGCACCCAGTGGCGGGGGTCGTCGTGGGGGTAGATGTAGCCCGGCCTGCCGTTGATGAGATGGGAGGGCACCTCCATAAGGTCGCCCTTGGCGATGGCTGCCTGGGCCGCGTCTACGGCCAGGTAGGCGCTATTGCTTTTGGGGGCTGAGGCCAGGTAGATGACGGCCTCGCTCAGGATGATCCGGGCCTCGGGCATGCCCACCATGTCGGCGCAGTAGGCCGCCGAGGCGGCTACGCAGAGGGCCAAGGGGTCGGCCAGGCCGATGTCCTCGGCGGCGGCGATGACCATCCGCCGGGCGACGAACCGGGGATCTTCGCCAGCGCTGAGCAGCCGGGCCAGCCAATAGACCGCCGCGTCGGGGTCGGAGCCCCGAATGCTTTTGATAAAGGCCGAGATTACGGCGTAGTGGTCGTCGGAAGCCCGATCGTGGCGGATCGACGACAGCGGCAGGCTCTGCAGGTCCGCCCTTTCGATGGTCTGGCGGCCCGTCAGGGACACCGACCGGGCCAAAAACTCCAGCCGCGTCAGGGCCTGGCGTCCGTCGCCGCCGGCGGAGTCCGCCAGGGCCTCCAGCACGGCGTCGTCGCAAGTCAGGTTCAGGCTTCCCAGGCCCCGCTCGGCGTCGGTCAGAGCCGAGCGCAGAATGGCCAGCAGGTCGGCCCTTTCCAGGGGTTGGATCTGGAAGACCAGTAGCCGCGACAACAGGGTCTTGTTGATCTCGAACCAGGGGTTTTCGGTGGTAGTGCCCACCAGGATTATGTCGCCCCGCTCCACCCAGGGCAGCAGGGCGTTTTGTTGGCTCTTGTTGAAGTGGTAGATCTCGTCCACGAAGGCCACCGCCGAGCGGCCGCCGCTGAGGTCCTTGAACTGCCGGGCCTGGTCCACCATGTCTCGCAGTTCCGTCACCTTGGCGGTGACGGCGTTGATCTCGAAGAGCTGCCGCTGGGTCACCGAGGCCATGAGGCGCACCAGCGCCGTCTTGCCCACCCCCGGCGGGCCGTAGAGGACACAGGAGGGCACTATTCCCTGCTCCAGCATCCGCCGCAGGGGCTGCCCAGGCGCCAGGATGGACCTGTGGCCCTGGTACTCCTCCAGGGTCCGAGGCCGCATCCGCTCGGCCAGGGGCGTCTCCCAGAGGGGAGGAGTCATGACAGGCGGCTCTCGATAAAGGCCTGAGGATCGGGATTGCGCAGGTCCGTGGTTCCCGGGCCTGCGTGGATCGACACCAGGGGATAGCGAGGCGACAGATAGGCCCTAAGCACCTCTGTCAGGGGCCGTCGCAGCAGGTCCGGCGGAAGTCCCGGCGAGGTGGCCCACTCTTCGTCCTCCAGCTCCCGATCCCTGACCGGTCCCAGGCTGCCAACGCCCAAATAGGCCCAGTGCAGCAACAGCTGCCAGTCCTGGGGCCGCTCCAGGCTGTGGACGGTGACCCGTATGGGCCAGGCCGCCTCCAGCCAGGGCAGGCCGCGGTAGGCCACTATGGGGTGGTACTCCCAGGGGATCAGCTTTTCTCCGGCCTTGAAGTCCCGGATAAAGGCCTGCAGCGTCGAGTATACGCCGTCGGCCAGGATACTCCAGGGGCCCACGTTCTGGACCAGCACCGACCGCATGCCGCACCGCCGGGCCGCCAAGAGCTCGTAGAGGTAGTCCCCCACGGCCAGGCAGTCCTTGGGGTCGGCGTTGAGGACCCAGGCGCCCTGCCCCATGGCCCGGGGGTCGGGCTTGATGAACTTCGATTCTCGGGTGAAGATGTAGGGCGGTAGGGGAAATCCGATGTTCCGGGCCGCCAGCTCGAGGGAGCTTCGGCTGTTCCGGGAGAGGATGCACCATTCGATGCCCCGGTGCTTCAGCAGCTCTACCAGCTCGAAGACGCCGGGCACCGGCACCGCCAGGGTGGCGCCCTTGAGCTCCTCCTCTTCCAGGGCGTCCATAAAGGCCCTACGCTGGATCTCCGGCAGGGTATTGGCTCCCTCCAACAGGGGCACCTGGCGCCCATCGAAAAATCGCTCCCGCAGCGGTCCGAAGTCCAGCCGGGTCTCGGCGATAACGCCATCCCAATCCAGGATGACCCCCTTGATACGGTTCAGGTCAATCAAGGGCGAATCCGCCATAGCCGCCGCCTCCCTTGTTCGCTAAAGTCCACGCCCCTGGGGGCGAAATAACAGCAAAAACCGCAAAACGATAAAAAAAGGGGGAGCCCCACCGGCCTCCCCCTGGTCGCTCTCAAAAGCCCGCAGTGCCGTGTCATGGTTGTCTTGACCCGTTCCAACAAGCATTGGAACCTTCCGAAGGAGCCTTAGCCTTCCACCAGAGAGGGCACAGCCACCTCAGTCCCGGTTCCGCCGAGGACAGGTGTTGGCTCAAGACTAATATCACAATCACGTACACCGCAGGAATTCGTTCCCTTACGAAAGCCAATTATAGCACAGGGAGAAGCGCAATTCTAGGACCTCCAGGGGCTTCAGCACTGGAATTTCATGGGCACGAACTGGGGCATCTCGACGAAGCCCAACTGCTCGTAAAAGCCCTTGGTCCCTGGCTGGCCGATCAGGCCGATCCAGTCCACGCCGGCTTTACGAAGCTCCTTGACCAGCCGCTTGACCATGGCCTGGCCCAGCCCCTGGCCGCGGTAGTCCGATCGGACCACTACGTCCTGGATGTAACCGTCGCTGACGCCGTCGGAGATGGCTCGGCCCATGGCGATCATCTCGCCGTCGTGGTAGGCCGCGGCGAACAGGAAGGAATTGGCCACCATGGCGGGGATCACGTCCTCTTTCCAGCCCTCTTCCCACCACCCCGCGTCGACGTAGAGCTCTACGATGGCCTCGGTGGGCACCTGGGTCACTATCTCGATGTGGATCTGCTCGTCCATGCTACGATGGGCTCCTTTCCGGCTCATTCTTTCTGTGGCCTGCCGGACCGATCCCAGCTGGATCGCCGTGTCCTTGGCCGCAAGGGCCGCCGGGGCCCCCACGGACCCATAGTAGCCCAGAAGGGCCTAAAAAGGCAATGGAGAAGACGGCGGAAAAAGCGCCCCTAGCCACAAGCCGGGGGCGAGAGAGTAGGCTTTAGGCCTTGAGGTTGGCCTCGAATTGGTCCTTCATCCGCTGGCGCAGGTCGCCGTCGAGCCAGACCTTGAGAGCCATCCGCCCCAAGAATTCGGCGCCCTTGCGCAGCCCCGCCGGGGCCAGAGGGCCCTGGATCATCTCAGCGAACTCCAGGCTGTGACCGGCGATGTACTGGTCGCTGATGGCCAGCTTGGCCTCCAGGGCCGGGCAACGGTGGGACAGGTTGCCCATGTCCGATGATCCGTGGGGGACCAGCTCGTTCTTGTAGGGGACTCCCAGCTCGTCGAAGACCTTGCCGGCGGCGTCCTCGGCGGCAAGGTTGGGCACCATGTCGTCGAAGCTGTACTCGGCGTTGACCCAGCTCACGGTGGTGCCCGTGGCCAGGGCGGCGCCGCGGGCGCAGTCGTAGACCCGCTCCATTAACTCGTTCAGGATCTTCCGGGTGGGAGCCCGGAAGTAGTACTTGCAGGCGCTGTCGTCGGGGATCACGTTGGGCGCTAGGCCGCCGCGGGTTACCACTCCGTGAATACGGATCTCCGGCCGGATAAACTGGCGTAGACTGTCCAGGGCCACGCCGAAAAGCTGGATCCCCGCTAGGGCGCTACGGCCCTCCCAGGGCGAGCCCGAGGCGTGGGCACTGCGGCCCTTGAAGGTGAACTCCAGGGCGTCCATGGCCAGAGTGCGGCTGGCTGTGGCGGAGGTTTCGGAGGAGCAGTGGACCATCATGGCCAGGGCGCAGTCGTCGAAGAGCCCTGCCGCGGCCATGGCCACCTTAGCGCCGTCGGTCTCCTCGGCGGGGGTGCCCACCACCTGGAGGCGGCAGCCTAAGGCTTCGGCCAGAGGCTTCAGGGCTGCTCCGGCCAGGAGGCTCATGGTGCCGTGAAGGCAGTGGCCGCAGCCGTGGCCTACGCCGGGCAGGGCGTCCTCCTCGGCCATGATGGCCACCAGAGGCCCCTGGGTCCCAGCGGAACCGCAAAAGGCCGTGGCCAGGCCTGCGAAGGGGTATTCCACGTCAAGGCCGGCGTCCTTCAGAAACTGGGACATTCTTCGGCTGGTCTCGAACTCCTGGTTTCCCAGTTCGGGGTGGGCGGCCAAATATTGGTTGAGCTCCAGGGCCTTGTCAAAATAGCGGTCCAATCCGGCCTGTAGCTCCGGCAACAGCTCCTGATAGGTCTTCACGGCGACTCCTCCTCGTAGTGGTCTCCGGCAGCTCTGGGCTTGGGATCGATGATACTACGGAAGGGAGCCCCTGACCATAGCCCCTGCCTCGCCTTGAAGGCTTTTCGCAAATTCAGACTAAAGGCGAAAAGGATACCTCGATTTCCCGCCATGGGCTACAATACAAAGAGAGTCCCAGAGCACCCTGTCTCGACGGCGGGGAAGAGAACCGTTTGAGCCTCCCCGGCTGGCCGAGCCCACCGGGGGCAAAGGAGGCAATACCGTGAACAAGAGGATTTGCGTGGCCATGAGGGACCTTCCGGGCATCTACGACCGCATCGCCCAGCGGCTGGGGGATTATCAGATCTGCTGGATGAAGGACCTGTCACCCCAGGAACGGCTCCAGGCCCTGGAGGGCGCCGATTGCCTGATGCTCAACATGATGATTCGAGAGATCACCGACCAGGAAAAGGCCCTGCTGGACCGGGTGAAGATGACCCAGATCATCACCGCCGGGGCGGACCATCTGGATTTCGATATCATCCCGCCGGGAGCCGTGATCTGTAGCAACGTCGGCGGTTGGGCTGAGCCCATGGCCGAGCACGCCCTGGCCATGGCGCTGTGCTGCACCCGCCAGCTGATGACCCAAAAGGAAGACCTTGTCCGGGGGGACTACAAGCGCACCGGCTACCGGCTGCGGACCCTGAAGGGTATGCGGATGCTGGTGGTAGGCTACGGCGGCATCGGCAGGGCCTGCGCCCGGGTCTTTCAGACCATGGGCTGCCAGATCGCGGCTCTTGGGCGCCAGGTCCCTGACGACCCCGATCTAGTGGCGTCCTACGCCATGGACCAGCTCCACCAGGCCTTGTCCGAGGCCGATCTGGTGGTGTTGGCCCTGCCTTCGACGGTGGAGACCCGGGGCATCATCGGCCCCCAGGAGCTGGCGGCCATGAAGGACGACGCCATCCTGATCAACCTGGCCCGGGGAGCCCTTATCCAAAAGGAGCCCCTGCTGGAGCACCTGAAGGCCCACCCCGACTTTTACGCGGCCCTGGACGCCTGGTGGAAAGAGGGCCCTGACTTCCCCGCCAACGATCCCCTGGTGGCGCTGCCCAACGTGGTGGCCTCGGCCCACAACTCCAACCAGAACCCCGACGCCGTCATGATGGCCCTGGACAACGCCATCGACAACGTGCTGCGGTTCCTGAAGGGCGAGACGCCTCGTGGCCTGGTGCGCCGCCAGCTTTACCGAAAGGACTGAGGGACTTGGCCCAGCTTCGCGTCGCCACCTTTAACGTCAATTCCGTCCGCAGCCGTATGGCCCTGCTCCAGCGGTGGCTGCCCCAGTCGGAGCCCGATTTGCTGTGCCTCCAGGAGACCAAGACCCCCGACGACACCTTTCCCCTGACGGAGTTCCAGGCTCTGGGCTATCGGGCCTACTTCCGCGGCGAGAAGTCCTACAACGGCGTGGCCATACTGTCCAAGCAGGAGCCCGACGAGGTGATCTACGGCTTCGACGATGGCCTGGAGCCGGCCGCGGAGACCCGATTGATCCGGGCCCGCTTCGGCGATCTCTGGCTGTTTAACAGCTACGTGCCCCAGGGCAAGTCCATCGACCATCCCGACTACCGATACAAAAAGGACTTTCTCTGGCGCATGGGGCTGTTGGCCCAGCAGCACCGAGAGGCCCCTTTCCTTTGGGTGGGAGACCTGAACGTGGCTCCCACGGAACTGGACGTGACCAACCCCAAGAACAAAGGCGATCACGTCTGTTTCGTCCAGGAGCTGCGGGACCTTTTCGCTTCGATCTGCCATCCTCTGTTGGTGGACCTGTTTCGGCAATTCCACCCCGACGAGGCCCTGTACTCCTTTTTCGATTACCGGGTCAAAAACGCCGTGGACCGCAACATCGGCTGGCGAATCGACCACGTCATGGCCACGGCGTTACTGGCCCAGCGATGCAGCCGCTGCTGGATCGACCTGGAGCCACGACGCTGGGACAAACCCTCGGATCACGCGCCGGTGCTGGCCCAGTTCGACCTCTAACCCCGACGGAGTAGAGCAGTGCAATATCGAGGCCACTGCAGCCTCACGGCGACGCTCTGCTGCAGCCTCTTGGCCCCTCAGAGCCTGGGCCGGTGGCTTCCCGGCAGCTGGTGCCCCAGGGACTGCGCCGCCGCCCTGGCTTTGACTCTGGCGGCCAGCGGCCTGGTGGACCTGGACAGCTGGGTCCTGCCGCCCCATCGCCGGCGCTCGCCCTTTCACTGGCCCGAGGTGGCCCTGGCCTGTCTGGCCCTGGGATGGCTGCTCTGGCGGCACTCCAGCCCCTGGGGCTTTGGGGTCTTCTACGCCGGCCTGGGCTGGTGCGCTCACCTGTCCGGCGACCTGGTCCAGGGCGGCCTCTGGTCGCCGCTGTGGCGCCGTCGATGGGGCTTGGTGGGGCTGAATTGGCAGAGGTACCAGCGCTGGAGCCCGCTGATCGACGGCGGCCTCTGCTGCGCCGCCCTTCTGACGACTTTGTCGGTCTCGTTCCAGCTGGGCTGGCGGGGCTCCTGGCTGGATTTGCCCCTCTATCCCCCGGCGGTCTGGGGCCTCTTTATGGCCTGTCGGAGCGAACGCGGCGTGGCTCTGGCCCTGGCTGCCGCCGCGGCGCTCTACCTGGGCTGGCTGGAGTGGCTCTGAAGCTGGGGCTTAGAGCCAGGACTCGGAGCTGGCGGCTCGGGACCGGTAGCCCGGAACCGGGCCACGGGACGAGTTTCTGCGGGCCGGCCTTTTGTGGTACCATAGAGCTGGAGAGGCCGCCCCGGGCCCCTTGGGGGCGACAAATTTTCTTCCGGAGGTCCAGCCGATGAGACACATGCTGAAGAACCGTTTTATCCTGTCCTGTCTGATCCTGGTCGCCGCGGTGTTCTTCCTGAGGCCCTATCTGAACACGCCGGGGCGTATCCTGCCCCGTCGGATCCAGGCCCTGGAGACCGCCCAGGCCTCGTCGGTGGAATCGGTGGTGATGCTGGCCCGGGCCCTGTCCGACGCCAAGGGCTACCTGGGCCTGACCGAGGCTGATATGGACCGGCTGGCCGACGCCCTGGAGCCGGTGGAGGACCTGGCTTTGGAGCTGGAGCAGCGGCTAGAGGACCTGGACCGAGACGCCACCGAGCTGTCTCCCCAGGCCCAAGAGGCCTTCGAGGCGCTACAGCAAGCCCTAGCCCAGCTGATGATCCGGGCTTCCGGTGCCGCTGGCCGGTGATCGCCAGCCCTGGGAAGCCCAGGGGGGGCGTTTCTCCGTTGGTGAAAGCCCTTCTGTTGCCTACAGGACGTCGGAGGGCAGTAGCTTTCACTCACTAGACTATGTCAAAGCTGGGAATAGGTCCGAAATCCACGCTTTGGCCTCACAGAAAGGCCCTCTGAAATAACGGCACCGAATAAGCGCCTTCCCCGGATGTAATAGCCCCAAGGGAAGGCGCTTTTTTCGAGCCTTTGCTCTCGAACTGTCGAAGTGCTGTCGCCTTCTATTCTCGCAGAGCGATCCTGTCTTGCTCCCGCCGGAGCTGCCCTGGGCTCTTTTTTTCTCCAAGGCTCGGCGATGCCGCAGCTAGCCCAAATTATGTGACTTTACCCCCGAGAAATCTCTTAAATTATGTTACAATAAATGTGCATGCACTCTAGGGGGGATTGTTTTGCTTAGACGCAAGGCCAGCGACAAGCTCAGCGCCTGGAAGGCCCAGAAAAAAAGAAGAGCTCTCTGCATAATAGGGGCAAGGCAGATTGGCAAGACCACTTTGGTACGTAACTTTGCAGAGGCAAACTACAAAGCCTTTGCAGAGATAAATTTTATAACCGACAGGGCAGCAGAGGGGATATTTTCCGGTAGCCTCGACGCAGACACCCTTGTCACAAACCTAACCGCCTATCTGCGCAGGCCCCTTATCCCCGGAGATACCCTTGTCTTCTTGGACGAGGTCCAAGCCTGCCCACAGGCACGCACCGCTATAAAATTTCTCGTAGAAGACGGCCGTTTTGACTACATAGAGTCAGGGTCCATGCTTGGGGTCCGTCATAGGGAAGTAGCTTCATACCCCGTGGGATTTGAAGAGATATACCGAATGTATCCCATGGACTTCGAAGAGTACCTTTGGGCAAACGGCGTTCAACCTGCCACAGTCGATTACTTGCGGCGCTGTTTTTCTTCGGGAAGCGAAGTATCGCCGGCTGTGCACGAGACCATGAAAAAGCTCTTTTACAGCTATATCGTCGTCGGCGGCATGCCCCAGGTGGTTCAGACCTTTGTGGATACCCACGATATAGGACGGGTGATCGAAAACCAGAGGGAAATTCTTGAGCAATATCGCCTTGATATCTCACAGTACGCCGAAGGCAGCGAGAAAATAAAAATAAGAGCGATCTTCGACGCCATCCCATCCCAACTCAACGAGAAAAACCGGCGTTTCTACGTCAATTCGCTGGGCAAAAACGTAAGGATCACTCGCTACGAGGACAGCTTCAAATGGCTAGACGACGCCGGCGTTGCCCTGCCGTGCTACAACGTGTCGGAGCCACGGCCGCCCCTTCAGCTTAACGACAAGCGCAGTCTTTTCAAACTCTTTATGAACGATACCGGTCTTCTCTGCGCTGCCTCTATGGATAACATACAGCTTGATATCTTAAATGGGAAGGTCGACGTCAATTTAGGGAGCATCCTTGAAAACGCCGTGGCCCAGCAGCTTCACGCCGGGGGATTTGCCCTGCATTATTACGACTCTACGAGGGTCGGCGAGGTGGATTTCGTCGTCCAGAATGGCACGGCAATCGACCTGATCGAAGTGAAATCCGGCTCGGACTATAAAAAGCATAAAGCCCTTGACAACATTATGGCAGTCAAAGGCTGGGACTTCAAAAATGCCTACGTGCTATGTCCCGGCAACGTGGAGATATGCCAAGGCGTTACCTACCTTCCGTGGTACTTCTACATCTTCCTGGGACTGCGCGAATTGCCCAAGGCCATGACCTATGAAATAGACCTCTCGGCCTTAAACGAAACGCCCCCTAGCCAGCTATAAGGGCCCAGCGATGTCTTGACTGGCCAGCGCCTGTATTTTATCTGTTTTGCCATCCTATCGGAGGTGCATCATGATGAGCTTAAAGAGTCTCCTTCCATATGCGATGAAAGAAAAAATCTGTGACACGGTTTTTAAGAACGCCGCCTTCGCTAACATGTACACAATGGAAATCGAATGGGCCGACATCGCCGTCAAAGATGGCGTAATCGTCGGAATCGGAGAGGGATACGAAGGCGCGGAGGAAATCCACTGCGAGGGCGCGCTGCTTGTCCCGGGATTTATTGAAGGACACATTCATGTCGAAAGCACGATGATGACTCCGCGCTCAT
>CAZCKP010000021.1:0-14505 GCA_964499295.1 uncultured Synergistaceae bacterium | reverse complement strand
CCTCGGCCCGGGTCACCTCGATTTTGGCCTTGGTGCCCACTTCGTAGTAGGACCGGGCCCAGTCCAGGCGCTGACTGTAGTTTTCCACCTGCTGCTGGTACACCGCCAGGTCCCGCTGGGCCTTGTTGACGCTGTAGTAGGCGCTGCGCACCCCGGCGATGACTTCGTTACGGGTCTCCCGGTAGTCCTCGCCCAGGGCCAGTTGGGTCTGGGTCTCGCTTTTGGTGGAGATGGACCGGCGGCCCCAGTCGGAGATGGACTGCTCCAGCGCTACTCCGCTCTCCCAGCTTCCACCGTTGGAATCGCCTCCGCCGCTGGAAGAGCCCGTAGAGCTGCCGTAGCGCCGGTAGGATCCCGATAGATTGATCTGGGGCCTGCCGTCGGCTTGGACCTCGCTGACCACGGCTCGCTGGTAATCGATGTCGCTTTGGGCCCCCCGCAGGTCGGGGTGCCGGTCCAGGGCCATGGCGATGCATTCCTCCAGGGTCCAGACCTCCTCGGCGATTGCCGGGGCTCCAAGGGCCAGAGCCAAGGCCAGGAGAGCAAGACCCCCTGCCAGGGCCCGGAGAGTTCTTACTTTTAGGGTCACCACACTGCCTCCGGTTACGGCGCTACCTCTGTTCACAGCGCTACCTCCTTGGAGCGGCCCAGTGCCGGGACCGCCCTGTGAGAAAAGTATAGTCCAGTGGATTATAGGAGACATCGTCGGATTCCACAACTTCGCCTAGGAAGGTTCTACCGAACAACCTCGGCCAAGACCGCCCAAAGACCAGCCCAAAGGCTGGCGCAAGGACGGAGCAAAAAAAGAGGGCCCCGAAGGCGGGGTCCTCCCTTAGCGTCACCGCTTCCGGCGGTTCCAGGCCTCTTCCATCACCGCCTTGAGAAACTGGGCCAGGCTGTAGCCAGCGGTCCGGGCCGCCAGCGGCGTCAGGCTGTGGCTGGTCATGCCTGGGGCGGTGTTGACCTCCAGCACGAAGGCCTTCCCCTCGGGGGTGAGCCGCAGGTCAACCCGGGCGTAGCCCTGGCAGTTCAAGGCCTGGTAGGCCTGCACAGCCATGGCCTCCACCTGTACCTTCATGGCCAGGCTGAGCTGGGCCGGCGCCTGGTACTCGCTGCCGCCGTCGGCGTACTTGGCGTGGTAGTCGTAGAAGGCCGAGTTTGGCAGGATCTCCACCACCGGCAGGGCCTGGGGCCGGCCCTGGTGGTCCCAGACGGTGACGGTCAGCTCCCGCCCAGGGATGAAGGACTCCACCAAGGCCCGATCCTCCTGCTCCCAGGCCAGTTCCAGGGCCGGCATCAGCTGGCCGGCGTCCTGGACGATAGTGGTGGCCACGGTGCTACCGCCGTCGTTGGGCTTTACCACCAGGGCTCCTCTGTGTTCCAGGGCCTCCTCCAGGAACTCCTGGGTAGAGTGCTGGTAGGTGCTTTTGCGCACTAAAATGCCGGGGGGAGCGGAGATGTGGTCCTGGGTGAACAAGGCCTTGCTGGCCCACTTGTCCATGGCCATGGCGCAGGCCTGGGGGCCCGAGCCGGAGTAGACCTTGCCAGCCAACTCCAGCAGCGCCTGGATCTGGCCGTCTTCGCCCCAGCCGCCGTGGAGGGCGATGAAATAGCCGTCCACCGGGGCTTGGAGGGCATCCAGGGCGTCCTGGGGCGAGTCCAGCCGCAGCGGCATCACATCAAAGCCGGCTTCCTCCAGCGCCGCGGCCACCGCGGGGCCGCTGGATAGGGACACCTCCCGCTCAGCGCTGGTGCCTCCGTAGAGCACGGCGATACTGCGCAGTTCCATCATGGACGAACCTCTCCTTTGCCGCGGATCACGAACTTGGTGGTGGTCAACTGTTCCACTCCCATGGGGCCCCGGGCGTGGAGCTTCTGGGTGCTGATGCCCATCTCGGCGCCCAGGCCGAAGACGCCACCGTCGGTGAAGCGAGTGGAGGCGTTGACGTAGACCGCCGCAGCGTCCACTTCCTTGAGGAAGGTCTCGGCGTTCCGGTAGTCGCTGGTGACGATGGCCTCGCTGTGCTGGCTGCCCCAGCGGGCGATGTGGTCCAGGGCCTCCTGGAGGGACTCCACCACCTTGATGGATAGGATCAGGTCCAGGTACTCCTCGCCCCAGTCCTCTTCGGTGGCAGCAATCATGTCCACCACCTGCCGGGCCTTTTCGTCGCCCCGGAGCTCCACGCCCTTTTCCCTCAGGGCCTGGGCCAGTTGGGGCAGCATAGCCAGAGCGTCGCGGTGGATCAGCAGGGTCTCGATGGTGTTGCACGTCGAAGGCCGCTGGGTCTTGGCGTTGACGGCGATGGCCCTGGCCATCTCGGCGTCGGCGCTGGCGTCGATGTAGAGGTGGCATAGCCCCATGCCGGTCATGATATAGGGCACCCGGGCATGATCCCGTACGGCCTGTTTCAGCCCCTTGCCGCCCCGGGGGATCAGCACGTCCACGGCCTCCAGAGCCATCAGGGCGGAGGTGGCCTCCCGACCGGGCAGGTCCAGAAGCTGCACCGCTCCCCGGGGCAGTCCCGCCGATTCCAGGGCTTGGGCCAACAGCGCGGCGATGGCGCCGTTGGATTGGAGGGCCTCGCTACCACCTCGGAGGATCACGGCGTTGCCCGACTTGAGGCACAGCGCGGCGGCGTCGGCGGTGACGTTGGGCCGGGACTCGTAGATCATGGCGATCACCCCCAGGGGGACCCGGACCTTGCCGATCTCCAATCCGTCGGCGTTGATGTGGCTGCCCAGGCCCTGGCCCACGGGATCGGGGAAGGAAGCGATCTCCTCGATTCCCCGGGCCATTGCCTCGACCCGGCTGGGGTTCAGCGTCAACCGCTCCTGCATGGCCGAACTCAACCCCGCCTGGCGGGCTGCCTCTAGGTCCAGCTCGTTGGCCGCCAGGATGGAGTCTTGGCCCTGGCGCAGCGCCTGGGCCATGGCCAACAGGGCCCCGTTTTTCCGGGAGGCCGAAGCCGAGGCCAGAACCCGCGCGGCCTGGCGGGCCCGAAGTCCCATCTCCTCTAGGTGTTGTCGCGTCTCCGTCATGGTGTCCCCTTTCCGGCTATGAAGTCCTAAAAGTCGCTAGGCCAGCACCAGGTTGTCTCGGTGGATGGCCTCGTCGAAGTCCTTGGCGCCCAGGATCGCCTCGATCTCGCCGCTGCGGTGGCCCATGATCTTGCGGAGGTCCCGGGCGTCGTAGTTAGTCAAGCCTCGGGCCACCTCGCGGCCCAGGCCGTCGACGACGCTGACCAGCTTGCCCCGGCTAAAATCGCCCTCCACCGCCAGGATGCCCTTGGGAAGCAGGCTGCTGCCGCGGCTTTCCAGGGCCTGGACGGCGCCGTCGTCGATGACCACCTTTCCCTCTGGGCGGGAGCCCGAGGCGATCCAGTGCTTGCGGGCGTGGCGCCGCTCCAGGGGAGGCAGGAAGATGGTGCCCACCTCCTGGCCCTCCAGGATCTGGTAGATCACCTCTTCCCGGGATCCGTTGGCGATTACCAGAGGGATCCCAGCGGGAAGCACCAGGTCGGCGGCGGCCAGCTTGGTCTTCATGCCTCCCGAGGACATGTTGCTGCCCTTGGAGCCGGAGTTCTTCCGGATATCCTCGGAGATCTCCTGGACCTGGTGGATCAGCTTGGCCTCGGGGTCAATCCGGGGATCCCGGTCGTAGAGGCCGTCGATGTCCGACAGGATGATCAGCAACTCGGCGTCGGCGGCGCAGGCGATCAGCGCTGACAGGGTGTCGTTGTCGCCGAACTTGATCTCCTCCACAGCAACGGTGTCGTTCTCGTTGAAGATGGGGATGATGCCCATCTCCAACAGGGTCCGCACGGTGTTACACAGGTTCAGGTATCGCTCCCGGTCGTTGAAGCCCACCCGGGTAAGCAACACCTGGGCCACGGTACAACCGTACTCTCCCAGCAGTTTTTCGTACATCTGCATCATCAGAGCCTGGCCCACGGCGGCCAGGGCTTGACGGACCGGCAGATTGTCGGGTTTTTTGGAGAAGCCCAGCCGCCCCATGCCGGCGCCTACAGCGCCGGAGGAGACCAACAGCACCTCCAGGCCCCGATTGTGCAGGTCCGCCAGGATCCGGCAAAGCCGTTCCATGCGCCGGACGTTGAGCTTGCCGCTGCTGTGGGTGATGGTGCTGGTGCCTACCTTGATCACCACGCGGCGACATTTGGGCAGATCTGAGCGGTTCACGGCGACTTCTCCCTCCCTCTAATAGACTATAGATCAGATTATAGGGCCCCTTTGATAGGTCTTTCGCCGATTATAGCATTCCACCCCTCCGGAAGTACGAAAAAGCCGCCCCCGAAGGAACGGCTTTTTCTCGTTTTGCCGCGTTAACGGCGGCGCAGTAGGTTGCCCAACTGGTTGCGGACTTCGTCCTTCACCTGGTCCTCCAAAGAGGAGCTAGAAGAACTGGAAGAACCCGAAGAGCTCGAGGACCCCGAGGAACTGCTGTCGGGCTGAAGCAGCTGCTGGACCAGGTCCTTGGCGCTTTCGGTTCCACCGCTCTGAGAGCTCTCCTGGGAGGAGGCCCCAAGCTTGAAGCTGGAGAACGAGGGGCTGCTGGTGGTGCCGCCCAGGGTGAAGGAGATTTCCCGGAAATCGTCGCCCTGGGAGCTCAGGGATCCGCCTAGGACTCCGCCCAGCAGGCCGCCGACGGCGCCACCCGACAGGCTCCCCAACAGGGCCCCGCCGGCTATGCCCTGAAGGCCTCCGATGCCGGCGCCCACCAGGGCGTTGACGATCATGGCGTTTACCTGGCCGGACACGTTCAGGTTCATGGCTCCGCCGTAGCCTATGGTGCCTTGGGCTCGAAGGGCCCTGTAGAGCCGGTCGCCGGAACGGGCGTTGATGGCCGTGCCCTCCCGCAGCTCCAGCTGGTCCGTCTTGGTCAAGAAGGACACCACCGCCGAGCCGTAGCCCAGCCTCTCGCTGCCGTGGAGCTGGGCGATGAGGTGTACCCAGGGGAAGCCGTAGACTTCGCCTCCGGCGGAATTCACCGTGCCGTTGCCGCTGAGCTTAAAGGGGCTGAAGGCGCCGTTGGCGGCGTAGCTGCCCGTCAGAGTTCCGCTCAAGCCGCCGGATAGCCCCGGAGCGGCCATGGAGATGATCTGGGCCAGGTCGGCGCCGGCCATTTCGGCCTTGGTGCTGAAGGTCAGCTTTTCCAGGTTGATCGACGTGGGCACGCTGAGGCTTCCTCCGGCGAAGGACGCCGTCAAGTCGTTAAACCGCAGCGCCGGGCCTTCCAGCAGGATGGAGCTCTTGACGTCGTCGAAGCGGTAGCCCATGAGGCCCAGGGAGTCCACCGACAGGGATCCCTTGCCGTCGGCCCTGGTCCCAGCGAAGGTGCCCTGAAGGTCCAGGTTCGCTGATCCGCTGAGGTTCAGGCCCTGGGCGTCGGACAGAGACGCCAGGGCCTGGGCCAGGTTCACCGAGGTGAGCGAGGCGGCAAAGTCCCCCGACAGCTGGGATCCCGTCGCTGCCGAGCCGCTGATGCTCAGCGAGCCACCGCCGAAATTGGCCTTGGCGCCGGTGAGACGGTAAACGCCGTCGGAACCCTCCAGGGCGATGTCCAGGTTTTGGAGCTCCGCTCCCAGGATCACCGCCCGAGGGGACTGGGCCGCCAGGGTGACCAGAGGCGACGAGGTGGAGCCCTTCACCGTCGCCTGGAGATCCAACTGGCCCGACAGAGGCAGCCCCAGGTCCAACCCCGACAGCAAGGTCTGGACGTCGCCCTTGTCCAGGCTGGCTCGGAAGTCCAGGGCCCCATCGTCAAAGGCCAGGGAGCCCGAAGCGGAAAGGCGGCCCGAGCCGGCTGCGGCGGTGCCGTCGGATACCGTCAGAGAATGGGCGTCGCCCTGGATCTTAGCCGACAGATCGGTGAGCTGAAATCCCGCCAGGTCCACGGCCCTGGCCGCTACTGTGCCCTCCAGCTGGGAAGGCATGGCCATGGGCAACGTCAGAGCCAGCGACGTCTCGGCGCTGAAGTCCTGCAACGTCGCCACAGGGGAGCCCAGCTGGGGCACCGAGGCGATAAGGCCGATCCGGGGCGAAGAGAGATCGCCGGTCACCTGAGCCGTCAGGGTCAGCTGGCCACCGATGCCGGCGTCGACGCCCAGGAGACCCTGGACCTCGGCCAGGTCAAGGCCTTCGGTGGAGATCCTCAAGTCCACCTGGGGAGCGGCGCCAAAGGTCAGCCCTCCGTCGGCGGTCAGCTGGGCGTCCATGAACCGGAACCGGCCCTGATGGATCTCCAGGGCTCCCTGGGCGAACTGGAAGGGAGCCGACAGGTCCTCCAGGGTCCACTCCTGGAATCCCAGCCGGGAGGAAGTCACCGATCCTCCCAGCCTGATGTCGGCCAGGGGACCCTGGGCGGTCAGAGCCAGCCCCAGAGTGCCAAAAAGCCCCTGGGGGGCTCCCTCCCAAAGCGACGGCAGCCCGGCCAGGTCGAAGCTGGGGATCGACAGGGCCACGTCAGCCACCATGTCCGAATCCTGGCGGGCGACGGAGCCCTGCAGGGTGGCGGCGTTGCCGGCGATGGAGCTGCCGCCCTGGAGGGTCACCGAGTCGGCGCTGAAGGCGGCGGTGAAGTGGCTGTCCTCGACGGCCTGACCGGCTACTTCTAGGCGCTGAGCCGACAGCGAAGCCTGTCCCTGCAGGGCCGTGACTGGGCCCTCAAGGGTCAGCGACGCCGCGTCCACGGCCCCGGCCAGATCCTGGGGCAGCGACGGCAGGTTTTGGCGCAGTATCTCCGCCGAGACGTTGGCGGCGTTGAAGTTGAGCTGCAGCCTGGGCACGTCGGTGCCCAGGTCCACCACGGCGGAGCCTTCCAAGGGGATTCCCACCACCGAGATCACCATGGGATCGGCCAGGATCCTCAGGTTCTCCAGGGCCACCGTGGCCGACGCCGCCAGGGGAAGGCCCGCCGCCGCGCCGTCGCTGAAGCTCAGCTGCCCCTGTAACGACGGATTGGTCAGTTCACCCCAGAGGGTCAATTCGCCGTAGAGGCCCCCCGAGAGGCCCTGGGCAGCGATGGCCGGGACCAGCGGCGACAGTTGCTCCAGCTGGACCGACGTGGCCTTCAGGGCCAGGTTCAGCTCCGGCAGCACCGAGCCCATGGCCGACAGTGAACCGCCGGCGATCTCCAGGGTAGCCCTGTCCAGGGTCACCGCCAGGTCCTGGGTGACAGTAGCCTCCGCCTGGGCCTTCAGGGGAACTCCGGCCAGGACCAGGTCCAAAGCGGCCTGGACCCGATCGCCGTCCAGGCTTCCGCCCAGAGAGTTCAGCTCCAGCTCGCCCTGGGGCAGCCCTTGGGGCAGCGGTGGCAGTTCCTGGCCCGAGAAGACTTCGGCCAGGCGGTGGAGCTTGTCAAAGCTGGTGGTCACCTGGCTCAGCTCCACCAAGTCCAGGGCCACGGAGCCCAGGGCCAGCTTCACCAGGGCGGGGTCCACCGTCAGCGATCCAGCCTGCAGGAGACTTTCCCCGTCCTGGGCCAGCTCCAGCCCCGAAAGGGTGTAGCCCCGGACGGGGTTGCCCCGGACGGACTGGACCGTCACCGTCAAGCCGTAGTTTTCGGCGACGAACTGGGCTCCCTTCTGGACGATCAGCTCGCCTCCGATGTCCATGGTGCATAGGACTGCCGCGGCGGCGGCGACCAGTATCACCAGGCCGTATAGGATTTTTCTCAGCAACGACATCTCAGACACCTCCAGGAGATCTAACTGTTCTTCCTCGACTATACACCGGTTGGGGTCTGCGGTTTATGGAGATTCTACGGTCTTTCGCCTTGGAGCTTTCACCAGGGGGGGCTAAGGCGTGGGCTCCAGGATCTGGAAAGTGATCTGGGGGAACTCCAGAGTTCCCGCGACGTTGCCCCGGAGGTCCACCAAGCCCTGATAGGACGGGGCGTTGAGGCCCAACCGTGGCAGCTCGGACACGTCAAAGCCCCTGATCTCAAAGGACCCACCCAGAGCCGGCCACAGCGCCACCGAGCCCGACAGCGCACCGGACCCCACGGCCCCAGCCAGGGAAACAGCCGACCACTTGCGGTCCCGGACCGTCAGATCCCAAGCCAGGTCGGTCAGGGGCAAGCCCTGGAACCACAGATTGGACAGCGACACCTGGCCCCGCAGGATCCCTTGGCGCACGGCGCCGCGGCTTCGCAGCGTCAGGTTGCCCAGGGCGCCCAGGTAGGGCAACTCCGCCGATAGGGCCGTGAAGGTGGCGTTGTACTCCGGGGCCTGGAGGTCACCGAAGAGCTGGACCTCCGCCACAGCGGAACCCTGAAAGCCGCTCAGCACCGGGCGGATCTCCGCCAGCCGTCCCATGCTGGCCGTGGCCGCCCTGGCCTTGAAGTCCAGGGTCTGGGCCGTCAGGTCCAACCCTCCCGACAGGATAATAGGCGATCCCGCCAGGTTGGCCGACGCCGTCACCTTCAGCCTGCCGCCCAGCTCGGCGGAGCCGTCGAAGAGGATTCCCTCCAGGGGCAGACCGTCGTAAACGACCCGGGCTCCCTCCAGCTTGACCCTGCCGGTGCAGTGTTTCAAATCGGTGCCCGAGAAGGTCAGCTCGCCGCTGTCCAGCCGCCCCGAGAGCTCCCAGGGGAAGGGAATCACCGTGGGAAGCTGTTCTGCCGGGAAGGCCTGGAAGGTCAGGGCCATGTCGTAATAGGGCTTCTCCCCGGCGACGACGGCCAGTCGGCCCTCCATGGGACCGCCCCAAAGGGCTCCCTTCAGGTCCTCCAGCCGCACCTCCCGTCGGGACAGCACTGTGCCGAAACGCCCTCGGACGGCCATGGCGTTGATCTGGCCGTCCCGGAGCTCCCAAAATCCTCGGATCAGCGGATCGGCCAGGGTCCCGGTGATCTCCCCCTCGCCGGTGAGCCGCCCCTGGAGGGTCAGGTCCTTCAGGGAGGGCCAGCAGGGCAGCTGGGCCAGGTCGGCGCTATCCAGGACCAGATCCAATTCCAGCTCCGAGGCCAGCTTCCCCGACAGCGTCATGGTGCCGTCGCAGAACCGCCCCTGGAACCGCTCCAGCTGGAGCTGTCCCTCCTGGGAGGACAGGGTACCCTGGGCCTGTCCGATCGGCCAGCCATCGGCCTGGATCTGGTCGGCCTGGAACAGCAACTTAAGCCCGCCGGCGGGAGACCGGGAGGACAGGGCCTCCAGCAGATCCTGGACCGCCAGCTCCAGCTCCTGGGCCTGGAGCTCCAGATGGGCTTTTAGCTGGGAGGCTCGGCCCTCCAGAAGGGCCGAGATCTGGGCCTGGCCTCGCACCGCCGGGACCAGGGCCTCCAGGCCCAGCGACGGCGACGAGATCTGTAACTTCACCAGGGGATCCTGGGCCAGCGTCACCGTCCCCTGGGCCTCCAGCGACGAGTCCTTTAACCTCCCCTGCAGGGGCTCTATCAGGAGCCGCTGCCGGTTCAGCGAGAAAGAGCCCTCTAGGGAGGCCATCTCCCAGGGGCCGTAGAGCAACCGTGGACAGCGGATCTGTCCCGCCATCTCGGGATCGGCCAGAGGCCCCTCCAGGGTCACCTGGAGGTCGCCGGTGCCGCCCAGGGCCTCCCAGTGAGCTGGCACCAGGCTCTGGGCCTGGGAGAGATCGAAGCCCCGAAGGTCCAGCGATCCCTGGGCGGTCAAGCCCCTGGAGCCGCCTCGGACGCTGAGGGCCAGCTCCAGCGGGGCGGCGCCCAGCAGGCCACTGCCCTGGATCTCGGCGGCTCCACGGCCGTCAAAGGTGGCCTCCAGTTCCAGGCTGCGGCCCTCCAGGGATCCCATGCCTAGCGCCGCGGCCTGGAAATGGGCCGAGCCCTGCAGGGCCGTCAAGGGACCCTTGACGGAGATCCAGGCCTGGTCCACCTGGCCAGTCAAATCCGGGGGAAGGTCCGGAAGGTTGGCCTTCAGTGCCTCGGCAACCACCGGCTCCAGGGCCCTAAGGTCCAGCTGGGTCATCACCGGCCACTGGTCCAGGTCGGCCCAGACTCGCCCCGACAGGGGCACGCCGCTGAGCACCAAGTAGAAGGGGTCGGCCTCGACGACCCAGCCCCGGAGGTTCAGCGAGCCCTGGGCTCTCAGAGGCACCCCGGCCAGGCTGCCCTGGCTGAGCTCCAGAGACCCTGTCAGGGCGGGGTTGTTCAAGGGGCCCGAAAAGGTCAGCGAGGCGTCGACCTGACCCCGCAGGTCCCGGGCCGCCAGACTGCCGGGGCCCTTGAGGTCCGCCAGGTTCAGGCCGTGGACCTCCACGTTCAGGTCCGGCTGGGGCGCCAGAGGTCCCGTCAGGCCCACCATGCCGCCGGCCAGGGAGAAGAGTCCCTCGTCCAGGGTCCAGCCGCCCTGGTGGCGCCGCCCCTTGAGGTAGCCCGAGAAGGGAGCCTCCATCAGCCTGCCCACCAGATAGAACTCCGATTCCTGGTCCAGGATCCCCCGGAGACCGTGGAGGACCAGCCGTTCCTTGCTCAGGCCCTGGGGCAGGGGGAACAGGGCCTGGCCGCTCAGCGCCGAAAAGAACCCCCAGAGGCCCTGTAAGGCAGCCTCGCCGCTGGAGGCCGAGAACTGGAACTTCAGCCGGCGGTGCAGCATCGCCGATCTGTCCAGGTCCACCCGGACCTGCCCCAACGACGCCAGGACCTGGTCTTGCTGCTGGAGCTGGATTCCCGAGAACAAAAAGCCCCGCAGGGGATTGCCCTCGACGGCTCTGGCCGTCAGGGTCAGGCCCCACCGCTCCGAGACCTTTTGGGCGGCCCACCGCACCGCCCTAGTGCCTCCGTAGTCGGCCCACCAGAGCCCTCCGCCGGCGGCCACCAGGGCGATCAGGGTCGGCACAAGGACTTTGCAAAGTTTTTTCATAGTTCAGGTCCTCCTCGCAGGACAAGAGGGATTGCATGGCCTGAGTATAACATTTTCGGCCACTGGTCACCCTAGCTTTGACTACCAAAAAGACAGGGCGGAGCCCCCGAAGACTTTGCCCGGAGGCCCCGCCGCTGGGGCACTAGGATCGTCCGGGATAGACCCGGGGAATGCGCTTGCTAAAGGCCAGGGGGATCTCGTAGGAGATCGCGCTGGGCCGGGCCGCCGCCAGCTCCTCGGCGGTGATCTGCTCCTGGCCCTGGGACCCCAGGATCACCACGTCGTCGCCCTTGTGGGCCTGGGGAATCGACGTCACGTCCACCATCATCTGGTCCATGCAGATGACTCCCACCTGGGGGGCCCGTTGGCCCTGGATCAACACCGAAATGCGGCCCGACATGGACTGACTCAGCCCGTCGGCGTAACCGATGGGCAGCACGGCGATCCGAGAGGGCCTGTCAGTGTAGTACTGCAGGCGGTAGCTGATGCCCTGGCCCTCGGGAAGGTCCCGGATCAGGACTATCCTGGTCTTGACCTCAAAGGCCGGCTTCAGCTCCACCGGCCGGGGACAGTGGGGAGGATAGAGGCCGTAGAGCGCCAGGCCAGGACGGCAGGCGTCGAGGTGCATCTCCGGGGCCCGTAGCATGGCGGCGCTGTTGCAGCAATGCCGCAGTGGCATGGCTATTCCCCGGTCGCCAAGGCGCTGCAACACCTGGAGGTATCGCTGAAACTGCCGGTCCATGTAGGAACGGTCGGCGCCGTCGGCAGTGGCGAAATGGGTGAAGATCCCCGCCAAGGTCAAACCGGGAAAGGAGAAAAACCGGTCCAGCACCGGCTCCAGCTCCGATGGCAGAAAGCCGATGCGGCCCATGCCGGTGTCCACCTTGATATGACACAGCGCCGGCCGGTCCACCCGGCAGGCGGCATCGCTCAAAAGGGGCAACATGTCCAGATCGGTGACGGTGATGGATATGCCCTGACGGACCAATGCCTCGGTGGAACTGGGGCCCGTGGGGCCCAGCACCAACAGCCCGGCGGCGACGCCGCCCTCCCGCAGGCTCAGGGCCTCGTCCACCGTGGCCACGGCGAAGCGGCGGCAGCCCACCGCTTCCAGGGTCTTCACCACCGGCTCCATGCCCTGGCCGTAGGCGTCGGCCTTGACTACGGCCATGACCTGGCTCTTGGGCCCTATAAAGCCCTGGATCGCCCTGTAGTTGTCGGCGATGCGGTCTAGATGGACCTCCATCCAGCTGGGACGAAAAAACTCCACGGTATCCCTCTCCTTTCGCCGCGACACCTCAGGCGCAGCCTCTGCAGGGCCATTATACTCCAACAACAACGGCCAGCTGCCCAGGATCTGCCCATAGAGAAGGGCCTCTCCCAGGGATATAATCAAGACAGGGCCCTTTGCCCGCGGCTTTGCCCGATTGCTCGATAAGGAAAGGCCACTAGACCGCGTATTTTTAGGAGGAAAGACCATGATAGCCCTCGCCCCCCTGATCGATCACACCCTGTTGCGGGCCGACGCCGGGCCCCAGGAGATAATCCAGCTTTGCCGGGAAGCCAAGGACTACGGCTTCGCCTCGGTCTGCGTCAATCCCCGCTGGGTTTCCCTGGCGGCGGAGCAGCTGAAGGACTCCCCCGTCAAGGTCTGCACAGTCATAGGCTTTCCCCTGGGGGCCTCGTCGCCGCTAGTCAAGGCCTTTGAAGCCGCCCAGGCCCTGAAGGACGGGGCCCAGGAGCTGGACATGGTCATCGCCCTGGGAGCGCTGAAAAGCGGCCAGGACCGCCAGGTCCTGGAGGACATCAAGGCCGTGGCCCAGGCCGCCCAGGGGCGGCTTTTGAAGGTCATCGTCGAGACCTGCCTGCTGAGCGATGACGAAAAAGTCCGGGCCTGCCAGCTGGCGGTGGAAGGCGGCGCCCACTTCGTCAAGACCTCCACGGGCTTTTCCAGCGGCGGCGCCACGGTCCAGGACGTGGAGCTGATGCGCCGCACCGTGGGGCCCCAGGTGGGCGTCAAGGCCTCCGGAGGCATCAGGACCCGAGAGACTGCCCTGGCCATGGTGGCCGCCGGAGCCAACCGCATAGGCGCCTCGGCTGGGGTGGCCATCTGCGCCGGCGAGAGGCGCTGAACCGGCGACGGCAAGGCGAAAAGAGCGGCAAGCTCCTGGTTTCAGAAGCTTGCCGCTCTTGCGCTCTTGGAAGTCTCAAGTTTTGAGAAGCCTTGAAGTTTTGCCCCTAGCCTTTTAGCGCTTGACCTGGTCGCACAGGCTACGGTAGGCGTTGACGTACACCGCCGTGTCCAGTCCCAGGGTCACGCTGTCGAAGCCCTGGGCGAAGTAGCCCGAAGCGGCCTCGACGCTGCCGGTGAAGATCACCGTCATCTTGCCAGCGGCCTTGCAGGCCTTCAGGACCCGGTCGATGGCTCCCGACACCTCGGGATCGCCGAACTGGCCTGGCTTGCCCAGGGCGATGGAGAGGTCGTAGGGCCCCACGAAGATGCCGTCAACGCCGGGCACCGCGGCGATGGCCTCGATCTGGTCCAGGCATCCCTTGGTCTCGCACTGGGGCAGCAGCAGCGTCTCGCGGTTGCAGAAGCCCATGTAGTCCTCCATGGTGCCACAGGCGTGGGAGGCGAAGCCCCAAGCGCCGTCGCGGGTGGGGCAGAATCCCCGGTTGCCCAAGGGCGCGTATTTGGCAAAGCTCACCAGGTCCTGGATCTGCTCCATCGACTCCACGCAGGGCACCACCAGGCCCTGGGCTCCGGCGTCGAGCATCCTGAGGACTGGACTGCGGGAGATCTCGTTGACCCGCACCAGCGGCGTCAATCCACTCAGCTGGGCCGCAGCGATGTAGCTGGCCGCGGCGTCGGGCCCCACGGGGCTGTGCTCGGTGTCGATCAGGACGTAATCCAACCCCGAGTAGCCCAGGCATTCCACCGCTATGGGGCTGCCCATCATGGTAAAGGTCCCTAGAGTCTTCTTGCCTTCCTTGAACCGGTCCAGCAGGTTGTTGCGCATTCTCGTGTCCTCCTTCGGCAATTGCACAGTGTGAGAAAATTCTCTAAGGCGCTTCAAAAAAATTAGCAAAGCCACAGATACCACGACTTTACCAAAAAGAGCCCCCCTTGGCTATCGCCACTTTACCGCGGCTTTGGGGACTTCGGCCCCGGCGCCAGGCCCCCAAAAAAGGCGCGCTACACCCCGCAGAACTCCGCTGTTCCTCCAGCGCGAACACATTATGACCTTCGCCCTGGCAAAATTGAACCACCACTGCAGGAGATACAGGGGGAGCATGATCTCAAGATTGACGGCCTTAAAAATTCTTGCAAAACTCCAGGCCCTGGGTTAAAGTTATAAAACATACCCCTATTGTAGGGTTATCTTTCTCAAGCTCAGTTGGATAAGCTCCAACGGAAAGGACTGCCATGACTAGACACTATCGCAAACTCCCCCCGAAGCATTAGTTCACAATAACGCTTCGTCAATCACCCAGCGTCACAAGCCCCGCCGTGGGGCTGTCACGTTGTCCTACGCCACGGCCTTAGCGCTGATCTTCGCGGGCGCGGCGGGAGCCGATGAGATAACAGGGCCGGTAACAAGCCAAGATCAAATCACATCGAATGACCCCATAGCATATAACATTACCTCAA
>CAZCKP010000020.1:0-14696 GCA_964499295.1 uncultured Synergistaceae bacterium | reverse complement strand
CAAAAGTCAGAGCCAAAAGACCGAGGGAAAACGCCTTGACCTTTCAGGGCAAAGCCCCTATACTCCATCTATCTTCACATCAGATATTGGTAGTAGGTGATAAGTAGGGAGAGGAGGTCGCCCCGGTGTCCAGGACTACCAGCAAATATCTGCGCCACCAACGGCTTTTGGGGATGATCCAGGATAACCCTCTCCTGAGCGACGAGGACCTGTCCTCGGCCCTGGGCGTCAGCCTCAGCACCATCCGGCTGGACCGGGCCATGTTGGGACTGCCGGAGCTTCGCCAGCGGGCCCAGGAGATGGCCCGGCGGGCCGTGAGCCGCCTCCGATCGCTGAAGGAGGAGGAGTTCATCGGCGAGCTGTTGGGGCTGGAGCCCAACGTATGGGGCTTGTCGATGCTCCAGACCACCGCCGAGATGGCCTTCCGCCACACCCAGCAGATCTGGGATCACTACATCTACGCCCAGGCCAGCTCTCTGGCCATTGCCGTGGTGTCTGCCGATATGGTCATAGTGGGATCGGTACGGGGCCGTTACCGGGTGCCGGCCCTGGTGGGGGACCGGCTGGTCGCCCGGGCCAAGGTGGGCGTCCACAAGGGCAATAAATACATCGTCAGCGTCCATACCCGAGTGGGAGATAGGGAGATCTTCGTGGGCCGCTTCATCGTGGCCGCCCTGTCTCAATCGGGAGAATCCGCGGTTCCAAGGGGGTGAGGGTAATGTTGATAGCCGTAGACGCCATGGGCGGAGATCACGGTCCCTGCGAGGTCTGTCCCGGGGCCATCGACGCCTGTAAAAACGACAGCCAGCTGGAACTGGCTCTGGTGGGGGACCAGGACGCCGTAGCGCCCTATCTGGACAGGGCCGATCCGTCGATCCGGTCGCGGCTCCATCTGGTCCACGCCGAGGAAGTCATCGCTATGGACGAGATGCCCTCCAAGGCGATCCGCAGGAAACGCCGTTCCAGCCTTAGGGTGGCCATGGAGATGGTCCGTTCCGGTGAGGCCCAGGGGTGCCTCTCTGCCGGCAACACCGGCGCCATTGTGGCAGGAGGGGTGCTGGTGGTGGGCCGCATGGCTGCCATCGAACGGCCCTGTCTGGGATTGGTGCTGCCATCCCAGAGGCCTTCGCTGCTGGTGGATGCCGGCGCCACGGTGCGCTGCAAGCCCGCTAACCTGAGCCAGTTTGCCGTGATGGGCTCCATATACATGGCCAGTCTGCTGGGCCTTCAGGAGCCCACGGTGTGTCTGCTTTCCAACGGCTCCGAGGAGATCAAGGGCGACGACGTCATTGCCGCCTCCCGGGAGCTGATCGCCGCCGATCCCAAGGTCAACTTCGCCGGCTACATAGAGCCCAACCGGGTGCCCTTCGGCGACGCCGACGTGGTGGTCTGCGAGGGCTTTACCGGCAACATCATGCTCAAGTCCTTCGAGGGCCTGGCGGATTTCGCCAAGACCCTGGTCAAGGAGAGCCTGAAGGAGAGCCTTCTGGCCAAGCTGGGGATTCCCTTTTTCTTCCCGGCGGTGCGCAAGATCTCCCGGCGGGTGGACTACCAGCGCTACGGAGGGTCGCCTCTTTTGGGAGTGGACGGCGTGGTCATCAAGGCCCACGGCCGTTCCAAGGCCACAGCGATTACCAGCGCCCTTCGGGTGGCCAGCAACTTCGTCCGCCAGCAGGCCCTGGAGAAGATTAGAGCCGAGATCGGCGAGAACGTTTAAGAGGTCCCGGGACCTCGTAGAAGGGAGATCTTTCCACCAATGCTTGGAAAACGAGTTACCCAATTGCTTGGAATCAAATATCCGGTGATACAGGGTGGCATGGCCTGGATCGCCAATTCCCAGCTGGCGGCAGCGGTCAGCAACGCTGGAGGATTGGGGATCATCGCCGCTGGAGCCACTCCGCCGGAGCTGCTGGAGCAGGAGCTCATCAAGATCCGGGAGCTAACCGATAAGCCCTATGGCCTCAACATCATGTTGTTGTCGCCCACCGCCGCCGACGCCCTGGAGCTGGCCGCCAAGTACCGGGTGCCGGCAGTGACCACCGGCGCCGGAAGCCCCGGCAGGATCATCGAACGGCTGAAACCCCTGGGCACCATCGTTATGCCCGTGGTGGCCACCAGCACCCAGGCCCGACGGGTGGAGAAGCAGGGCGCCGACGCCGTCATCGCAGAGGGCTGCGAAGCCGGTGGCCATATCGGCGAGCTGACCACTATGGTGCTGACGCCTCTGGTGGCTCAGGCCGTGGAGATCCCGGTGATCTGCGCCGGCGGCGTGGCCGACGGCCGCGGCATGGCCGCCGCCTTCGGCCTCGGCGCCGAGGGCGTCCAGGTGGGCACCCGCTTCGTCTGCGCCAGCGAGTGCACCGTCCACCCCGCCTACAAAGATGCTCTGGTCAACGCCAGGGAGCGCTGCACCTCCGTCACCGGCCAGCCCACTGGGCACCCCGTGCGCTGCCTCACCAACAAGCTGACCAAGCAGTTCCAGGAGCTGGAGTACTCCCACGCCAGCACCGAAGAGCTGGAGAAGCTGGGCACCGGCCGGCTCCGGGCCGCCGTGGTGGACGGTGACGTGGAGATGGGCTCGGTTATGTCCGGCCAGTCCGCCGCCCTGGTTCGCCGCGTCGAACCGGCCCAGGCCATCATAGAATCCATGGTGTCCGAGGCCGAGGCCATTCTTGGCTCCCTGGGGACCATGGTGAAGTGACCTCTCCTCGGGATCGCGGAACTTTCGCGAAAAGATGGAATTGAGGTGAAGTTATGAAGTTCGCTCTGGTGTTTCCCGGACAGGGGGCCCAGAAAGTGGGCATGGGCAAGGACCTCTTCGACGGTTCCGCTGCTGCCCGAGCCGCTTTTGAAGAAGCCGACGACGCTCTAGGGTTTTCCCTTAGCGATGTCATATTCCAGGGCCCCGACGAAAAGCTGGCGCTGACGGCCTACACCCAGCCGGCGATTCTGACGACCTGCATAGCCCTGTGCCGGGCCCTCCAGGAGCGGGGCATCGACCTGGCTCCGGCCTTCGTGGCCGGCCACAGCCTGGGCGAGTACACCGCCCTGGTGGCGTCGGGTTGCCTCTCCCTGGCCGACGGCGTCAGGCTGGTGCACCAGCGGGGCAGCTTCATGCAGGAGGCCGTTCCTGCCGGAGAGGGCTCCATGGCCGCGCTGCTGGGCCTGGAGGACTCGGTGGTGGAGGAGCTCTGTGCCGAAGCCGCCCAGGGCCAGGTCTGCGAGCCTGCTAACTACAACTCCCCGGGCCAGCTGGTCATCTCGGGCCATCGCGAGGCCGTGGACAGAGCCGTTGCTCTGGCCCAGGGCCGCGGCGCCAAGAAGGCCATGATGCTCAACGTCAGCGCGCCCTTCCACTGTTCGCTGATGCGCCCCGTGGCCGACCGTCTGGCTGCGGAGATGGACCGTTGTGCCTGGGGAAGCTGTTGCTGCCCCCTGGTGGCCAACGTGTCGGCCCAGAGCGTTTCCTCCGTCGACGAGATCCGCCAGGGCCTGTACCGCCAGACCTACAGCTCTGTGCAGTGGACCCAGTCGGTGCAGTTCATGGTGGCCCAAGGCGTGGAGGCCTTTATCGAGATCGGCCCCGGCAAGGTGCTGACGGCCATGATCAAACGGATCCACAAAGGACTGCAGCTACTGAACCTGGAAGCCCTGGAGGACCTGGACAAGGCCGGGGCCTTCCTGAAAGGAGGCCAATCATGAGCCGTGTGGCCCTAGTTACTGGAGCCGGTCGAGGCATCGGCCGTGCCGTAGCCCTGGAGCTGGCCCGCTGTGGCCGCGATGTGGCGGTGAACTATCGCGCTTCGGCAGCCGCTGCCGAGGAGCTGGTCCAGGAGATCCTCCAGCTGGGCCAGCGCGGCGTAGCCATCAAGGCCGACGTCTCCAAATCCGACGAGGCCGCGGCGTTGTTCGCCCAAGTGAAAGATCAGCTGGGCCCTGTGGAGATCCTGGTGAACAACGCCGGAGTCACCAAGGACGGCCTGCTGATGCGGATGAAAGACGCCGACTGGCAGGATGTCATCAAGGCCGACCTGGACTCGGTGTTCTACTGTACCCGCGAGGCCGTGAAGGCCATGGTACGGGGCAAGTGGGGCCGCATCGTTAACCTGGCCTCGGTGGTGGGCCTCATCGGCAACCCCGGTCAGGCCAACTACTGCGCCGCCAAGGCCGGGATCATCGGCTTCAGCAAGAGCGTGGCCCGGGAGTACGCCTCCAAGGGCATCACAGTGAATTGCGTCGCCCCGGGGTTCATAGCCACTGACATGACTGGCGTCCTGGCCGAGTCGGCCCAGGAGGCTCTGCTGAGCCAGATCCCCGTCGGCCGTCCCGGCACGCCTCAGGACGTGGCCCAGGCGATTGCCTTCTTGACAGCCGATGGATCTTCTTATATTACTGGTCAGGTGCTCGCCGTCGACGGCGGGATGACGATGGTTTGACACAGGACGATTCCCTCGAAGGGAGGTGAAGAGACATGACCAAGGCAGAAGTTCTTGCACGTCTCAAGGAGATCATCATGGACCGCCTTGACATCGAAGAGGACCAGATCAAGCCCGAGGCCTCTTTCGTGGAAGACCTGGGCGCTGACTCCCTGGACATCGTGGAGCTTATCATGGGCATCGAAGAGGAGTTCGACATCGAGATCCCCGACGAGGACGCCGAGAAGCTCACCTCGGTGGGCGAGGCCATCAATTACGCCTGCGAGAAACTCAGCATTGAGGACTAGTCTCCTCGCCTGACCCTTCGCCGGGAGGGGGCAACCTCTCCCGGCTCCATCCAGGCCTCCGCTTCGGGGAGCGGGAACATAGGGCCCTATTGCGGATTTAAGGAGTGACTGCGTTGATGTTTAAGAGAGTCGTCATCACCGGCCTCGGCGTTGTCAGTCCCATCGGGACCGGCAAGGAGAACTATTGGCGGGCTCTGGAAGCCGGCACCAACGGCGTTTCCCATATTACCAGCTTTGACGTCAGCGACTTCCCAGTGCGGATTGCCGCGGAGGTCCAGGACTTTGACCCCACTCTGTACCTTCCCAAAAAGGACGCCCGCCGGGCCGATCGGGTGATCCAATTCGCCGTGGCCGCCTCTCAGATGGCCATGGACGACGCTGGCCTCTCCAAGGATCAACTGGATCCCTATCGCTTTGGCGTCTACATCGGCTCCGGACAGGGCGGCATCGCCACCTGTTTCGACAACTTCGAAGCCTTGATAACTCAGGGATACCGTAAGGTCAGTCCCTTTTTCATCCCCATGATGATCAGCAACATGTCGGCGGCCTACGTGGCCATCCAGCAGAACGCCAAGGGCCCCAATATGTGCGTGGTCACGGCCTGCGCCTCCTCGATCCACAGCCTGGGCGAGGCCTATAGGACCATCCAGCGGGGAGACGCCGACGTGATGCTGGCCGGCGGCACCGAGGCTGGCGTAAAGGCCATCTGCGTGGCCGGTTTCGCTGCCATGAAGGCCCTGTCGACCCGCAACGACGACCCCCAGCACGCCTCCCGTCCCTTCGATCAGGACCGCGATGGCTTCGTCATCGGCGAGGGCGCAGGCATATTGGTGCTGGAGGAGCTGGAACACGCCAAAGCCCGGGGAGCCCACATCTACGGCGAGTTCAAGGGCTATGGCTCCACCTGCGACGCCAGCCACATCACCGCCCCCGATCCCGAGGGCGAAGGCGCCATTCGGGCCATGAAGATGGTGCTCCAGGAGGCCCAGTGGGATTCGGTGGACCTGATCAACGCCCACGGCACCTCCACGGGCCTCAACGACGCTATGGAGTCCCGGGCCATCCGGCATATCTTCGGCGACGAAACCCCCAAGATCCTGGTCAACTCCACCAAGTCCATGGTGGGCCACGGCCTGGGAGCCGCAGGAGGCATGGAGACCGTGGCGGCCATCCAGTCCCTGGAGGAGGGCATCGTCCACCCCACCCTGAACCTGGATAACCAGGATCCCAACTGTCCCGTCACGGTGGTCAAGGAGACCCTCCGGGATGTGGCTGTGAAGCGGGTACTGATCAACAGCTTCGGCTTCGGCGGCCACAACGGCGTCATCGGCATCGAGAAGTTCCAGGGCTGATGACCCTGCAGGAAAGCCGGTGGTGGGAGGGGCGGCTCCAGGAGCTCCAGCAGCGGCTGAACTATCGCTTTCGCGATCAGACCCTGCTGGAGGAGGCTATGACCCACGCCTCCTACGCCCACGAGCAGGGACTGGAGCGGTGGAACCAGCGGCTGGAGTTCCTGGGCGACGCTGTGCTGGAGCTCATCGTCAGCGATCAGATCTTCCACCAGTTGCCCCAAGCTCCTGAGGGGGAACTGACCCAGGAGCGGGCCCAACTGGTCTGTGAGGCCGCCCTGGCGCCTTGGGGACGGTTTTTAGAGCTGGACCGGGCCCTGCGGGTCGGCCGCGGCCTCCTGGGCAAGGTCTCCCCGGCGGTGATCGCCGACGCCCTGGAGGCCCTGATTGGCGCCCTCTACCTCGACGGTGGCCTGGTGGCGGCCTGGAAGTTGATCCAACGCCGGCCCGAACTGCCCCGAGAGACTGCCCCCATAGACGGCAAAAGCCGCCTGCAGATCCTCTGCCAGGAACGGGGCGTCATGCCGATATACTCCCTCTGTTCCCAAGAGGGACCAGCCCACGCGCCACGGTTTCAGTGTAGCCTGGACTGCTGCGGCCATCGCTTCATTGGCCAAGGCTCCAGCCGCAAAGGCGCCGAGCAGGACGCGGCGGAACAGGCCCTGGCTCAGCTCTTTCCCCAGGAAGGGCCTCAAGAGGGTCCTTTGGCCGAGGAAAACCCAACCGAATAGAACCCAGCATAGACTACCCTCCGGCTTCGGCCGGGGGGTTTTTTGTTTTGGCCATTTTTGTGCAACCGGTTGCTCGAAAAAATCCCCTTTGGTACAATGGGGCAAGCCGAGGCGGATAAGACCGCCGCTACAACGACCCGGCACCGTTCGACGCCGAAGCCTGGGATAGCAGGAGGGAGCCATGGAAAAGAGACTGTACACCAACGCTCTGCTGGTCGATCCCGTTCAGAAGATGGAGATGCCCGGCAGCTTGTTGACCCTGGAGGGAAAGATCGCCTGGCTGGGCCAGGAGAGACCCTTCGCCGAAGGAGATTGGATAGAAGAGGACTGTCGTGGCCTGGTGCTGGCCCCCGGCCTGGTGGATCCCCACGTCCATCTTCGTGACCCCGGCCAGACCCACAAGGAGACCCTGGAAACGGGAGCCCAGGCCGCCGCGGCAGGGGGTTTCACCGCAGTGATCGCCATGGCCAACACCGAGCCGGCCCTGGACCGCCCCGACCGGCTGGAAGACGTTATCCAGCGGAGCCGGGGGTTGGACTGCCGAATCTACCCCGCCGCCGCTGTAACGGTGGGGCTAGAGGGTCGGGAGCTCACCGACATGGAGGCCCTGGCCGAGGCCGGAGCTGTGACCTTCACCGACGACGGCAAGACCGTAGGCGACCACGGCCTTTTCCTCCAGGCCATGGAGCGAGCCGCCGCCCTGGGGGTGCCAGTCAGCGTCCATTGCGAGGCCCCGGGACTGGAGGGCGACCGCTCCATGAACCGAGGCGCCGTCTCTCAGCGGCTGGGCCTTCAGGGAGCCCTGGCCCTGGCCGAGGAGTTGATGATCCAGCGGGACCTGATGCTGGCCCAACAGGCCGGGGCCCACGTCCACGTGCAGCACCTCACCACCGCCCGGGGCGTGGCCTTGGTGGCTCAGGCCAAGGCCCAGGGCGTCCAGGTTACCGCCGAGGCCACGCCCCACCACATGGCCCTGACCGAGGAAGCCGTCCTGGAATGGGGCACCGATGCCAAGATGAACCCGCCGTTGCGGACCGAAGCTGACCGCCAGGCCGTAGGGAAAGCCCTGATGGAGGGGGTGCTGGACATGGTGGCCACCGACCACGCCCCCCACAGTCCCCAGGAAAAGGCCCTCTCCATGGCCCAGGCCCCCAACGGCATCATCGGCCTGGAAACGGCCTTTTCAGCCTGCTACACCGAGCTCTGCCTGGGTCAGAACTTTCCTCTGATCGATCTGATCCAGCGGATGAGCTCCGCACCCTGCCAGGCCTTCGGACTGCCCGGAGGATCCCTCAAGGTCGGCAGCGCCGCCGACCTGGTGCTGATCGATCCCCAGGGGACCTGGCGGCCTGATCCCGCCAAGTTCCGCTCCAAGAGCCGCAACTGCCCCTTCTGCCGGGACCTTCGGGGGGTGGTGGTGCGCACCGTCATGGCCGGGCGGACCACCTTCCAGCGGGAAGGCCGTTAATTGCCTTAGCCAAGGCCAGGGAGTAGAATGACCCCAGTGCGGGAGGTGAGGCCCATGACGGAAAAGGCCCTGGTGATGACCCAGGACGACATGGAGCGGGCGTTGCGGCGCATGGCCGACGAAGTGGTGGAACAGAACCGAGGCGTTCAGGACCTGATCATCCTGGGCATCCAGCGCCGGGGCGTCTTTTTGGCCAACCGGCTCCGGGAGATCCTGCGCCAGACCGAGGGCGTCAAGGTTCCTGCCGGGGAGCTGGACATCACCCTCTACCGCGACGACATCGCCCTGTTGTTGGAACAGCCCATCGTCCACAGCACCTTTATCCCCCTGGATATCACCGGGAAGCGGCTCCTGCTGGTGGACGACGTGCTCTACACCGGCCGCACCGTCCGGGCCGCCTTGGACGCCCTGATGGACCTGGGCCGCCCCGCCTCGGTGCAACTGTTGGTGCTCATCGATCGGGGCCATCGGGAGCTCCCCATCCAGCCCGATTACTTGGGCAAGACCGTGCCCACCTCCAAGGCCGAGACCGTGGCAGTGGCCATGAAGGAGCTCGACGGCCAGGATCGGGTGATGATCTGCCATAGAGACCCCGCCGATCAGGAATCCACGGCCTCGCTGCTGGAGACCGAGGCCCTTGCTCCGGGGATTGCCCAGCCATAGCCCAAGGCGAGAAGACTACGGACTCGGACAATAACGAGAAGAGCTCGGACTCAGACAAGAGCGCAAAGAGCTCAGAAAGGAAAAGTGACATGGCCTGGTCGCGAAAGAACCTCCTGGATCTGGCCGACTGGGAACGCCGGGACTACCTGGATTTCATCCAGCGGGTACGATCCCTGGCGCCTCGGCTGGACTCCGACCCCAAAAGGCCGCTGGACACCCTAAAGGGCAAGATCGTGGCCAACCTCTTCTTCGAGGACTCCACCCGCACCCGGTGCTCCTTCGAGATCGCCGAGAGGATGACCGGAGCCGAGGTGCTGAACTGGACCGTCTCGGGGTCCAGCACCTCCAAAGGCGAAACCCTGCGGGACACCGTGACCACCCTGGGCGCCATGGGTATCGACGCTGTGGTGATGCGTCACTCCCTAACGGGGGTCCACTACTACGTCCAGCGGAGATTGCCCCGTGTGGCGGTGTTCAACGCCGGCGACGGAGCGCGGAGCCACCCCACCCAGGGGCTATTGGACCTCTGCACGGCCTGGGATTGCCGGGGCGATCTCCAGGGCGCCACGGTGGTCATCCTGGGCGACGTCCTTCACAGCCGGGTGGTGCGCAGCGATATCCGAGCCTTTCAGGGAGTGGGAGCCCGAGTGATCCTCTGCGGCCCCAGGACCCTGATGCCTCGGGACCTGGAAGCCCTAGGGGCAGAGTGGGAGCCCGACGCCCGGACTGCCGTGGCTCAGGCCGACGTCATAGGCCTGTTGAGGATCCAACGGGAGCGCCAAAGCCAGGGGCTGATCCCCTCCATCGACGAATACCGGCGGCTCTACGGCGCCACCGAGGAGCTGCTCTCCCTGGCCAAGCCCGGTGCGCTGGTGATGCACCCCGCTCCGATCAACAGGGGAGTGGAGATCGACTCCACCGTGGCCGACGGCCCCTCCAGCGTCATATTGCGGCAGGTACGCTGGGGCGTGGTGGTCCGCATGGCCCTGTTGGAGATCTGCTTGGGAGGTGACGGGCGATGACGGCCTATCTGGAACTGCGACGCGATGGGACCCTGCAGGTTCCCCAGGCGGCATCTCCTGAAGTCTATCGGATCCCCGCCGCCATCGACCTGTTCTGTCGCAGGGGAGCCACCAGCACCCAGGCCCTGGCGTCCTTGGGCGCCAGCGGCGGCTACGGCCTTCTGGCCCTGGAGCCCCAGGGATCCCCCGAAGCCGTAGACAATTCCTCCCTGGCCCTCCAGCGGATCCAGCACCAGACCGGCAGCGGCGCCATCCTGTGGCCCCTGGCCTCGGCCTGGCGATGCCAGGGCACCATGGCCGATCTGGGACTGATGAGCCGCGGCGGCGAGTCGCTGTTCCTGCTCCCGGGAGAACTGGACAGCGGACGGCTCCGGCAGCTCTTTCGTTATGCCTCGGCCTTCCCCTGTCGGATCGCCCTGACGCCTTCTGAAGGATCTCTCTGCCAGGGCGGCCAGATCAACGAGGGAGCGGCATCGGACCGGCTGGGCCTCAAGGGCCTTCCCGCCGTGGCCGAGGTCCTGGGAGTCCAGCGGGCCATCGCATTGGCCGGAGAGTGGCCGGTGGCTCTGCACCTGCGGGGCCTCAGTTGCCGCGGTAGCCTGGAGGCCCTGGCCGAAGGCCGCCGTAGGGGCCTGGACATCACCTGCGACGTGGCCCTGGCTAATTTGCTCTTCCACGACGGACTTTACAGCGCCGATCTGGAGAACTGCCCCAAACCCTGGCCGCCGCTGCGCAGCGCCGACGACCGCAGGGCCCTCTGGGAGGCCCTGGGCAACGGCGCCATCAACGCCATCGTGTCGGGCTACAGCCCCCGAAGGGCCGACGATCTGGCCCTTCCCTTTGAAGAAATTCCCTTCGGCTCCGAGACCATGGCCGAGACGATCCCGACGCTGATGGACTGCTGGGACCGTTTGGGCCGTCCCGTGGCGGTGGAGCGGCTGTTGAGCTGCCTTTCCCTGGGGCCTCGGGCCATTCTGGGCCGGGAGGTGCCCGGTTACAGCCTGATCTTCCGGGGCGACCGGGGTTGGGAATGCCGGTACCAAGAGGAGTGATCCCGTGATGGGAGATTATAGCGCTTTGGTGGTGGACCTGGAGACCCTGGGACCGTCGATCTGCCGCCTTGTCCTGGACTGTCCCGCCATCGCCCAGGCCGCCGAGCCGGGCCAGTTCGTGCTGATCCGCATCGGCGAGACCTGGTCGCCATTGCTGCGCCGTCCCCTGGGAATCCTGGAGGCCTCGCCCCAGCAGGGCACCTTTGAGGTGCTCTTTCGCAGCGTGGGAGTGGGCACGGCCCTGTTGGCCCAGGTCAAAATCGGGCAAGAGCTGTCGGTGCGGGGGCCTGCCGGCAGAGGCTTTGCTCCGCCGCAGCACCGCCGTTGCTGGGCCGTGGCTGGAGCTTTGGGGGCCGTACCGTTGCTGTTTCTGCGGCAGCGCCTGGGCGGTTTCGACAGGTTCCTGCTGGGCCTGTCGGGAGCCTCCTGGGAGCCCTTCGCCCAGTGGATGGCCGATCGGGTGCCCGAGCTGGAGCTCTACAGCGAAGACGGGACCCTGGGACGCCGGGGAGTCTGCCTCGACGGCCTGGGGGACCAGCTGGAGGACCTTTCGCTGGTGGCCTGCGGCCCCAACGCCATGATGAAGGCCCTTTACGATCGATGGGGCCAGAGCTGCAACGACATCCAGGTCAGCCTGGAGCGGCGGATGGCCTGTGGTTTCGGCGGCTGCTACGGCTGCTCCGTCGCCACCCCGTCGGGACGCCGCCGGGTCTGTGCCGACGGGCCGGTGTTCCAGGCCCAGGAGGTGCTCTGGGATGAACTCTGAAGCTTTGAAAACCGTCGTCGGCGGCCTGGAGCTGCGGGCTCCGGTGGTGATAGCCTCGGGGATCTGGCCCTACGAGGAAGCCCTGTGGGATCCCAAGATTGTCGGATCGGTAGGGGCCATCTGCTCCAAGGCCATCACCGACCAGCCCCGAAGCGGCAACGGAGGAATTCGGATCTGGGAGACTCCCAGCGGCCTGCTGAACAGCATCGGCCTCCAAAACGATGGCGTCCAAAGTTTTATGGGCCGGTTGCCGGAGCTGAAGCGGCGAGGCCTGCCGGTGCTGCTGAACCTGTCCATGGAGACCCCGGAAGCCCTGGCGGCTATGTTGAAGGCCATCGCCGCCAGAGCCGACTTGGTTGACGGAATAGAGCTCAACGTCTCCTGTCCCAACGTGGACCGAGGCGGCATGACCTGGGGCGTCGACCCCGATCTGACGGCCCAGGCCGTAGCCCAGGTCCGACGGAGCTGGCAGGGCCCCCTTTGGGTCAAGTTGACGCCCCAGGCCCCCGATATCATCGCGGTGGCCCAGGCTGCCGAAGCCGCCGGAGCCTCGGCGCTGGTGGTGGCCAACACCTGGCTGGCCATGGCTATCGACGTGAACCGTGGAAGGCCTGTCTTCGACCGGCGAGTGGCCGGTCTCTCGGGCCCTGCCGTGTTCCCCCTGGCGTTGCGGCTGGTTTGGGACGTGGTAAGTGCCGTGTCCATCCCCGTGGTGGGCTGTGGCGGCGTCCACAGCGCCGACGACGCCCTGGCCATGATCATGGCCGGAGCCCAAGCCGTGGAGATCGGCACGGCCCTTTTCGCTGACGTGACGCTGCCCCAGGCGATCGGCCAGGGCCTGGAAGAGGCTTTACAGAGCCGAGGCCTGACCTCGGTGTCGGAGCTGGTGGGGCTGGCCCGGTCGTGACATCGCGGTGACAGCGCGTGGATTCTTTTGGGGAGGACCTGTCCGATGGATTGTAATAACAATAATAATAAAAATAACAACAAAAGAAGAGAACTACCGTTGTTCGTGGCCCTGGATCTGGACACCCTTCGGGAGGCCCGCCAGACCATGGATCAGCTTATGGGCCTGGTAGATGCCATCAAAATCGGCCCCAGGCTCTACGCCCAGGGCGGAGCCCACTTCCTCCGGGAGGTGGTGGATCGGGGATTTAAGCTTTTCCTGGACCTGAAGCTCCACGATATCCCCAACACCGTCCGGCTGGCCGTGGAAGCCCTGGCCGACCTGGGGCTTTTCTGCCTGACCCTCCACGCCGGAGGGGGACGGCAGATGATGGAGGAAGCCGTCGCCGCCCGGGATCGGATGGGGTCCTCTATGAAACTGCTGGGCATCACGGTGTTGACCAGCTTCAGCGCCCAGACCTGGGCGGAAGTGGCCCCGGGCTGTTCCATCGAGGAGGCTATCGGCCGCCGGGCCTGGCTCTGCGGCGACGCCGGCATGGACGGCTTGGTCTGCTCGCCCCTGGATCTGCCCATCGTCAAGGCCGTCACCCCGCCGGGGCTGCTCAAGGTGGTGCCCGGCGTCCGGCTCGCCGCCGGTGACGACGACCAAAGCCGGGTGTCCACCCCCGCCGACGCTTTCCGAGCCGGAGCCGACTACATCGTCATGGGACGGCCCATCTACCGGGCTCCCGACGTGGCCACTGCCGTGGCTGAAGTAACCCGTTCCATCCAGGAGGGCCTAGCATGTCGAAACTAGAACAGCAGAAGACCATCGAGGAGATGCTGATCACCAGCGGTGCCTGGCTCCAGGGCCATTTCAAGCTTACCTCGGGCAACCACAGCGGCCACTACATGCAGTGCGCCATGTTCCTGCGGTTTCCCCACTACGCCGCCTACGCCGGGGCCGAGCTGGCAGATCAGCTCCGGCCTCTGAAGCCCGATTTCGTCGTCTCGCCGGCCCTGGGCGGACTGATCATAGGCCACGAGGTGGCCCGCGCCCTGGAGGTGCCCTTTCTGTTCTGCGAGCGCGAGGCCGGCGCCATGAAGCTCCGGCGCTTTCCCATGGCCCAGGGCCGCTTCGTGGTGGTAGAGGACGTGATTACCACTGGCGGCTCCACCAAGGAGACCGCCGATCACATGGTCCAAGGCGGCTGCCAGTGGCTGGCCTCGGCCTGCATCGTCGACCGCAGCGGCGGCCGCCATCTGTTGCCGGCCAAACCCTTCTCGCTACTGGAGTTGGAGTTCCCCGTCTACAGCCCCCAGGACTGTCCCCTCTGCCGGGAGTTGGGCACCGAGGCCGTCAAACCTGGCAGCCGGGACCTGTGAGGCCCCCGATGGCTGACGCCCTGGCGGGACTGTGCCCTGGGGGGGCAGGGCCGTGAAGGGCCGCCTTTTGGCCCTTTGGGTCCTGATCCTGACGATCAGAGCCACCGCTGCCCTAGCCGCCCCGGAGGTGCGGGAGCTATTGACCGCCGACGGCTGGACGGCCCAGATCGTTCGCTTCATCGGCGGGCCCTTCCTGTCGGTCCGGTCGGTGGAGGACTGGGACGACCAGGGCCAGATCACCCGTAGCCGCCAGATGGTGCGGCTCTTTCAGGAAGGCCTCCCCCTGGTGGCCTTGGATCCCCTTCAGGCCCAGTCCCTGGGGCTGATCCGATCGGGTCAGGAGACGCCGGATAACCTGATCTTCCTTTACCAAGGCCTCCCTCGGGAGGGCCTCACCGCCGAGAAGTTCTATGGTGACCCAGCCCATCTGCCCTTTGCCGGCCAGAGGGCCCTGATCGTCCTGAGCCGACTGAACCCGGAAAACTACAGCTTCTACCAGCGCCGGCTGGGGGAGTTCGAGACCCGGCTTCACAGCACCCTTCTCTCAGGGCGGCTGTTGCTTCAGGGGGCCCAGGTGCTGGACTTCGGCGGCGTCTACACTGTCTTCTTAAACGCCGTGGGCTGCCAGGTCCAAGGCCCCACCGAGTCGGA
>CAZCKP010000019.1:0-15153 GCA_964499295.1 uncultured Synergistaceae bacterium | reverse complement strand
TTCCGCTCCTTGGCTCGGGAAGGCAAGATTCCCGGCATAGTCAAGTCGAGCTGGTAGGCCCCAAGAGAAAGGGGAACCATCACCCATGTACGTTAACGATCCAATTGCGGATATGCTCACGAGGATTCGCAACGCCAACATGGCTTACCATGAGAGCGTGGACATTCCCATCAGCAAGATGAAGCTGGGCATTGCCAAGATCCTCAAAAGTGAAGGTTACATCCGCAACTATAAAGTCCTGAACGACCCCAAAAAGCCCTACAGCACCCTGAAGGTCTTCATGAGCTACGGCCCCCATCGGGAGCGGGTCACCCAGGGGCTGCGTCGCATCAGCAAGCCCGGCCGCCGTATCTACGTCGGCAAGGACAAGCTCCCCAGGGTCATGGGCGGCCTTGGCATTGCCATCATCTCCACGTCCCAGGGCCTTAAGACCGACGCCGAGGCCCGCCTGTTGGGCCTGGGCGGGGAAGTCATCTGCTACGTCTGGTAGGTGGGAAGCCATGTCGAGAATCGGACGTAAACCCATCGCCCTCCCCCAGGGCGTCAGCGTAGAGATCAAAGAGGGCCTTATCGTGGTCAAGGGCGCTAAGGAGCAGCTGTCCATGCCTATGATGAAGCACGTCTCGGTGGAGGTCTCCGACGGCGTGGTCCAGGTGAGCCGGGACAACGACGAAAAGGCCACCCGGGCCGCCCACGGCATGATCCGGGCCATGATCAGCAACATGGTCACCGGCGTCACCACCGGCTACACCCGGGAGCTGGAGATCGTCGGCGTGGGATACCGCGCCCAGATGCAGGGCTCCAAGCTGGTGCTGAACCTGGGCTACTCCCACCCCATCGAGGTGGAGCCTCCCCAGGGCATCACCCTCTCCTGCGATGGACCCACCAGCATAGCCGTCAAGGGCGCCGATAAGCAGGCCGTGGGACAGTGCGCCGCCATCATTCGGGGCTATCGTCCGCCGGAACCCTACAAGGGCAAGGGGATCCGCTACAAGGGCGAGCACATCATCCGCAAGGCCGGTAAGTCCGGCAGCAAGTAAGACGAGGTGAGCCGAAATGATCAAAATCAAGAGCAGAAACAAAATGCGTCTTCTCCGGCACCGCCGTCTTCGCCGCAAGCTTTCCGGCACCGCTGAACGCCCCCGGCTGTCGGTGTTCCGCAGCCTCAAGGAGATCTACGCTCAGGTCATCGACGACACCGTGGGGCACACCCTGGTGTCGGCTTCCACCCTCGACAAAACCCTGGCGGGCTCCCTTCCCGGTAGCCACTGCACCGTCGAGGCCGCTCGGGTGATCGGCAAGGCTATCGCTCAGCGAGCCCAGGAGAAGGGGATCACCGAGGTGGTCTTCGATCGGGGAGGCCACGCCTACCACGGTCGCGTCGCGGCGCTGGCCGAAGCCGCCCGCGAAGCCGGGCTGAAGCTCTGAGAGGAGGATGCAGATGAACGGTAGACAGCAGCCCGAATCGGAGCTGATGGAGCGCGTCGTCGCTATCAACCGCGTCAGCAAGACCGTCAAGGGCGGTAAGAGGTTCCGCTTCAGCGTCCTGGTCGTCGTGGGCGACGGCGAGGGCAAGGTGGGCATCGGCATGGGCAAAGCCAGGGAAATTTCCGAGGCCGTCCGCAAGGGCATGGAAGAGGGCAAAAAGTCCATGATCCAGCTGAAGCGCCACGGCAAGACCATTCCCCATCCCATCATTGGCCGCTTCGGTTCCGCCGAGGTGTTGTTGCGCCCGGCCGCCGACGGTACCGGCGTCATCGCCGGCAGCGTGGTGCGTGCCATTATGGAGCTGGGTGGAGTCAAAGACGTGATGACCAAGGTGGTGGGGCGCACCAGCAACCCCATCAACGTGGCTCGGGCCACCCTGGCAGCCGTGGCAGCCATGCGCACCCGCGACGAGATCATGGCCCTGCGCGGCAAGAAGCGGCCCCAGGAGCAAAGCGCCTAAGGAGGGGCAAAAGACCATGGCCAAACTGCGTATTGTCTGGAAAAAAAGCGCCATCGGCCGCCCCGAGCGCCAGGGCCGCATCATCAAGGCCCTGGGCCTTCACAAGCTCAACTCCGTGGTGGTCCACCAAGACACTCCTCAGATCCGCGGCATGATTAATAAGGTGTCCCACCTGGTGGAGTGCACCGAGATCGAAGGATAAGGGGGCTCGTCCTATGAATTTGACCGATCTTCGCCCCGCTGCCGGTTCCCATCGCAAGCCCAAACGGGTGGGTTGCGGTATCGGCAGCGGCAAGGGCAAGACTGCCGGCAGGGGCATCAAGGGCTACGGCGCACGCTCCGGCAGCTCCATCCGTCCCGGCTTCGAGGGCGGCCAGATGCCCTTGGTCCGCCGCATTCCTAAGCGGGGCTTTAACAACGCCAGGTTCGCCAAGGTCTACCAGATCGCGAACCTGGGAGCCATCGCCGATATCTTCGCCGAGGGCGCGACGGTGACGGCGACGGAGCTTTTCGCCTACGGCCTGGTCCGCAGCATGGACGAGCCCATCAAAATTCTCGCCAAAGGAGACATCGACAAGGCTCTGACGATCAAGGCCAATGCCTTTAGCGCCAAGGCCGCCGAGAAGATCGCGGCAGCCGGTGGAGCCGCCGAGGTGATCTAGCGTGGACTCCTTCCGCGATGCCTTTAAGCTCCCCGATCTGAAGCGGCGGATCCTGTTTACATTGGGCATGCTCCTGGTCTTTCGACTGGGAGCTCATATCCCCACGCCGGGGATAGACGGGACGGCCATGTCCCAGCTCTTCGACGGCAACGGCGTGTTGGGCTTTCTGGATATGTTCGCCGGTGGCGCTCTGCGGCGCTTCAGCCTTTTTTCCCTGGGCGTGGCTCCCTACATCAACGCCAGCATCGTGATGCAGCTGGCGGTGGTGCTGTTTCCCACGCTGGAGCGGATGCAGAAGGAAGGCCCCCAGGGCCAGAAAAAGATGATCCAGATCACCCGGTACGGCGCCATCTTCTTCGCCACCGTCCAAGCCATCGGTATGACCTTCTGGCTTCGCCGGGTGGGAGTCCTGGCTGGTAGCTCCTTGGATTTCGTCATCGCTGTGGTGACTACCGTCACCGGCTCCATCGCCGTGATGTGGATCGGTGAGGAGATGACGGACCACGGTATCGGCAACGGCATCTCGCTGATCATCTTCGCCGGTATCGTGGCCAGGCTGCCCGAGGCGGTGATTCAGACCTGGGCCATGGTGTCCTCGGGCTCTATGAACCTGGTGACGCTGCTGCTGGCGCTGGTGCTGATGGTGGGCGTCTTGGCCGGAGCGGTGCTCCTCCAGGAGGGCCAGCGCCGTCTGCCGGTGCAGTACGCCAAGCGGGTAGTGGGCAACAAGGTCTACGGCGGCCAGAGCTCCTTTATACCTCTGAAGGTCAACCAGGGCGGCGTGATGCCCATCATCTTCGCGTCGTCGATTTTGATCTTCCCCTACACGATTCTGCGGCTCTTCAGCGGCGACGTCGCCCTGAGGCTCCAGAACATGTTGGCCCCCGGTAGCTGGCTCTACATGGTCCTCTACGTGGCCTTGATCCTGTTCTTCTCCTTCTTCTACACTGCTATGGTCTTCAATCCCTCGGAGATCGCCGAGAACATGAAGAAAAACGGGGGCTTCATCCTGGGTATCCGACCCGGCAAGCCCACTGCCAACTACATCGAGAAGGTTGCCTCCCGGATCACCCTGGTAGGGGCTCTGTTCCTGGTGGTAGTGGCCCTGATTCCCACGCTGATGACCAACCTCTTCGGCATCACCAGCTTCTATTTCGGCGGCACGGCGGTGCTGATCGTCGTCGGCGTGGCGCTGGATCTGGTCCATCAGGTGGAAAGCCAGCTGCTGATGCGCCATTACGAGGGCATCCTCAAGCGCCGCGGCGGCTCCGGCGGCCTGCTTCGTTTCTAGGGAGGGCGAAAGATGCGCATCACTTTGATCGGCCCTCCCGGCGCAGGCAAGGGCACCCAGGCGGTAAAGCTGGCCTCCAGCCACGGCGTCGCCCACATCGCCACCGGCGATATCCTGCGGGCCAACGTCAAAGCCGGCACGGACCTTGGGAAAAAGGCCAAGGAATACATGGACTCGGGGGGACTAGTGCCCGACAGCGTCATCGTCGACATGATGGGCTCCAGGCTCCAGGAAGAGGACTGCCAGAGGGGCTTTATCCTCGACGGCTTTCCCCGCACCGTCCCCCAGGCTCAGGCCTTGGACGAACTCCTAAAGGGCCTGGGTATCGCCCTGGACGGGGCCATCCTGCTGGACGTGGCCGACGACGTGGTGGTGGATCGGCTCTGCGGCCGCCGGATGTGCCGGGGTTGCGGCCAGATCTATCACAACGTCTTCAACCCCTCCTCCAAGGGCGATCGCTGCGACAGCTGCGACGCCGAGCTCTACCAGCGCGACGACGACAAAGAAGAGGTGATCCGCCAGCGCCTGGCGGTGTATCACCAACAGACGGCACCGCTGATCGACTACTACGCCGCCGCGGGATCGTTGTTCCGCGTCGACGGCTCCGCCGACGGCGCCACGGTGCTGAACCGTCTGCAGGCCCTGGTCGAGGACATGGCATGATATCCCTCAAAACCGCCGCTGACATAGAGAAGATGCGAGTTGCCGGGGCGATTGTGGCCGACCTGTTGACCTCCCTCAAGGGCTTTATCGCCCCCGGAGTGACCACTGGCGCCGTGGACCGCTACGCCGAGCAGTTCATCAGGGACCGCGGGGCCATTCCTTCGGAAAAGGGCTACAAGGTCCCTGGCATCGCCGAGCCCTATCCCTGCTCGATCTGTGCCTCCGTCAACGACGAGGTGGTCCACGGCATCCCCAGCGACGCAAGGGTCCTGCAGGAGGGCGACATCGTCAGCATCGACGTGATGGCCTGTTATCAGGGGCTTCACGGCGACGGTTGCTACACCTATCCGGTGGGGGAGATCTCCCCGGAGCGAAGGGCTCTGCTGGAGGTAACCCGGCAGAGCCTGGACCTTGCGATAGCCGCCGTCCGCTCCGGAGCCACCGTGGGCGACATCGGCTACGCCGTGGAAAGCCACGTCCTTCCTCGGGGCTACGGCATCGTTCGGGATTTCTCGGGCCACGGCATTGGGCACCATCTTCACGAAGCACCGTCAATTCTCAACTACGGAAAACCCGGAACTGGCGTGACCCTGAAGCGGGGCATGACCATCGCCATCGAGCCCATGATCATGGCCGGTAAAGAGGCCCTCATCGAAGGCCCCGACGGTTGGCTGGTCTCGACGGCCGACGGTTCCGACGCTGCCCATTTTGAAAAGACGGTGCTGGTCACTGACGAAGGCGCCGAAATCCTGACGCCCTGGCAGTAGCCGGGGGACCTAGGAGGTTGGAGCGAGTCCATGGCTAACAAGGACGGTGTCATCGAAGTTCGCGGCGAAGTGGTAGAACCGTTGCCCAATGCGATGTTTCGAGTCAAGCTCGACAACGACCACGTGATTTTGGCCCACGTCTCAGGGAAGATGCGGATGCATTTCATCCGGATTTTGCCTGGCGACAAGGTGCAGGTGGAATTGTCTCCCTACGACTTGACAAGAGGGCGGATTACCTATAGATATAAATAGTTTAAGTCCACGTCGCCAGAACTGGGCCAAGGAGACGGCAGGACTGCCCAAGAGGAGCGTGTACGATCGATGAAAGTCAAATCTTCGGTTAAGCCGATTTGCGAATATTGCCGTGTGATCAAGCGGAACGGCGTGATCCGCGTGATCTGCAGCCGCAACCCGCGGCACAAGCAGCGTCAGGGAGCTAGGAGGTAAAAGGGTATGGCTCGAATTGCAGGTGTTGATCTTCCCCGGGACAAGCGCGTCGAGATCGGCCTCACCTATATCTACGGCATCGGACTGAGCACCGCCAGGAAGATCTTGGCGGCTACCGGCGTCAACCCCGACACCCGGGTGAAGGACCTGACCGAGGAAGAGGAGCAGGCCCTCCGTTCCGAGATCACCGACAACCACAAGGTGGAAGGCGACCTCCGCCGGGAAGTGACCATGAACATCAAGCGCCTTATGGACATCGGTTGCTATCGCGGCCTGCGCCATCGCCAGGGACTTCCCGTCCGGGGCCAGCGCACCAAGACGAACGCCCGTACTCGCAAGGGGCCCCGGCGCACCGTGGCCGGCAAGAAAAAGTAACGTGCTACGAGGGAGGTAACGTTGGTGGCTAAACGTATTCAGCGTAGAGGCAAGAGAAAAGAAAAGAAAAACATCAGCTACGGGGTGGCTCACATCTTCTCCACCTTTAACAACACCATCGTGAGCATCACCGATAAAGGCGGAGCCCTGCTCTCCTGGGCTTCCGGTGGTAACGTGGGCTTTAAGGGCGCCCGCAAGTCCACGCCCTTTGCCGCCCAGGTGGCGTCTCAGCAGGCCGGCAAGGCCGCCCAGGACCACGGCCTCCGGGAGGTCGACGTGGTGGTCAAGGGCCCTGGCCCGGGCCGCGAGTCGGCTATCCGTGCCCTTCAGGCCATCGGATTGCAGGTGAACTCCATCAAGGATGACACGCCTATTCCTCACAACGGTTGCCGTCCTCCCAAGAGGCGCCGGGTCTAGGCTTCCTCTGGGCCTTTACGAAGCCCTGGAGAAAAGGACCTCGCTGGCGTAATTCCGGCAAAACCAGGATTTACGGATCGAAAGGAAAGGTGTTGGGATCCTTGGAGTTTATGCGGCCTGAGATCCGAGTCGAGGAGTGTTCCACCACCAGCGCGAGGGTGGTCATAGGACCGCTGGAGCGCGGTTATGGCGTGACGATTGGCAACGCGCTTCGCCGGGTGCTGCTTTCCTCCATCAAGGGGGCTGCCATCAGCGCGGTACATATCGCGGAGGTCCCCCACGAGTTCACCACGATCCCCGGCGTTCGCGAAGACGTTATAGAGCTGTTGTTAAACCTCAAGCACATCCCGGTGCGGTCCTACAGCCCCGATGTCCGGGTGCTCAAGTTGGAAGTGCAGGGCCAGCGCCGGGTCACGGCGGCGGATTTCCAGCCTGACAGTGAAGTGGAGTTCATCAATCCCGACGCCTATATCTGCACCTTGGCGGAAGGTCACAGCCTCTCCTTGGAGGCCTACGTCGAACAGGGCGTGGGCTATGCCACGGCAGACCGCCCCCGCCCTGGCTATCTGCCGGTGGGGGCCCTGATGATCGACGCCATCTACTCGCCCATCCTTCGGGCCAAGTACGACGTGCAGAACGAGCGAGTGGGCCAGAAGACGGACTACGAAAAAGTGGTGATGAACATCGACTCCAACGGTGTGGTCGCCCCCGATCTGGCCATGGCCGAGGCCGCCAAGCTCCTGCGGGAGTACTTCAACATCGTCGTCAAGGAGATCCATAAGCGCCATCCCAACGAGCAGATGGCCTTCGACGAGGACCACGACGATGCTTTGACCTCTGAGGGCCCCTTGGGCGTGAGCGAATCGGACAACCGGGAGGAGAACTCCCTGATGGCTCGGGGCGTTCGGGAACTGGAGCTCTCCATCCGGAGCGAGAACTGCCTGCTCCGTGGCGGCATCCACACCATCGGCGACCTCGTCAGCCGCAGCAAAGAGGACCTGCTCAAAATTCGCAACCTTGGCAAGATCTCCCTCAGGGAAATCGAGGAGAAAATGGCCAAGTACGGCATCGTCCTCCAGGACGAAAAAGCAGGGTCCGAGAACCCAGGTAAGGAGGACTAAGTCCCTATGAGACATCGCGTAGATACCAGAAAGCTGGGGCGCACCGGCGACCACCGCCGGGCGATGCTGGCCAATCTGGTGGCAAGCCTCATCCTCGAGGAGTCCATCGAGACCACGGTGACCCGAGCCAAGGAGGTCCGCCGCGTGGCCGAGCGTTTGATCACCCGCGCCAAGGGCGGTACTCTCCACGATCGCCGCATCGTGATCTCCCGGATGAACCACAAAGCCGCGGTGAACAAGCTCTTTGACGATGTGGCCAAGCGCTACACCGAGCGTCCCGGCGGATACACCCGGATCATCCGCACCGGTTTCCGCACCGGTGACGCCTCTCCCATGGCGGTCATCGCTCTGGTCTAGCAGGGGTTTTCTGCTGGAAGAGCCATGACTCAGGAGAGCATCATCTCTCTGAGGGCGGTGGAGTTCCGCTACCCCGACATGGAGAGAGCCGCGCTGAAGGACATCTCCTTCGACGTGCGGCAGGGCGAATGGATCGCCCTTGTGGGCAGCAATGGCTCTGGGAAGTCAACGCTGGCCAAGCTTCTCAACGCCCTGCTGATACCGACGCAGGGCGCTTGTTTTATTTGTGGCCTCGACACCCGCCAGGAGGAAAACCTCTGGAAGATCCGCAGGGACCTGTCCATGGTCTTCCAGAACCCTGAAAACCAGATCGTCTCCACGGTGGTGGAGGACGACGCCGCCTTTGGCCCCGAAAACCTGGGATTGCCCTCCCAGGAGATCCGCCAGCGGGTAGACGAGGCCCTGGCCATCGCCGGCCTCTCGGCCCAGGCCAAGCGGGCGGTCTACACCCTCTCGGGGGGGCAAAAGCAGCGGCTGGCCATCGCCGGAGCCTTGGCCATGAGATCGCGGTGCATCGTTCTGGACGAGCCCACGGCCATGTTGGACCCCCAGGGCCGCGGCAGTGTCATCGAGCTATTGCGACGTCTCCACGACGAGGGTATCACCATCGTCCAGATCAGCCACCACCTGGAGGAGATCCTCGACGCCGACAGGGTGCTGGTGCTGTGCCAGGGCGTTCTGGCCTGGCAGGGAACGCCTCAGCAGCTGCTGCGGCAGCGGGATCTGGACCGGCGTTGGGGCCTGGAGGTGCCGCCCCTGGCCCGGTTGCGCCAGGGCCTGATCGACCGGGGACTGATCCCGCCGGAGACGGCGCTGGAGGTCAAGGAAATGGTGAAGTGGCTATGTCCATCCTGATCGAGGCCTTGAGCCACCGCTATCACCCCGGCACGGCCCTGCAGGTCCAGGCCCTGGAGGATCTGACGTTGACCATCCAGCGGGACCAGTGGACCTCGGTGGTGGGTCATACCGGCAGCGGCAAATCTACCCTGGCCCAGCACCTCAACGCCATCCTCAGGCCCACCCAGGGAACTGTGACGGTGGAGGGGATAACCGTCCGTTCCGCCAAGGAACAGCCCAAGGGGGACTATCGAGAGATCCGTCGCCGGGTGGGGCTGATCTTCCAGTATCCGGAGCAGCAGCTCTTCGAGGAAACGGTGCGAGAGGAGATCGCCTTCGCGCCCCGCAACTGGAAGGTCCCCGAGGACCAGATCCCCGGTCTGGTGGAGCGAGCCCTTCAGGCCGTGGGTCTGGAATCGTCCTATCTGGATCGGAACCCCTTCGGCCTCTCGGGTGGGGAGAAGCGCCGGGTGGCCATCGCCTCGGTGCTGGTGTTATCGCCGGATTATCTGGTGTTGGACGAGCCCACTGCCGGCCTGGACGGCCGGGGTCGCCAGGAGCTGCTGGATCTGCTGCGACGGCTCCACCGCCAGGGCATGGGAATAGTGCTGATCACCCACGACATGGAGATCGCCTTCAGCTGCAGCGACCGAATTCTGGTGCTGGACCAGGGCCGCAAGGTCCTCCTGGGCACTCCTGAGGAGACGGCGCAGTTTCTGCGGGACCAGGGCGTATCGGGTCTGGTCCTGCCGCCGGTGATGGAATTGGCTCTGGAGCTGCGCTCCCGGGGCCGCAAGGTTCCTCTGACCGGGGATCCCCAGAAGCTGCTCCAGGCCCTGACCAAAGGACGGTGACGCCATGAGCTTTTTCGAAAACCTCAGCTTCGGCCAGTACGTCCCCGCCCAATCGCCGATCCATCGCCTGGACCCCAGGGCCAAGATATTGGCGCTGATCCTGGTGCTTACCGGCATCTTCATGGCCTCGCGCCCCCAGGATTGGGCGATCTGGTGCCTGGTTCTGGCGCTGGTGGCCTACAGCTCATCGGTGGGCTTGGGTAGCCTGCTGCGGTCGGTGCGGCCTGTGATCTTTCTGGTGATCTTCACGGCGGTGCTAAACCTGCTTTTCGCTCCAGGCCCTGCCCTCTGGCGGTGGGGCATTTTTTCGGTGTCCCGCCAGGGCCTGATCATGGCCTGGACCATGAGCCTGCGGCTGATCTTGCTGGTGCTCTTCGCCAACCTCCTGACGCTGACCACCAGCCCCATGAGCCTGGCCGACGGCCTGGAAAGTCTGCTGTCACCGCTAAAGCGCCTGGGTTTTCCGGCCCACGAGCTGGCCATGATGATGACCATCGCCCTGCGATTCATCCCTACTCTGCTGGGCGAGACCGATCGGATCATCAAGGCCCAGCTGGCCAGGGGAGCCGATTTGGATCGGGGCTCCATCCTTGGGCGGCTCAAAGCCTTTTTGCCGGTGCTGATACCGCTGTTCGTGCTGGTGTTTCAGCGGGCCGAGGAGCTGGCGGTGGCCATGGAGGCCCGGTGCTACCGCGGCGGCCAGGGCCGCAGCCGCATGAACCCCTTCCGCTGGGCCTGGCAGGATTCTCTGGCCCTGGGGGCCTGTCTGGTTCTGATGGTGTTGCAGCGGCTGTTGCCGGAGCTCTGATATGAGCCGTTACTCCTTGGAGATCAGCTACCAGGGCGAAAAGTTCGCGGGCTGGCAGACCCAGCCCGGGGTCCTGACGGTCCAGGAGAGCTTGGAAGGGGCCCTGTCGTTGCTGAACGGCTCCCCCGTGAAGGTCACCGCCGCCGGGCGGACCGACGCCGGCGTCCACGCCCGGGCCCAGGTGGCTTCTTTTTGGATGGACCGGGATTGGGAGCCCAGGCGGCTGCTGTTGGCCCTTAACGCCCATCTGCCCGAAGGCGCAGCGGTGACCTCGGTACGGCCCCGGCGGGAGGACTTCGACGCCCGGCGGGACGCCCTCTGGAGGGAGTACGCCTACTTCGTCTGGCAGGGCTCCTTCTGTTACCCCCATCTGCGGCCTCTGGTATGGTGGAAGAAAAAGGAGGATTGGCAGTGGGATCGGCTCCTGCAGGCCTGCCAGCTTCTGGAGGGCCGCCACGATTTCAGCGCCTTTTGCCGCCAGGCCGAGGTACCGGAAAACCCGGTGCGGAGGATCCATTTCGTCCGTCCCCTCCGTCGGGGGGCGCTGACGGTCTTTAGGATACGGGGCGACGCCTTTCTGACCAACATGGTGCGGATCATGGTGGGCAACCTTCACTGGGTGGCCTGCGGCAAGCGTCCGCTGTCCTGGCTGGCGGGGTTGCTCCAGGGAGGGAGGCGGTCGGAGTCCGCCGTCACGGTGCCGCCGTCGGGTTTATTTTTCTGGCGGGTTGGCTATCGTGACGATTGACGGTACAATCAAAATAGTGTCTGCAGAGAATCCGAAAGGGGGCTACCCTTAGTGTTTTCACTGGGAAACGATATCGGTATAGATCTGGGAACGGCTACGGTGCTGATCTACGTCAAGGGGAAGGGGATCATCCTCCGTGAACCCTCCTGCGTGGCCGTGGACCAGGACTCGGGCCGGATCCTGGCCGTGGGGTACGAAGCCAAGAACATGGTGGGACGGACCCCCGGCAACGTGGTCTCGGTCCGCCCTCTGCGGGATGGCGTGATCGCCGACTACTCCATGACCGAGGCCATGCTTCGGTACTTTATGCGCAAGGTCAGCACGGGCTTTAGCCGCTATTTCCGCAACAGGGTGATGATCTGCGTTCCCTCGGGGGCCACCGACGTGGAACGCCGGGCCGTTCTGGAAGCCGCCATGGAGGTGGGAGCCCGGGATGCCTACCTGATCGAGGAGCCCATGGCTGCCGCTATCGGCGCGGGGTTGCAGGTCGAGGAGTCCCTAGGCAAGATGGTGGTGGACATCGGCGGCGGTACCACCGACATCGCCGTGATCTCCCTGGGCGGCGTCGTGGTGTCCAAGTCCCTGCGGGTCGGTGGCGATAAATTCGACGAGTGCATCATGCGGTACCTGCGCAAGCAGTATAACTTGGCCATCGGCGAACAGATGGCCGAGAACCTGAAGATCATGATCGGCTCCTGCCTGTCCGACGGCGAGGAGCACGAGATGACCATCAAGGGCCGGGACCTGATCCAGGGCCTGCCCCGACAGATCGAGATCAGCAGCCGGAGCATCTGCTCAGCATTGCTCGACCAGGTCCAGAACATCGTCGAGGGCGTCAGAAACACCCTGGAAAGCACACCTCCAGAGCTCTCTGCCGACATCATCGACCAGGGCATAGTGCTGACCGGCGGCGGCGCTCTGCTGCGGGGTCTGCCGGAGCTGATCACCCGCAGCACCGGCATACGTTGCATGGTGGCCGACAAGCCCTCGGAATGCGTGGCTCTGGGGACAGGCATGGCCCTGGCCGACATCAACCGGCTGCTCAGCTCCGGCCAGAGCGGCATTCTCTTCTCCACCCACCGGGGACGGCGTTCTTGACGCTTCCCCTAGGGCTCCCAGGGGGGCCCAATCCCGGAGAACCTTGGTGGAATCGCGGCTTGACCTTTTCCTGTCTGGGCTGCGGACGCTGCTGCCGTGGCGATGCCGGGGCGGTCTTTTTGACGCCTCGGGAGGAACGGCGGATCGCCGCCTTTTTGGCCATGGACCTCCAGGGCTTTCGCCGGAGCTGCCTGACCGGCCGTTGGCGCTTTCCCAGCCTGAAGGAGCGCCACGGCGGCGCCTGTGTCTTTCTGGAAAGCCGCGGCCGTTGCCGGATCTACAGGGTCCGTCCCCTGGCCTGTCGTAGCTGGCCCTTTTGGCCGGAGTTGCTGGACTCTCCCCAGGCCTGGGGAGCCGCCGCCCGGGATTGTCCTGGCATGAACCAGGGCCGCCGCTGGAGCGGCCAGCGCATCGCCTCGATCCTGGCGGTCCACCGTCGCCACGGCCTTCGGCTGGAGTCGGGGGGAAGCTAGGGGAGGAGCTGGAAGAAAGGAGTAGCCATGGAGTCGCTGTGGGAGTTGCTTTCCGGGATCAGTTGGCTGGCCATCTTCACCATGCTGATCTGTGGCGCCGCCTTGTCCTACATCGGCGACCGGGTGGGCATGAAGTTTGCCAAGAGGCGGGTTTCCCTCTTCGGCCTGCGGCCCAGGTACACCAGCTCGTTGATCACCGCCGTCACGGGGATGGTTATCTCCCTGGGGGCCATGATCGTCATGTCGGTGTTGTCGGACTCGGTGCGGACGGCGCTGTTTTCCATGCAGTTCCTCCAGGGCCAGCTGACCACCTTGACCCAGCAGCTCCAGGAAAGCCGAGACGAGCGGGAACTGCTGTCCTTCCAGGTGGTGGATGCCCAGACCCGGCTATACCAGACCCAGCGGGACCTGGCTAATCGAGAGGCCGAACTGGTGGAGCAGGAGGCAGCTCTGGAAGAGCTGACGTCGGACCTGGAAACGATGCAGGGCGACTTGGACGATCTGAGATCGGAGCGGCAGCAGCTCCAGCAGGAGACCCAGCGGATCCAGCAGGACCTGGATCGGATGCGGACCACCTTGGGACGATTCCAGGAGGGCCGGATCGTGGCCTTTGCCGACGAGTTGCTGGCCCAGACCGTGGTACCCCAGGGCTCGTCAGCCGAGGCGGTGCGGGCCATGGTGCTGCGGCTCAACGAGCGGGTCCGCTACGAGGTGGCCCAGCGATCCCAGGGAGAGACTTCCCAGGTCCAGCTGGTGGTGGCTCCCGACGAGATCCAGCGGGTCCTGGACCGCTGTCTGGCCGTGGACAGCCGTAAGGTCCTCCAGGCCATGGTGCTGGCCAACGTGGTGGCCGGCGAGCCGGTGGAGCTCCACTATCGGGTCTTCGAGAGCACCCGGGTCTTCGACCAGGGCGAGGAGCTCCTGAGCCGCCAGATCTCTACGGCCATGGACTCGGCCACTGCCGAAACCCTGCTGGGGCTTATGCTGCGGGAGCTGAACCACACCGCCAGCGCCGCTGGCGTGGAAGGCGATCCCCTGACGGGCATGGTAGGCGATATCTCGGCCAACGAGTTCTTCGACGCCGTCGAGACCATCACCAGAGCCGGGGATTCCTTCTGGGTGCGGATCTATGCCGCCGCCGACATCTACACCGAAGGGCCTGTGCAGGTCCACATCGAGATCCAAGGGGAGGAACGCTGACGGTGGCCATCAAGGACCTATGGGGATACCGCTTTTACGACAGCTCCCTGGCGGTGGCCCCCAGGGAGCTCCAGGAGCTCTACGGTTTCACCAGCTGGGGGAAGAGCCGTTCTGTAGAGGCCATCGCCAGGATGCTGAGCCATACCGACCTCTGCTGCTCCGTCCGCTATGGCGGTGCGCTGGTGGCATTTTGCCGGGTCCTCACCGACTTCACCTTTCGGGCCTCGCTGTGGGACATCATGGTCCACCCTGACCATCAGGGCAAGGGGCTGGGGACGGAGCTCATCGACTACGCCCTGACCCATCCCGCCGTGGCCGAGGTGCCCCTGATCATCACCTACACGTCGGTGCTCCAGGACTTTCTGGTTCCTATGGGCTTTCGGTCCGTCCAGGGCCAGATGATGCTGCTGCGACGGCCCCTGGAATACACCTGATGGCCCTTTGGGATTGGGCCCTTCACTTCCTGTGGCCTCTCAGCTGCGAGCTCTGCGGCGCTCCGACCACCAGGCTCTGCGACAGCTGTCTGGCCTCGTTGCCTCTTCAGAGTCAGGCCTTTTGCCTGGCCTGCGGTGACCCCTTGCCCTGTAGCCACGGCCACAGCTACCAGGCCCTGGCTGGCCATATCCACCAGGGCCCGGCCCGACAGCTTCTGTTGGCAGCCAAATACGGCCCCGACGGTGCCCTAGCCCGCCGCCTGGGTGGGGCTCTGGCCCCCCTGGTCCCCCAGGGAGGATGGACCCTGACGGTGATCCCTCCTCGGCCCGTCAAATCCCTGGCGCCTCGGGGTTGGGATCCCCTTTGGTGGCTGGCTCGGGGCCTGGCCGAGGTCGCAAAGATCCCCTTGACGCCGCTGTTGCGGTGGGACCAGATGGGACCCCGCCAGAAGGATCAGGCCACGTTGGAACAGCGTCGGGCCATGTCCAGCCGGAGCTTTCGCCCCCTTCCCGGAAAGGCCCTGCCGCCCCAGGTGCTGTTGCTGGACGACGTGTCCACCAGCGGGACCACCCTTCTGCGAGGGGCCCAATGCCTCTACAGGGCTGGCGCCCAGAAGGTGGTGGCACTCTGTTGGAGCCGAGCCATCTAGGCC
>CAZCKP010000018.1:0-15789 GCA_964499295.1 uncultured Synergistaceae bacterium | reverse complement strand
AGGTTCGAATCCTCTCGTCCCGACCAGTTTTCACGGCGGATGCCTAGGCATCCGCCTTTTTCTATGCCGGATCTCTCAAGGGGATCTCCGGCCCAAGGAGAGGCCATGACGCAGTTTCGCCACAATAGGACCCTGGGCCAGAACTTTCTCGTCAATCCCCAGGTGATCCGCCGCAGTCTCGAAGCAGCCGAGCTGATGCCCGACGATGTAGTGCTGGAGGTGGGGCCCGGTCAGGGCGTGCTGACGTCCCAGATCCTCCAGCAGCGATGCCGCTTTCTCCACAGCCTGGAGATCGACAGCCGTTTGGCCCCCTGGCTCCAGCCCCTGGAGGCGGCCTTTCCTGACCGATTCCGCCTCACCTGGGGCGACGCCATGGACCTGGACCTGGCGGAGCTCCAGCCTCGGCCCAACAAGATGGTGGCCAACATCCCCTACCACATCACCACACCGTTGATCTGGAAGGTGCTGGAGCAGCTGGCGCCGCTGGGCTTTCAGAGACTGGTGTTGCTGGTCCAAAGGGAGGCTGCCCAGCGCCTGGTGGCGGCGCCTCGCACCAAGGACCGCTACCCCCTGGGGGTGACTCTGGAGCTGATGGGAACCGTGGCGACGATCATGAAGGTCTCACCGGGATCCTTCATTCCGCCTCCTAGGGTCTTCTCGGCGCTGGTAGTCATCGACCTGGCCCATCGCCTCGATTTGGCCTGCGACGACCTCTGGAGGCGCCTATTGAGGTCGGCCTTTGCCCAGCGACGAAAGAAGCTGGTCCACAACCTGGCCGCCGCCGGATTCGCCAGGGATCGGGTGGTATCGGAGCTGGAGCGTTGGGGCATCGCCACTTCAGCCCGAGCCGAGGAACTCACGTCGGACCAGTGGTCCCAGCTCCATCAGGGGTTGAAAGGTCTCTAAGGGCTTAGGGGGCTTAAAGGCGCAAAAAAGCCGGTCCCAGAGCTGAAGCTTTCAGCTCTGGGACCGGCTTTTTTGCGGGTACTGGCCCCGGGCCCTGGGCGGTCAGTTCACGCTGTCCTTCAGGGCCTTGCCGGGACGAAACACCGGGATCTTCTTGGCAGGGATCTGGATGGTCTTGCCGGGATCCTGGGGGTTGCGACCGGTGCGGGCGGCCCGCTGGCGCACCTCAAAGGTGCCAAATCCCACCAGCTGGATCTTGTCTCCCTTGGCAAGGGCGCTCTCGATGGCGCTGAACACTGCGGCCACGGCGTCGCCGGCGGCCTTCTTGCTCAGATTGGCGCTGGATGCCACTTCGTTAATCAGCTCGGTTTTCGTCATGTCTAGGAAACCTCCTTGGATATGATTGGTACTCCTGGTCTCACTGCAATGGGAATCAGCCGAATATTCGGATACCTCCCCGGCTCGGGATCGTGTCTCCAAGGACGGCTCCTTGGCCAAGAACCGGCGTTGCAACGCCCCTGGTCCAGTCTCCATGCTATTTGTACCAGCATTATCGGCCTCGGTCAAGCCTGGGGGCTCTTTTTCCTGCTGGTCCTCCAGAAAAACCGCAGCGGTACGCCGTCGTAGTCGCCCAGTTCTCGGATCTTTTTGGCCAGGTGGTTCTCGAAGGACTGGGTGACGATGGTGGCGTCGTTGACGAAGAACACAAAGGACGGCGGCACCGAGGATCCCTGGGTGCAGTAGTAGATCCGCAGCCGCCGGCCCCTTCCGTCGGTGGGCAGCCGCTCGAAGGCCAGCAAGTCCCGGATGATCTTGTTCAGCAGGGTGGTGCTGAACCGGGAGTCCCGGCGGTCCTTCACCGCAGCCACCGTAGACAGCAGTTTCTGGATCCCTCGCCCCGACAGGGCTGAGCTGAACAGCACCGGAGCGTGGGAGGCAAAGCGAAAGCGCTCTCTCAGGATCTGGCTGATCTCGTCGCCGATTTTGGGATCCGACGGCAACAGGTCCCACTTGTTGACCACCAGCAGGAGCCCCTTGCCCCGGGCCAGGATCTCACCGGCCAACCGCAAATCCTGGTCAGTGGCCACTTCGGTGGCGTCGAGGATCAACACCGCCACGTCGCAGCGATCCACGCTGGCCATGGTCCGGACGGTGGAATAGAACTCGATGTCGCTGCTGATCCGGCTCTTGCGGCGCAATCCCGCCGTATCGATGACCTGGAAGCTCCGAGACCCCGATTGGACGACCCAGTCAATGGCGTCTCGGGTGGTGCCGGGCACGTCGCTGACCAAGGAGCGGCTGTGCCCAGCCAGGGCGTTGAGGATGCTGGACTTGCCCACGTTGGGACGGCCCACCAGGGCCACCTTGATGGTGGCCTCGAGGCTCTCTTCGTCGGGCTCCGACGGCAACAGCTCCGTCACCTGGTCCAGCAAGTCGTCGATGCCTCGCTTGTGCACGGCGCTGACGGCCACCAGCCGGTCAAAGCCCAGGCCGTGGACTTCGTAGGCCAGCTCCTCCTGGTGGGGGTCGTCGATCTTGTTGGCAGCCACTACTACCTTGGCGGAGTGCTTCCGCAGCACCGTCGCCACGTCCTGGTCCATCCAAGTGACGCCTTCCCTGCCGTCGACGGTCAGGATCACGGCGTCGCTCTCCTCGATGGCCTGGAGAATCTGGGCCTTCATGGCCTCCATGATGGGATCGCTGTCCTTCAGGAGCAACCCCCCGGTGTCCACCACGTAAAAACTCCGGTCCTTCCACTGGACCTGCCCGTAAAGCCGGTCCCGGGTCACGCCGGGCATATCGTCGACGATGGCGCGGCGCTCCCCGATGATCCGGTTGAACAGCGAGGACTTGCCCACGTTGGGACGCCCTACAATAGAGACAATGGCCATAACTCGATCCTCCAACCTCTGATATTGCCCTCAGTCCAGCCCGATCTGAACCTGAGGAAAGCCCCTCCGGGAGTTGGCGATGGCGAAAAAAGGGGCCAGGGCCCGGCGCACCGGCCCCAGTCGTGGCGTCAACACCACCAGTTTTCGACCCTGGGCCTCGGGCTCCAGCACCTGCAATCCCTGGTCCTCCAACGCCAAGGCCAAGGCCGATAGGTCCACCCTGGGGGGGCACTGGATTTCCACCAGATAGGAAAAGGGCGGAAAGGCCAGTTGACGCCGCTGGGCCAGCTCCTGGTCCCAAAAGGCCCGCCAGCCCCGCCGTAGGCCCTGTTGCCAACCCTGCAGGGGCCGCCGGCTCTGGAGGATCACCTCCCGAGGGCCCTCGCCTCGGCCCAGGGACTCCAACACCATGGAATAGGCCTGGAACCGGGCGGCGTAGTCGATCCGCCGCGCCTCGGCGTCGGCATCGAGCCAGCAGATCAGCGAAGGCTCCAGGCTGTCCAGCAGGTTCAGACAACGGCGAGATCCCAGCACCAGCCCTCCCTGGGCTTTCAGAAGGTCGATCCGTCGCCGGGCTTCGTTGACCCCCGAGGGCTCTTCCTGGTGCCATAGAAACACCGGCCGATCTCCCACCAGGGGCTCCACCATGGGGATTAAGGCCTCCAGCCCCGGCTGACGCCCCTCCAGCACCAAGCCACCGCAGTGGGGACACCGCTGGGGGATCTCGAAGCTGTGGCCGCAGCAGCGGCAGCCTAGGACCTGGTGTTCTACCCTGGTGGATCCGCCGCAGCGTGGACAGTGGATCGCGGTGCCACAGTCGCTGCAACGCAGCTCGTCGGTGAAGCCCCGGCGGTCCAGGATCCACAGCACCGACCGGCCCTGGTTGACCTGGTCCAAAGTGGCCTCCATCACCGGCTCCGACAGGGCCAAGGGAAAGCGGACGCCCTGGACCTGGGCCTGGGGGGCGTCGAAGAGGTTTACCAGCCTCAGAGTCCCCTGGGGCCGGCTCCTCTCCTGGGGCTGCAGGGTCTGGTAGATCCGCGACGACGGCAACCGCCCGCCCAGCACCAGCTCCGCCGAGGCCTCTCGAGCTCGAGCGGCCAAAAAGCTCCGCAGGGAAAACCGAGGCAGCGCCGTGGTCCACCAGGCCGGATTGGCCTCGTCGTCCACCAGGAAGAGTTCCGGAGCCGTCAGGGGCGCTGCCGCCGCACTGGGGCCGCCGATGACCACGGCGTCGGGAGTCTGGACTACTTGGCGCCAAGCCTTGGCGACGGCCTGACCGCCCAGGGGCCAGAGAAAGAGGCGGTCTTTAGGGATCAGCCCCTTCAGGCTTTTATGAAAGGCCTCGGCTTGATCCCGCTCCGGAAAGAGGCACAGCGCCCCGGCGGAACACTCCAACAGCCTGTGGCGATAGCCCTCCAGCCTGGGGCCGTCGCGGTAGAGGTAGCAGAGGCTGGTCCTAAAGCCCGAGCCCGAGCTCTCCTGCCAGCCCGGAAGGGCCTCCTCACGCCAAAAGGCCGAAGGCACCAGGCTCCGCAGCAGGTCTCCGCGACTGCACAGAAAGGCGTCGGCAGTCCAAAGGGCCGCCTTTAAAAATCCCGCCCCCAGGGTGGGAACGGGATCCAAGACCCTCTCGATGGGCTTCAATTCCAGATCCTTCGGCGGTGGGACTCCGTCCTCCTGGGGAGCCACCGTCAGGCCCACGCGACTTCCCCTGCCCACTGGGACCACCACCCGAAGGCCCGAGACCAGCGGCTCCGAGGTCCGGTAGGTCAGGCTATGCCACCACGGGCCCGGAAGCAGGACCTCGGCGGTACCCTTCATTGGACCAGGAGCGCTGCGGCTCGGCTCAGGATCTCCCAGGCCACCTGGTCCTTGCTGCCCTCCAGGATCGTCTCGGAGCCATCGCGACCGTAGAGGCTCACCCTGTTGCTGTCGACGCCAAAACCAGCGCCCGGCGCCGTCAGGTCGTTGGCGGCGATGAGGTCCAGGCCCTTGCGGTCCATCTTGGCCAGGGCGTGGGATCTCAGGTCCTGGGTCTCGGCGGCGAAGCCCACCAGCACCTGGCCGGGCCCCTTGTGGGATCCGACCCAAGCAGCGATATCGGGATTCTGGACGAAGGTCCGAGTCACCGTCGGCTGGCCCTCCCGCTTGATCTTCTGGTCCGAGGCGGTCTCGGACCGGTAATCCGAGACGGCGGCACAGGCCACCACCAGGTCGCTCTCGGCCAGGCGGTCCTGGACGGCCTGAAACATCTCCAGGGCCGAGACCACCGGGATCGTCTCGACGCCCCTGGGAGGCTGGAGCTCCACGGGACCGCTGACCAGGATGACCCTGGCGCCGCGGAATCGGGCGGATCGGGCCAAGGCGTAGCCCATCTTGCCAGTGCTGGGATTGCTGATAAACCGCACCGGGTCCAAAAATTCCCTGGTCGGACCGGCGGTGATCAATACCGTCCTGCCGGCCAGGTCCTGGTCCGACAGGGCCCGACAGAGCTCCTCCAGGATGGCCTCCCCTTCGGGCAGGCGACCGGAACCGGAGTAGCCGCAGGCCAGGTCGCCGCTGTCAGGATCGACGATCCTAAAGCCCCGGGAGGCCAGCAGGGCCAGGTTGGCCTGGGTGGCCTCGTTGGAGAGCATGTGGGTGTTCATGGCGGGACAGAGCAACACCGGCGCTCTGGTAGCCAGCACCGTGGCGTCGATCAGCGTCCCGGCACCACCGGCGGCCAGCCGTGAGAGCCGCTCGGCAGTGCAGGGAGCCACCAGGACGCAGTCAGCCCAGTCGGCCATGGTGATGTGGGGGATCTCCCATCCCCGCTCCTCCGAGAGGAAGTCTTCCTCCCTCCAGACTCGCTGGTGGGTCAGAGTGGCCAACACCATGGGGGTCACAAAGCCCTCGGCGGCGCGGCTCATCATGACCCGCACCTGGGCGCCGGCCTGGATCAGCGACCGCAGGATCTGGGGAACCTTGTAGGCGGCGATGCCTCCGGTCACGCAGACCAGGATTTTTCGGTTATTCAGCGGCAGGTAGCTCGCCATGGCCCGTCACCGAGGGGATCTTTTCCGCCTGCAACTGCACCGCCACTCTGTCGTTTTCCATGTCGTCCAGGGCCATGGAGATGTATTTCTCCTCGGCGCTGACCTGAAGCCTCCGGCGCTTCATCTCGCTGATCTGGCGGGCCCGATGGGCCACAATGGAGGTCAGCAGGTACTTGTTGTGGACGTCTACGTTGTCGGCCACCTTTTCCATGTCAAAAAAACGCACGGTCCTCACGCTCCTCCAGGGGCGGAAGCCCTCTGCCGCAGCCCCTCGACGATGCGGCGCAACTCCGTCGCCGCCCTGTCCAGATCGTCGTTGACGATCACAAAGTCGTAGTCCTTTTGGAACTCCATCTCACCCCGGGCGTTCTGGAGTCTCAGCGCCAGGGATCCCTTCGATTCGGTGCCCCGCTGGCGAAGGCGCTGTTCCAGCACCTCCATCGACGGCGGAGCCACAAAGACCGTGACGGCCTCGGCCATCTTCTTTTTCACCTGCAGGGCCCCCTGGACGTCGATCTCCAAAAAGAGGTCTACCCCCCGGGTCAAGGCCTCCTCCACGTCGGAGACCAGGGTGCCGTAGCTGTGGCCGTGGACGTGGGCCCACTCCAAAAACTGGCCGGCCTCCACCCTCTGCTGAAACTCGGCGGGAGATATAAATCGGTAGTCCACGCCGTCGGCTTCGCCGGGCCTGGGCGATCGGGTAGTGCAGGAGATGGAATAGCCCAGATCAGGCAGCTCCTCGAAGAGGCGGTGCCTCAATGTGCCCTTGCCGGCGCCGCTGGGCCCAGACAGCACCAGCAGCAGTCCCCTATTCCTCCTCATCGGAGCCCTCGCCTTCGTAGACCCGGTTGACGATGGTCTCGGGCTGAACCGCCGAGAGGACGATGTGGTTGCTGTCGGTGATGATAATCGCCCGGGTCTTGCGGCCCTTGGTGGCGTCGATCAGCCGGCCCTGCTCCCGGGCCTCCTCTTTGAGGCGTTTCACCGGCGCCGAGGTGGGGTGGATAATAGCCACGATCCGCTCGGCCACTACCATGTTGCCAAAGCCCACGTGTACCAGCGACAAAGTCATGGCCTTCACTCCACGTTCTGGACCTGCTCGCGGATCCTCTCGAGCAGCGTCTTGCCCTCCACCACCAGCCACCGCACCACCGTGCTGGCCGCCTTGGATCCCATGGTGTTGATCTCCCGGTTCATCTCCTGAAGCAGGAAATCCAGCTTGCGCCCCACGGCACCGCTCTGGCCCAAGAGATCCCGAAACTGGCCGATATGGCTTCTGGAACGGGTCAGCTCCTCGGCGATGTCCCATTTATCGGCCTGGAGGACCAACTCCTGGGCCAACCGAGCGGGGTCGGCCTGATAGCCCAGCCGCTCCACGGTGCGGCGGACCCGATCCTGAAAGTCGCTGAAGGCCTGTTCCGAAGCCTCCTGCCAGGCCTGGGCGATGCGGTCCATCAAGGCATCGTAGCCCTCCAGGGTCTCCAGGATGTCCCGCTCCAGGGCGGCTCCCTCGCGACGGCGCATCTCCTGTAGATCCGCTATGGCCTCCTCCAGGGCCTGGAGTAGCGCCGGCTGGACCTCCTCCCGGGCCAGGTCCTGGAGCTCCGCCGGCTCGGTCACCCCTGGCAGGGACAGCAGTCGATCCAACGACGGCTCGGGGCCACCTAGCTCCCTCTGGAGCTCCATCACGGCTCTGTAATAGCCCTTTAGGGCCTCCTGGTCCAGACGGCTGCTCCGCAAGCCCTGGGCCCAGTTCAGATCGACTCGGACCTGGACCTTCCCCCGGGACAGGCGGCTCCGCAGCGTCGACTGGATCAGAGGCTCCAGGCTGAAAAGGTCTTTAGAGGCCCGAATAGATACCTCAAGATAGCGGGAATTGACGCTGGAGAGCTCCAGGGTCAGACTCCCCCAGCGGTGTTCTCTGCGACTCCGGCTGAAGCCGGTCATGCTGGCCAGCAAGGCCATCCTCCTCCCTATTGGGGCCGGGGGCTGATCCAGGACAGCAGGTCCCAGAGGCCGTCGAGGCCCTCCCCAGTGAGAGCACTCACCCCGTACAGCGGCAGCCCCTCCCGTTGCCAGAACTGTTCCATCACCCGCTGGGTCCGCAGGGGACCGGCGCGGTCGATTTTGTTGAGCACCAAGGTCCGGGGCAACGCCGCCGCTCCGATGTCCATCAAGGTCTCCTGGATCACGTCGTAGGTCTCCAGGACCTGAGGGTCGTTGACGTCCAGCACCACCAGGATGGCGTCGGCCTCCCGGACCTCCTCCAAGGTGGTACGAAAAGCCGCGATCAGCTGAGGCGGCAACCGCCGGATGAACCCCACCGTGTCGGCCATGAGAAAGCGCCTGCCGTCGGGCAGGGCTATAGAGCGGACGGCGGTGTCCAGCGTGGCGAAAAGCTGGTCCGCAGCCAAAAGCTTCTGGTCGCCGCTGAGACGGCGCAGCAGCGTGGTTTTGCCGCTGTTGGTATAGCCCACCAGGGCCACCGTGGGCAGGCCGCAGCGGCGACGCTGCTTTCGCTGTCCCTGGCGGCGGCGCTCCATGGCCTCCAGCTTGCGGCTGATCTCGGTGATCCGGCGGGCCAGCTTGCGGCGATGGCGCTCCAACTCGGTCTCGCCAGGGCCCCGGGTTCCGATGCCCGCTCCGGCGTTGGACATCTGCCGGCCCAGGCCCCGCAGGTGGGGAAGCTCGTAGCGGTACCGGGCCAGGTCCACCTGGAGCTTGGCCTCGGCGGTGGAGGCCCGGCGCTCGAAGATCTTCACGATCACCAGGGCCCGGTCCCAGACCTCGCAATCGGTGGCCTTGCGCAGGTTGCTGAGCTGGGTCGGCGTCAACATGTCGTTGCACACCACCAGGTCGGCCTGGGAGGCCCGGGCCATGACTGCCAAGGACTGGGCCTTGCCGGAGCCGATGAGAAAGGCCGAATCGGGCTGGGATCGCCTCTGCAGGACCTGGCCCACCGTCTCCACGTCCAAATTGGCCAACAGCAGTTCCAGCTCCTGCATCAGCAGGTCCGTCTCCTGATGGTCTGGCAGCTCCAGACCGAAGAGCACCGCCCTTCGGCGCTCCTTCAGGGGGTTTTTGAAGTCAGGAGGCAGCGACGTCAGCCAATGTCCTGACTGGCGATGTGCTGGAGCCGTTCCAGTTCCGACTGGAGTTTGGTCCGTATCCACTGACGGGCCTCCTTGAGGGGTTTATCCTGGTGGTGCTGAGGCATGATGGGGTTGCCGTAGTAGACGGTGATCCTGTGGCGGCCTATGCGGGGCGAGCCCATGGGCATGGCCTCGTAGGTACCCCGGACGTAGACCGGCACGATGGGGACCGCCACCTTGGTAGCCAGCAGCGTCACCCCAGCCTCGATGGGCTGCAGCGTGCCGTCGGCCGAGCGGGCCCCCTCGGGAAAGATCATCAAGTTGTCGCCCTGCTGAAGCAGCTCTAAAAAGGCCTTCAGGGCCGCTCCGGAGGCGATTCCCGAAGTCCGCTTGACGGGAATAGCACCCAGGGTGGTAATCAGCCAGCGGAAAAGCCCATTGATCTCAAAAAGCTGCTCCTTCGCCAGAGGCCGCAACCGGTCGGGAAAGGCCAGCCCCACGGCGATGGGGTCCAGGTTGCTGACGTGGTTGGCAGCGATGATCAGAGGCCGCTGGGTCGGCAACAGCTCCCGCCCCACCACCCGAAAGCCGTTGTGGAGCCTGAAAAAGCTGTAGCAGATCAGCCTAACAATCGAGTATAGCACCGGTCTAAGCACCATGGCTCTTTTCCTCCAGCAGCCTTTTCTCCACCAGGGTGAGGATCCAGTCCACCGCCCCATCGATGGTCAAATCCGAGGTGTCCAACAGCTCGGCGTCGGGAGCCCTCCGCAGAGGGGCGATGTCCCGCTCCGTGTCGGACCTGTCGCGGCGCTGGATCTCGGCCAGCACGTCGTCGTAGCTCCGCTGGATTCCCTGGGCCTGCAACTCCTTCCAGCGCCGATCCGCCCGGACCTGGGGACTGGCTGTCAGAAAGACCTTCACCGGCGCCAGGGGAAACACCACCGTGGCCATGTCTCGGCCGTCGGCCACCAGGGCGCCGTCCAGGGTCTGCTCCCGCTGGAGGTCCAGCAACCGCTCCCTCACCGAAGGCAGGGCCGCGTAAGCCGATACGATCTCGCTGACCCGGGGCAGACGGATCTGGTCGGTCACGTCTTGATCGTTGACTATCACCCGTCCCGAGCTCTGGCGCACCGACACCTGGGACAACAGCCGAACCAGGTTCCCGTCCTCCTGGGGAGGCTGGCCCTGGGCGTCCAGATAAAAGGCCAGCCCGCGATAGAGGGCACCGGTGTCGAGATAGTTGACCCCCAAGCGCTGAGCCACCCGACGGGCTACGGTGCTCTTGCCGGCACCGGCTGGCCCGTCGATGGCGATGACTCCACTCCATTCCATAGTTCCCGCTCCCTCCACCACAGGGCCTCCCCGAGATTTTCCCGTCCAAAAATCCGGCATGGTCGCCCCAAAAGGGCCACTCCGTCAGATCACGGCGCCGTGGCGAATCCCCCGCCACAGCTCACGAGCCGTCAATTCCAGGCTCCAGCCGCTGCGAAGCCGCCTTAGCTCCAGGGCTCCGATTTTTCGGCGAAACAGCACTTCCACCTTCAGCCCCGCTCCCTCGGCGATGAGGCGAATCTCCCGCTTAATCCCCTCCTGGAGGACGAACCGGAGCCAGCGACCTCGAGGCTCCCGGTCCAGCAGGTCCACCTGGGCGGGCACCAGCCTTTTGCCCTGGAATACCGTGCCCCGGCGCAGGTGGTCCAGATCCTGGGCCGTGGCGGGCCGGTCCATCCTGACCTCGTACTCCTTGGTGATACCCTCCCGGGGATGGATCAACCGTTGGGAAAAGTCGCCGTCGTTGGTCAGCAACAGCAACCCCTCGCTCTGGAGATCCAGCCGCCCCACTGGAAAGAGGCGATAGCGCTGGAACTTTCGGGGCAACAGGTCCAACACCACCGGATAGTCCCGATCCCTGACGGCACAGACGTAGCCCCGGGGCTTGTTGATGGCCAGATAGACCAACTCCTGGGGGCGCACCTCCAGGTCGTCGACGGTCACCACCGTGGCAGGTCCCACCTGAAAGGCCGGCTCCAACACCTGGTAGCCGTCGCAGAGCACCCGACCGCTGAAGATATAGTCCTCCACCTTGCGGCGGGAGCCCAGGCCGCAGAGGGCCAGGTACTTATTGAGCCTCATGGGCTGCCGAGAGCTGGGCCTCAGCCGGGTCAGGAAGCTGACCCCGCCGAAGCTCCTCGATTTCGGCCACTGTGGGCAGGTCCGAGATGGCCCCTAGGCCAAAGATCTGGAGGAACCGGTCGGTGGTCCGGTACAGCAGGGGGGAACCGGTGCTCTTTCGCCGACCGGCGATCCTGATCAGGCCGTAGCCCAGCAACGTCTCGATGACCCGGTCGCAGCGCACACCCCGGATCTCCTCGATCTCCGAGCGGGTCACCGGCTGGTTGTAGGCTACCACCGCCAGGGATTCCATGGAGGCCCTACTGAGGCGGACTCGTTCGCTGGCGTCGGCCTCGTGGAACCGTTCCAGCACCGGGTTCATGTCGGCGGCGGTGGCCATGAACCACTTGCCGCCCAGCTCCAGCACCTCCATGCCGTGGTCCTCCACAAAATGCTCCGCCAAGTGGGCCAAAGCCCGTCGGACTTCTGCCGAGGACGCTCCGGTGGCGGCGGCGATCTCCGAGACAGTGGCGCCATCGGAGGCCAGAAAGAGCACCGCCTGGATCTGTCGTAGCAATTCCAGCTTAGGCTGGAACGCCGATGAGTACATCGCCGAACATCTCCCTCTGACTCAGCCGGACCTTGTTCTGCCGGCTCAACTCCAACAGCGCCAACAGCGTCACCACCAAGGGGCCACGGCCTGGCTCGTGGTGCAGCAGATCCCGCAGAGAAAGGCCCTGGGGGAATAGGGCCAACCGCTCCATAATCCGGTCCATCCGGTTTTCCACCTGGACGGCGTCGGGGATGGCCGGCGGAACTCCTTGGATTTCCCAGTCTTCCCAATCCTGGTCCTCCCAGCGGGGGCGCCGGCGCCCCAACAGGTCCAGCCACTGGAGAGACAGGCTGTAGAGATCGCCCAGGTCGAACACCGGGGCCATGGCTTCGCCCCGTCGAAAGTAGCGCTGATCCGCCGAGGCTTTGAGCTGTTCCAACAGCGCCGCCGCCCTACGGTAGGGCCGGTAGCGCTCCAACAGCTCCTCCAGGTTGGGCTCGTCCTCCGAGAGCTGAGGGTCCTCCCAGTCCTGGGGTTCCGGCTGAGGCCTGGGCAACAGCGCCAAGGTCTTCTGGAGCACCAAATGGGCGGCCTGGACGATGAAGTCGGCCAGCGCGGCGATAGGCAGCCCTCCGACTCGGGCCAAATAGGCGCCGTAGAGGGCGATAACTTCCGAGACCTTGATCTGGGAGGCCTCGATCTCCCGGGACTCCACCATGTGGCACAGCAGGTCCAGAGGCCCCGAAAAGCCCTGGACCTCCACCTGAAAGGCCTCAGGGACCGGGGAGTTCAGCTCCGGCACCATTGGCCTGGCAAGGGCTGAGGCGGCAAGGCCACCACCGGGAAGTCGCAATGGCTGGCGATGGCGGCAGCCAGGGGCTCTATGGAGAGCACCTCCATCTCGCCGTGGTCGCAGACCATCAGCGATAATCCCCGGTCCAGGGCCTCCAGGTACTGGTGGTACTGCAGGTCTGCGGTGGCGTAGAGCTGGGACCGGGATTCCAGGGCCAGGGGCCACAGGTCGCCTCCAGCGCCGCCGCAAAGGGCCAGGCGGGTCACCGGAGCATCGTCGCCGCTTAACAGCCTAAACCCCGACAGGTTCCAGCACCGTGCCAGATACTCCGCCGCCTCCATGGGAGCCATGGCCCTGGGGAGGTCGCCGCTCCCGCCGAGTCCGCAGCCCTCCATGGCTTCAGAGGGGCTCAAGGGCTTCCAGTCCTTCAAGGCGGCTCTCTGGGCCAACACGGCGTTGACTCCCTCGGCGGCGCTGTCCCAGCAGGTGTGACAGGCCACCACGGCCATATCCAGGCGCAACGCCGCAGCCACGGCTTTTTCAGTGGTGCCCCGCAACACCAGGTCCTCCAGGGGGCGGAAGATCAGGGGATGATGGGTCACCAAGACGTTGCAACGGTGCTTTGCCGCCGCCTCTATAGCCGAGGGCAGGGGATCCAGGGCCACGGCGACGCCCTGAACCTCGGCGTCGGGACTGCCCAATCTGAGGCCGCAGCGATCCCATTCCTCGGCCAGGCAAAAGGGCGCGATGGCATCCAGAATTTCAAGCAGTGCTGAGACCTTCATCTCTCGGTCCTCCTTGCGCTTTGGCCTTGGGGCTTGGACCCCGGGGCGATGCTCCGGCCCAGGATCGATTATAGCAAACCGCCGGAGCCGGCATGGAAAATCTACGCCAAAATGGCCGCCCCGCAGAGCGAGGCGGCCTCGTCGTCGGTGGTGGGCCCACCAGGATTTGAACCTGGAACCTCCCGGTTATGAGCCGGCAGCTCTAACCCTTGAGCTATGGGCCCATCGGCGCGGGTTCGGCTCGACGCCCCTTCGAGATGAGACGCCAGAGGCGGCCTTAGGGGAAACTCCCCCCAACCGGCCCCTTAGCCTACAGAGATCCGAAGGAACGGCAACGCACCGACCCTGCCCATTCTATACCAGAGGCCGAAGGGACGTCAACAGTCCTCGGGCCTGGGGCTGACGGTCACCTTTTCGTCACCGTCCAGCGACAGCGTCAGCAGGGAACGATAGGAGTCCACCGCCTTCTCCTGGGGCTCGGCGGAGGCCATAAAGGTGCCGATGCCCACCAGCTGGGCCTGGAACTCCCGCACCACCTGGCACATTCCCGCTGCGGTGCTGCCGCCCCGCATGAAGTCGTCGATGATAAGCACCCTGTCGGACTGGCTCAGCTGTTTGGTACCCATGTAGACGGCTCGGACCTCGCCGTTGGGTGTGGGATAGTGGACGCAGACTGCAGGTCCGTCGCTGGCCCTGTTGCGGAAGCGGCAGACCGCCAGGGGCACCCCCAAGGCCCGCGCCGAAGCCAATCCCAGGGGGATACCCTTGACCTCCGAGGTCATAACGATGTCGGGATGGCTCTCTTGAAAGTCCGAGGCCAGGGCCTGGCCCAGCATATCGGCCACAGCTGGGTTGAACAGCAGGTCGGCGTAGTAGATCAACCCACCGGGCAGCAACCGATTGGGCTCGTTGAGGGTCCGGGCGATATCGCCCAGGAATTGCTCCCGCACCTGAGGAGCCATGTCGGGGATGTAAAAGGCCCCGCCGGTGCGGCCCCGATCCACCACCAACCGCCCGTAGCCCTCCTGGGTCAGGGCGCTGTTGACCAACGCCACGTCGTCGCTGATCACCGTCTTGGAGACACCGAAGCCCTCGGCCAACGCCGTCAGGGATAGGGGATTCGACGGCGCGGCGAGAAACCGGGATGCGATGCGGATCAACCGCTCTGTGCGCTGACCTTTCATAGATGGATTTTACCTCGCCTACTGGGTTGGGTTTGGTGTGCAAAAAGGGCACTGCGACGCCCCAAAGAGCGAAGTCAAGAGAGGCGATGCCCTTCCACTGGATCCGGATACTACCGGTGAAGGGACTAATTTTGCCCTAACATTATTATTCATTTAGCTCAAAATTGTCAAGGTCCTAGCGGAAAATCCCAACAGCGCTACTCCCTGGACCGACAGGGGCTCGGCTCAGAGGATCAGGATCCGCTCCAGCCAGGGCCGCTGGAAGAAAAAGCTACGGCCGTCGCCGCCAGGCCAGAGGCCGAAGGCAGCGCTGCCGCTGCCGCTGATCCCCCAGGCCAGGGCACCCTGGTCGCGAAAGGCCTGGAAGAGCTCCTGGTACTCCGGGTGCTGCCTCACCAGAAGAGGGGTGAAATCGTTGGGCAGGGTCCCGACGAAGTGCCCAGCCTGGAGCTTCTCCAACAGCTTCGAAGCTTCCTGTTCCGCCTCCTGGGCCCCCAGAGGCCAGCCGTCGCAGTAGTGCCGGTCCAGCTGGGCGAAGGCCTGGGCCGACAGCGAAGGCCATACCGGCAGGGCCACGACGGCCCGCAACGGCAGGTCTACTTCCAGCGGCTCCAGGATCTCGCCGATGCCCGATACCCTGGCCAGCGGCGCTTCCTTTAGCAGAAAGGGCACATCGGCGCCCACCCGAGAGGCCAGCTCCTGGTCACACCATCCCCGGCTCTGCAACCATCGAAGCAGTGCCGCGGCGTTGCCGCTGCCGCTGCCCAGTCCAGTGCCCGGAGGGATCCTCTTTTCCAGCTCCAGCTCCAGCCAGGGCACCGGCCAGCCCGATCGGCGGCAGAGCTCCAAAGCCTTTTCCAGGATGTTGGGTCCCTGGATGGCTAGGCCTCGGACGGTCAAACGGTCCCCATCGCCCTGGCCCCGAACCCCGAGGCTCAACGATTCCAGTGGGCCGATCCGCCAGAACAGGGAGATCAGCCGGTGATAGCCGTCCTGGCGCCGGCCCAGGATCCGCAACGACAGGTTCACCTTGCCCCAACTGTCCATACTGGCCCCCCTTACAAAATAGACAAAGTCGTCGCTATTTCAAGGCGCGAAAAAGCGCCTTCCCTATTTGGGTCTATTATACCCAGGGAAGGCGCTTTCTATATGATCAGGATTTCCGCAGAGACTTCAGCCCTAGGCCTCTGTCTGGTCCTGTGGCTCCCCTTCGGACTCCAGCCTTTCCGTCAGGGGCCGCCAGATAAGGGCCAGTTCTTCCTGGTTGGGATAGGCGATCCTGGCCTTTCGCTCGTACTGTTCCAGGAGCTTTTCCCAGGACCACTGGTGGAGATAGCCAAATTCCAGCTGATCCGCCACTTGGCCCGACTCTCCGGAATCGCCGCCGGTGCCGGGATCGATGGGCAACGCCGGTCCAGGTTCGGGGCCCACTTC
>CAZCKP010000017.1:0-16153 GCA_964499295.1 uncultured Synergistaceae bacterium | reverse complement strand
CTCGGCCCCGTGGTTACAGAGTCCATTCTACCTTGAGACTCCACTTGATTCTACAATGCCCCACTCGCCGGTAAAGGCGCTAAAAAACACTTGACAGTTTCGCACAAGCCCTTTATACTCATCATTGTTAGGAATGACTAACAAATTTCAGCCCCCTCTGAAATAGAGCTCGGTCATCCTGATTCACCATGTGGATTCCCTTCTCGGGACTGGACTTCCCGGGATAGGGTCCGCGGTCTGATCCAAGAGGAGAGAGTTCCCCTGCTACCGCCGTCGCGGCATCCCCTCCGGGGGAGCTCTCTCCAGATTGGTAGCTCCGTCGATCCTCTGCGGGAGGGAGAGACCCCAGCAGGTTCGAGATAGAGACGAGAGAACACCCCTCTAGTGCCAGCAGGCCGGCCCCTTTCGGGACCGGCCTGTGCTGTTATCTATTTCCTAAATTTATGGGAACCTATTGGCAGTGGCTCGGATCGTGCCGCTTGGTCCTTGCCTCTCTGGGAGGCCCGTTACAGCGCCCCGATCAGGCGCCACCAGGGCAGGTAGATCAAAAACAAGGCCACCAGGGCCAAAACCGTATGGGGCAGCGCCAGCCGCAGCAGCTCCTTGAGGGTAAAAGAACCGTTGCCCTCGCCTAGGAGCAGGATCACGTGGTGCAAGGGCAGGACGAACTGGCCGCAGATGACCACGCAGAGGGTGAACATCAACGGCAGCGGCGGAGCCACTCCAGCGCCGATGGACATCAGCCCGGGTACCAGCACTGACATGGTGGTGATGTTGCTGCCCAGCACCATGTGGAGCGACATCGCCGTGACTGCCACCATGGCCACGTAGCCACTGGAGAAGGTTGGCGGAAACAGTGGCAAGAAGGGTGAAAACAGCCGATCTGCCACCCCGCAGGCCCGGAGGGTGCCGCCGATAGCAAAGGCGGCAGTGAGAAAGACCAGCAGCTTAAAGTTGACCGATCTCCAATCGCCGAGGCTCAACATGCCCAGGGGGAACATCATCGCCGTGGCGGCCAGCGCCACCGCGATGCCGGCCACGGGGTGAAAGTCCTCGGTGGCCCAGATCAGCACCACCCCGGCCAGGAACAGCAAATTGCGCCGGTCCAGCCTTGTCAGCTCCACTGGCGCCGACGGGCCGGGCCTCCCGGTGGGGAAGGTAGCCAGGACCTTGCGGAAAAGGAAGCGGTACAGCAGCGCCGACAGCAGGATAAAGACCAGCGTCGGCACCGTCATGTAGCCCATCCACAGCGCCTCGCCTACCGACTGGCCCGCCATGGAGATCAAAGCACCGTTGAGGACCATATCCCCCCGGATCATGACGGCGTTGACCAGCACCGAAAAATAATAGAGTCCGCACATCAGCGCCGCCGAGAGCTCCTTGGACAGGCCCATACCGTCGAAGTAGCCCCGGTAGATCAGCGACAGCACGATGATGCGGGAATAGGGCTGGGGGATGACCAAGACGCCGGCCATCGAAGACGTTAGGAGAAACAGGATTATCCGCGCCGGGCTATGGGCGAAGCGGGCCAGTAGCGGCTGGAGCACCTTGCCCGGCAGGCCGCTGTTGGCGATTCCCTGGGAGAACAAAAAGGAGACGACTATCATCACGAAGTTCTCCGACAGCGGAAAGGCCAACACCGTCGTCAAGGGCGCATCGCTTACCAGCAGAAAGACCGCCAACAGAAAGGCTGACGCGACGGTGCGTTCCACCGCTCCGGTGGCCCACCAGCTGATGGAGAGCACCAGAGCGGCCAGAACCGCTGACTGCTGAAGGCTAAAGTCCAGGGGCCGCAGCAGCAGGATCAGCGCCGGCGGGATCAGAGTCAGGGCCAGCGTCAGCGATCGGCCCCGGAGGGCCTTGGGTGAAGGCGGCGAAGGCGTAGTAGTCATTTCGTTCCTCTCTAGTTGACTTGGTGAGTTATTGACTATTCGGTGATTGGGCTGTTTGGCAACCTGCTAGATCGGCCTCGAAACGGCCAGAACCGTCTCGGTCCCTAGCCCATCAGCTGGAAGCGGTTCTTTCGGAAGTCGATGACGCCCTGTCGCCTCATCCGGCCCAGCTCCTTGGACAGGGCCGTCCGTTCCAGGTTGAGGTAGTCGGCCATCTGCTGGCGGTCGAAGGGGATCTCGAAGATGGAGCTACGGCGCTTCAGCGAGACCGAGTTCAGATAGGCCATGATCCTGCCCCGGGCCGTCTTGGGCGAAGTGTGGAAAGCCCGTCCCGACAGGAGCAGGTTCTTCTGGGCCGAGATGACCAGCAGGTTGCGGGTCAGCTTCTGGGCCCAGTCCTGGGTCAGGGGGCCCTGGAAGAGCTTGCCCAGCCGCAGCGACAGGATCCGGCAGTCCTCGTTGGCTACAGCGTCCACCAGCAGGGGCTCGCTGGACAACACTGCGTAGGTCTCGGCGAAAAGATCGCCGGCGCCGATGACGGTCAAAACGGTGCGGTTTCCCCAGAGGTCGTTGTTCTCGATGGTCACGGTGCCGGACTGGACCAGGCAGAGCCGGTCGGTGGGGCTTCCAGCCCTGAGAACGGCCTGGCCCTTGCGATAGCTCTTGCTGCATCCCTCCAGGGCTTCCAGGGCGGCCTGGATCTCCTGGGGCTCCATGGCCTGAAAGAGCCGGTTCTGTTGCAGCTCCAGGTCGATCAAAGGATCTCCCCCCCTTTTTTCGCTAAATGTGGTTATAACCACCTACTTCCATCGAAAAAGCTACTATACTGGCCCCAAAAGATCAAGGGGGGCGACGCAGTGGCGAAGGTGCTTCGAAGGATCATCACCATCGACCAGGACAAATGCAACGGCTGCGGAATCTGCGCGACAGCCTGCCATGAAGGGGCCATCGCCATGGTCCAGGGCAAGGCCAAACTGATCCGAGAGGACTTCTGCGACGGCCTGGGGGCCTGCCTCCCCCGGTGCCCCACCGGGGCTATCTCCTTTGAAGAGCGCCAGGCCGAGGCCTTCGACGAGGCCGCAGTCCAGGAAGAGCAGCGCCGAAAGGCCTCCGGCCAGGGCCCCCACATGACCGTAGCTCCCCAGGAGGCTATGGCTACTGCTTCCCCGGAGCCGTCCGGTTGCTCCGGGGGCTGTCCTGGCGCTGCCATGAGGACCCTGGAACCAGCCGCCGGCGATTCCGCCCAGGCTTCGTCGGCCAGGATCGTCTCCAGGCTTCGTCAGTGGCCGGTGCAGATCAAGCTAGTGCCGGCGCGCGCGCCCTTTTTCAACGGCGCAAAACTGCTGATAGCAGCGGACTGCACCGCCTTCGCCTACGGCAACTTCCACGAGGAGTTCATGAAGAACAGAGTGACCATCGTGGGCTGTCCCAAGCTGGACGCCGTAGATTACAAGGACAAACTGACGGAGATCATCGTCTCCAACGACATCAAATCGGTGACGGTCCTCCGGATGGAGGTGCCCTGCTGCGGCGGGATTCAACTGGCCGCCGAAAGGGCCCTGAAGGGCAGCGGCAAGTTCATCCCCTGGCAGGTGGTCACCATCTCCATCGACGGGCAGATTCTGGATTAGGGCGACCGCCTCGGCTAGTTACCGTCGGCGGGGGCAAAGCCGCTGCAAGGTCTTGCCGTTCTCTCAATCCTTCGGTCCTTCATGCAAAGTGCCGACAAAAAAGCCCCCTCCAAGAGGGGGGGCATTTTTGTCGGCTTTCGGTTAGGTCAGCTTTGGGTTTAGCTCTGGATGGTGACGTCCCGGCCGTCGTTGCTGGGCGCGGCGGTCTTGGCCTCCAGATGGAGCACCCCGTCGCGGAATTGGGCCGTCAGGCTGGCGGGGTCCACCTCTTCGGGCAAGGCGATGGTCCGGGTCAGGCTGCCGTAGTAGCGTTCGCTGACCACCCGCTGACGGTCCTTGTCCTCGCTTTGACCGCTCTTTTCGGCGCTCAGCTCCAGCCGGTCCTTGTAGGCCTTGAGGCGGATGTCCTGGACCTTCAGCCCAGGCAGTTCGATGTCCAGGCAGATCTTGCCGTCCTGGCGGTACATGTCCATGGCCGGCTCCTTGGCGAAGGGCTCCAGCGTCGCCGGTGCAAAGGGCCAGCTGCTGCGGAAAAAGTGGTCCATCATCTGATCCATGGCGCTCCAGGGGTTGACGGTGTTTTGGCTTCCTTTTCTGACTAGATATGACATAAAACAGGCACCTCCCTGTATATTTTGCGATCTCTCTGTCCTGGGATCCTCCCAGGACACTTGTATTATAGATCAATATTGGTCAGATGAATGGGTAATTTTGACTATCTTTGACTATGGGTTTTTGCCAGGGCCTCACCGCTTCAACTCCCGGTGGGCATACCAGGCCGCCCGGTAGAGCTGGAGCAGCTGCAGGGCCTGGCGCCAGCTCATGGACCGCAGCCGGCCGCCGGAGAAGGTGAGAAATCCCTTTTTTCGCCCCGGGAGCTGGATGCCGCCGCGGCGGTGGGGGACGTAGCGATGCTGGAGCTTCAGCGTCACCGACACCATGCCGTTGGTCACCACGCTGCGCACGTCCTGGATCACCGCCCAGGGGATGACGTCGAAGTTGCGAGGCATCAGACCCTGGGGCGACAGGGTCATCACCGGCTTCTGGCCCCGGCGGAAGCAGTGGATCGAGAACATCAGCCCGCCCAGGCCGCCTCCGAGGCTGCACAGCAACAGCGGCAGGGCGCCGCCCAGATCCCGAAGGTCGGTTATGCTCAGCAAAAAGGTACCGGCGCCCAGTCCCACCAGGCCTACCATGGCTCCGGCGGCGGTGGAGAGCTGGGTGTTCTCGTAGATCTCCTGGGCCTCGGCGGTCTGTTCCAGTGCGGCCAGACAGCCCTCCCGGTGGGAGTGGCGGGCCACTTCGGCGGCGCTGGAGTACTCCTCCTCCAGCTGGCTGATGCTTCGGCGGCCCACCTCGCCGGCGAAGATCCCTTCCAGCAGGCCGCTGGGACCGGGAGCGCAGATCTCCCGAAGGAGCTCCTCCTGGGGCTCCATATCCAGGGCCTGGAGGCGTTCCAGCACCGTCAAGGGGCTGTAGAAAAGGTTCTGGCCCAGGTCCTCCAGGGCGCAGTTCAGGCCCCACTGGCCCACGTGGCGTTCCATCAGGCGCCGGAAGTCCCGGCCTTTGGGATCGTCGGCTCCGCCGGTGGCCAGTTCCTCCAGGGCTCCATCGGCGGCGGGAGTCAGGGCCAGGCAGCGGATCAGGGCCGAGGCGATGGCCTGAGAGCCCAATAACGCCGCGGCAGCGCCGTCGGCCTCCAGCTCGCAGCGGTGGTCCCATTCCTCCAGGACCGGAGCGAAGGTGCCAGTCAAAAAGCCCAGCACCAACGCCACCGGCCCGGCCAGCCAGCTCCGGTAGGCTCTGTCGCTGTCGGGGTCGGAGCGGTCCAGGTTCCGCAGGATCTGGTGATAAACCGGCAGAAGCTGGCTCCGATAGGCCCCTTGGCCCTCTCTGTACAGGGCCAGCTCGTGGACCAGCAGGGCCTGGAACTGGTCCTGGTTGAGCCACTCCAGGGCCGGAAGCCAGATGTGGAGGCTCCGCCCGGTGGGGTGGTCGCCGTTTTTCAGAGCGATGGGCCGGTCGGCCATGAAAAAGCCGCCGTCCAGGCCGATGACGATGTTCTGGGGCGCCTGGGCTCCCAGCTGCCGTGCCAGGCCGTCGGTGAGGTCGAACAGCGCCGGGTGTTGATCCCTGGAGAGACGCCGGCCCATCAGCTCCAGAGGCCGAAGGGTCAGAAAGTCACGCAGGGCCAGGCGCAGCTGCTCCCACAGTAGCCGGCAGAGCAACACCACCGCCAGCAGCAGCAGGATCAGCAGCGAAGCGCCGCCGCGGCCCACCGTCTCCAGGGAGGACCGCGCCGCCAGAGCCAGCAGCTCGAAGCCGCCCAGACTGGCCAGGATCAGCGAGATCAGCACTGCCTGGGCTAGGCAGAACCAGGGTAGGCGGCGAAGCTGGAGGGCGAAATGGTACGCCGCCTGGTCCTGGCTCAGCCTGGCCCTTCGAGCGGAATGGAGCACCGACAGGGCTTGGGCCAACCCCAGTAGCGCCGAAGCGGCGCTGAACCATCCCGTCCAAAGGGGCAGAACGCCGGCCCAGGACCAAATCCGCCAGGTCCGGGCCTGGGGAGAATCCCAAGAGAGGGGATCTGTCGGTTCCTGGGGCTCTTGGCCCTGGGGGTCTCCGGCGGCTTCGGTCCCTTCCGTGACGCCGGGGAGGGCCCACTCTATGGGAGCTGCCGACAGGGCGGCGGTGCAACGCCAACTCTGCCATAGCGCTGCCGATGCCGTCAGCAGCGGCAACAGCAGGATCAGCAGGAAAAGCTTTACCGTGTCCTTCATGGCTCGGGCCTCCTCGTCGGGCCTCCGGGATCGCCGGAGGCGGGCCTTTTCGTCGCCTTTATCATAGCACGCCGGTAAAGTCGGTCCAAGGCGGCCCTGGGAGACAATACGTCACAGGCCCCCGGCCTTTCTGTGGGAAAGAGCGGGGGCCTGGAGATCAGGCGCTAGTTTAAGCCTGGGGCTGGGATTGAAGCTGGGAGGGATCCATGGGAGGCAGGATCACCGGCGTGGGCAGGTTAGCCAGGGAGACCAGCTGGGAGATCATGGCCCTCGCGTAGGGCAGCAACAGTTCCATGCCGTGGTCCTTCATCAGGGCCTCGCGATCGCTGCCCTCGGCCTGGACGAAGAACACGCCGGTGACGCTGGCCTTGACGGTGAAGGGATAGTTGTTCTCTTCGGCTTTGTCGAACACGGCCACGTTGAGGTTTAGGAAAATGGGCTCCTCGGGCTTGGCGCTCATGCGGGCCTTCTGGCTGACCTGGATGGACAGAGGGATCTGCTCCGAGTTGGCCTTGAAGTTGTGGTTGATGGCGAACTGCAGGCTTTCGGCGCGGAAGTCGGCTAGGCGAATTTCGTTCATGGCAGTGGGCTCCTTCATGGTGAAATAGGCAGCCCAAGGGCTGCTGGTCAAACTTAGACAATATTATCATGATTGTATCCAGAAAAAAAGTGCGTCTCCGGTCTCAGTGCCAGGTGGGGCAGAATCAAAGCCAGGCAGTTGGCAGGAAAAGGACCAGCACCGTCATCAGCTCCGACCGCCTCAGGAGCATGCAGGACCATAGGACTCCTTACGTAGATGAAAGAGGCTCTTAGGGCGTTGGTGTGAGTTGAGATTCCTCTATTGCTACAATGGTTACCATCAATCCACAGCAATGCCCGAAGAGCCCAACGTCATCCGCAACGTTTTGCAAGAACCTTGCGCGTTATGAAATACTTTGTCTTTGCCAAGGGGAGTAGACATGTACATAGCTGACCTGCACATCCACTCGCGCTTTTCCATGGCCACCAGCAAGCAGCTGACCCTGCCGCATCTTGCCGGCTGGGCGCGGTGCAAGGGCATCCACGTCCTGGGGACTGGCGACTTTACGCATCCGGTCTGGCAAAAGGAGCTCCAGGAAAATCTCGAGATGGACGAGAGCTCGGGCTTCTACCGCCTCAAGGGTGTGCCCCAGCGTCCGGTGACGGAAAAGGACATACCCCATCAGCGGCCGACCCTCTTCTGCCTGCAAACGGAGATCAGCTCCATCTACAAGCGCGGCGGAAAGAGCCGGCGCATCCACAACGTGGTCTTCTTTCCGACGCTTGACGATGTCGGGCGCTTCTCGAAAAAGCTTGCCGCCATTGGCAACATCGAGTCGGATGGGCGCCCCATACTGAGGCTCGACAGCCGCGATCTTCTCGAGATCGTGCTGGAGACCTCCGATCGGGGTGTGCTCGTGCCGGCCCATATCTGGACGCCCTGGTACTCGCTTTTCGGCTCGAAGTCCGGCTTCGACGCCATCGAGGAATGCTTTGGCGATCTGACCAACCACATTTTCGCGCTCGAGACGGGCCTGTCCTCGGATCCCGCCATGAACAGGCTCGTCTCCGCCCTCGACCGTTTCTGTCTCATATCGAACTCGGATGCGCACTCGGGCGTCAACCTCGGCCGCGAAGCCAATCTCTTCCACGGTAGCCCGACGTACGACGGCATGTTCGCAGCCTTGGGGGAAGCAGCCCTGCGTCCGGAAACAAAGGCCGCGGACGAGCATTTCATGGGCACCCTCGAGATTTACCCCGAGGAAGGCAAGTACCACCTGGACGGCCATAGGGCGTGTGGAATCGTCATGACCCCGGAAGAGTCCGCCAGTGTCGGCAACATCTGTCCCGTGTGCGGCAAGCCGCTCACCATTGGCGTTTTGCACCGTGTCTGGGAACTTGCGGACCGCAAGGAGGAGACGCACCTTGACAACGAGCCCGGCGTCTATCCAATCATTCCGCTTCCCACGGTGCTCGCGCAAATTCACGGCCTGCCGGCCCAGAGCAGAAAGGTCGAACCGTTTTTTCGGTCAGCCCTAGAGAATCTGGGGAGCGAGTTCGACATCCTTGCAATGCTCGAGATCGACGAGATAGCGAGCTACGATCATGTGCTCGCCGAAGCCGTGCGCAGGATCCGCAAGGGCGAGATAGGCCTTCGCGGAGGCTACGACGGCGAGTTCGGTTCCATCTCCATCTTCTCGAAGGAGGAGCTTGCCGAGCTTCGTCCAAATCTCGCCGGCAGGATCCCTGCACCCCCTACAGGAAAGGCCGGAGCGAACAAGGGCGAAGGACACTGTTCCCGGTAGCCGCGTCTCCCATTTGCCGGACCAGGCCTTCTTGTCGCGTCTGTAAGACGAAGGGACAGGCAGGCGCCCCAGGTATGGGCAGGGACGGAAGCCGAATCGTGCCCGACGATGCCCAGGAGCGCGCCTAAGCCCATCTTGCCTCGCCAGTGCTGGTGCTTGCGGAGCCTGGCTCCCTTGTCGGTACATGAGATCCTGCCCACTGCCTACGAGAAGGAGGCCTTGCGCCATTGCCGGCCGCCTGGCACTTGCCAGGGAGCGATGCGAGGAGACAGCTCAGGCTCCGAACCTCGGCGGCCTCTGCAATGGCTCTGCTATAATCCTGATAGATCGGAGGCGGAGACCATGGACAGGCCAGCACAGAGGGACTCCGGCGGGCCGGCCCCAGCTCAGGAGGAAAAGCTCTATCGAGACGTGGCCATCCCTCCGCTGGAGGAGGGGGCGGAGGGGCTTCAACGGTGTCTGCGGATGCGGGAACTCCGCTACGCCCCTGGCCTGGGAGGCTCTTCCAAGGCGGTGGCCTTTTACCTCCAGGCCAAGTTCATGGAGGACTTTCAGGACTCCTTCGACGAGGCCGTGGCCTTTTCCTGCCTGAGCCCCACCTATCAGGACATGAACTACCGCCAGCTCCGGAGCTACTTTTCCTGGCGGACCCGCTGCCGCCGGGGAGACCGGGGGCCAGTGCAACTTTCCTTTCTGTTCGTCCACCTCTACGAACTGCTGAACGGCATCGGCCTCTCGGGCCCCCAGGGCTTCCAGAGGATCCTGGAGCTGTGGCAGACCTACCGAAGCCAAGAGCCCCTGCTGGACCGCTATCTGCCGCTGTGGCTGCGGGATTACGCCGTCTACTACGATCTGGATCGAGAGATTCTGCAGCCCCTGGGAGCCGACGACTTCGACAGCGCCGCCCTGGTCCTCTGGGACTGGCAGAACCGCAGCGATGGCGAGCTCTTCGAGGCCCTTAAAGTTCTGTCGAGTTATGACGTCGCTTCGTCCCGGTTCTACAAGGCCCAGGGTCAGGCCTTTCGGACCCTGGCGGCGCGGATCTACCGCCGCTTGGCCCAGTTCTGGCAGGACCGCCAGGAGGTCTTTTGCGAGCACCTACTGGGTCCTTTGAGCTGGAGCCCCTACGAGATGTTCCGAGGCGCTCCCTTCTGCCACCGCCAAGGCCGGGAGGACTTTATCTACGAGGTCAACTCCGTTCACCGCTACCGTTGCCAGGGCCGCCGCTGGAGCCGCCAGGGTTTTCCCTGGGCCAAGACCGGGCTACCCCTGAGAGCACTAGTGAGCGCCAAAACCCGGCCAGCCCTGGGGGCGTTGCTGAAGGCTTTGGACGCTCGGATGCGCCATCACTGGCGCTTCGGCTCGCCGCTGAAGGACCTCTACATAACCCAGGCCCAAAAGGCCCTGATGGATCAGGAGATCCTGGCCTTTCTCCGGCCTGAGCACCAAAGAGCTCGAGAATCCCTGGACCTGTCCCAGCTGGAAGGGATCCGCAGCGATGCTCTGGCTATCCAGCGCAGACTCACCGAGGGAGAATTCCAGGACGATCCCCCGGCTCCACCGTCAACCCCGTCCCGGGCACTCCCGGAGGACCGAGGGGGAAAGGCCCCGGCGCTGACCCCGCTGGAGCTGGAATTTCTGCGTTGCCTCCTGGAGGGCAGGCCCTGGCAAAAGCTGCTGCGGGAACAGGGGGTGCCCTGGTCCATGGCCATGGACTCCATCAACGAGAAGCTGCTGGACCTGCTGGGCGACACGGCCCTGGTGGAGGGCCCCCAGGGGCCGGAGCTATTAGAGGATTACAGCGCCGACGTGAAAGGACTGGTGGAATCGTGGAATCGCTGAAGGTCCCCAAGAGGATCGCCGCCGCCGTGATCCACTCCCTGCGCAGCGGCGTGACGCCCCGCATCGGCCTGCCCTACGTCACCGTGGGCCGCCGGGGCGAGATCGAAGCACTGCTGGACGACCTGGAGACCGCCGCCGATGGCGGAGCGGCCTTCCGGCTTTTGGTAGGGCCCTACGGCAGCGGCAAGAGCTTCCTGCTCCAGGTCATCCGCAACTACGCCATGGACCGTGGCTTTGTGACTGCCGATTGTGACCTGTCGCCTCAGCGGCGGCTCCTGGGCTCCAAGGGCCAGGGCCTAGCCACCTATCGGGAGCTGGTCCAGAACCTGGCCACCCGCACCCGCCCCGAGGGCGGCGCTTTGGCGCTGATCCTGGACCGCTGGATCGACGACGTCAAAACCCAGACCCTGGAGGAAAGCGGCCTGGACGCCCAGGACAGTGTTTTTCCCGCCCTGGTGGAGCGCCAGATCCGCCGCCGCGTGGCCGCTTTGGAGGGACTGATCCACGGCTTCGACTTCGCCCAGCTGTTGGTTCGCTACTACCGCTGCGGACTGGAGGACGACGACGAGACCCGGGAGCGGGTGATCAAGTGGTTCCGGGGCGAGTACCAGACCAAGTCCGAGGCCAAAGCGGCCCTAGCCGTGACCTCGGTTATCTCCGACCAGGACTGGTATGGCTACCTCAAGCTCCTGGCCCTGTTCCTGCGAGGCGCTGGCTACAAGGGCCTGCTGGTGCTGATCGACGAGCTGGTAAACGTCTACAAGATCCCCAACGCCCTTTCCCGACAGAACAACTACGAAAAGCTGCTGACCCTCTACAACGACGTACTTCAAGGCCGCGCGTCCCACCTGGCCCTGATCGTCGGCGCCACGCCTCAATGCCTCGAGGATCGCCGCCGGGGCCTCTACAGCTACGAGGCCCTGCGGTCCCGGCTGGAGGAGAGCCGCTTCAGCGCCCAAGGCGGCGGCCATTTTCTGGGCCCCCTGATCCGCCTGAACCCGCTGAAGCCCGAGGAGCTGCTGGTGCTGACCGAAAAGGTAACGGCCCTCCACGGCCGGCTCTACGACTATCAGCCGGCGCTGTCCCAGCAGGACCGGATCGATTTCGTGACCCTGGAGCTGGACCGCGCCGGATCCAGCAGCCACATCACCCCCCGGGAGATCATCCGGGACTTTATCGACCTGCTGGATCTGGCGTTGCAGCACCCTGACGGGGACGTGGCGGCGCTGTTGAACCAGGCTACCGCCTCCAAGGATCCTCTGCCGGGAGAGGACGACGGCGACTTTATCGACTTCGAGGTCTGAGCTGTGGACGTGTTCCAGCGCTACGCCCCCTTTATCCAGGACTACATCTACCGCCGGGGCTGGCGGGTGCTCAAGGCCATCCAGGCCGCTGCCGGAGAGGCTATTTTCGGCTCCGACGCCAACGTGCTCCTGGCGGCGTCCACAGCCTCGGGCAAGACCGAAGCGGCCTTTTTCCCCATTTTGACGCTGCTGTCGGAACGACCGCCCCAGTCGGTGGGAGTCCTCTACATCGCCCCTACAAAGGCCCTGATCAACGACCAGTTCCTCCGGCTCCAGGACCTATGCCTGGAGGGCGATATACCGGTGTGGCACTGGCACGGCGACGTGTCCCAGGGCGAGAAAAGGCGGCTGCTGGACCGCCCCTCGGGGATCCTTCAGATCACCCCCGAGTCCCTGGAGGCCCTGTTGTTGCGCCGCAGCGCCCAGATGGTCCGGCTCTTCGGCGACCTGCGGTTCGTGGTCATCGACGAAGTTCACTCGCTGATGCGCGGTGACCGAGGCGCCCAGACCCTGTGCCTGCTGGAGCGCCTGGGCCGGCTGATCGGCGCCGTTCCCCGGCGGGTGGGCCTGTCGGCCACCATCGGCGAACCCCAGGCGGCTGGGGAGTTTTTGGCCTCTGGCACCGGCCGCCCTACGGCGATCCCCCGGACCGAGGCCCCTAAGCTCCGCTGGCGCCTGTCGATGGAGCACTTTTACGTCTCGGGACCACCAGAACGCCAGGGCCTTCCCAGGGAAGCCTCGGCCGTCGATCCAGGGTTAAACTGGATCTTTCGCCGCAGCCGGGGCAAGAAGTGCCTGGTCTTCACCAACTCCCGGGAGGAGTGCGAGACCGTCACTACGGCGCTGCGCCACTACAGCCAGAACGCCGGCGAAGGCGAACGGTTCCTGATCCACCACGGCAACCTGTCGGCGTCCTTCCGGGAGGACGCCGAAGCCCTGATGAAAGAAGAGGACCAGAACCTGACGGCGGTGGCTACCGCGACTTTGGAACTGGGCATCGACATTGGACGGCTGGAGCGGGCCTTTCAGATCGACGCGCCCTTTACGGTGTCGGCCTTTCTCCAGAGAATGGGCCGCACTGGCCGTCGAGGCCAGCCCCAGGAGATGGAGTTCGTCATCCGAGAGGAGCCTCCCGAAGCTCGGGCCCCTCTGCCGGCTACGTTGCCTTGGAAGCTCCTCCAGGCCATCGCCCTGGTGCAGCTCTACCTTCAGCACCAGTGGGTAGAGCCTCCCAGGCTGGACCGCAGGCCCTACAGCCTAGCCTATCACCAGACCATGAGCTATCTGGCCTCCCAGGGCGAGACCGCCCCGGCCAAGCTAGCCTCCCAGATCCTGACCCTTGGGGCCTTTCAGAGGATCACCAAAGAGGACTACCAGCTGCTGCTGCGGCACCTCATCGCTACGGACCAGATCCAGCGCACCGCCGAGGGAGGCCTGATCCTGGGCTTGGCCGGCGAGAGGCAGGTCAACTCCTTTCGGTTCTACGCCGTCTTTCGGGAAACCGAGGAGTACACCGTCCGTTGCCAATCCCAGGAGCTGGGCACCATCGCCTATCCCCCCAGCAGCGGCGACAAGATAGCCCTGGCCGGTCGGGTCTGGACGGTGGAAGAAGCCGACCACAAGCGGCATCTGATTTACTGCCGTCCCGCCGAAGGCATCGTGCCGGCCTATTTCGGCCAGTGCCCCGGCGACGTCCACCGCCGAGTGCTGGAGAAAATGGCCCAGGTCCTGGCCGAAAGCCGCAGCTACTCCTACCTGATGAAGGGCGCAGCCGCCCGGTTGGAGGAGGCTCGCCAAGCCGCGGCCCGCGCCGGCATGGCGGACAGTCCCCTGATCGGCCTGGGTGGCCGGGTCTGGTGCCTATTTCCCTGGCTGGGGACCTACGGTTTTTTGGCCCTGGAACGGCTGATCCGGCGGATCTGCGCCAAAGAGCTGGGGCTGGAGTCCCTGGAGGTGAGCCGCCCCTATTTTATGCAGTTGACCATGAAGGCCACTCCTGGCCGTTTTTTCCAGGTCCTGGCCCAGGCCTTGGAGGGGCTGGATCCCATGGAGCTGCTCTATCCCGGCGAGGTGCCGGTCTTCGACAAGTACGACCAATTCTTGCCGCCGGAGCTGGTCCGCAAGGGCTTCGCCCTGAGCGTGCTGGACCTGGAGTCGGTGCGGCTTCGCGTCGGCCAGTGGCAACAGAAGCCTTGATAGACCGCCGCCCGGCCCCTTTTGGGACCGGGCGGCATTATCCGGAATCTTCGTTATCGATGTGACTTGACTCAAGCGCCCCGTGGCTGGGTGACGGCTTGTTCGCCAAGGTGTGCGAGAACAGGACAGTAATTTCAATCCACGCGCCCCGTGAGGGGCGCGACAGCGCCAGCAAGACTTACCGGGAAAGCCATGTTAGAATGGACGGGAAGGAATTCGATCTGTCCAAGGGCCTTTATGACAGTCAAGAAGGCCGCTACGTATTGCCTGGTGAATGCGTGAATTGCCGCTGCACCTACAGGCCTCTGCTGACGCCGACGGAGACGGAACCAGGGCCAGGATAGGCGAAGGGGGGAGAGCTTAAGATGATCCTTAATCAAAAGCAAAAGACTGAAAACGCCGTTGCCTTTTTTGCTAGCGAGTACAAAAAGGCAAGAGGCTATTGGCCCGCGCAGATGTGGATTTATAAGCTGCTCGCCCTTTTGGATTTTGGAATGTTGCGTGCTACCGGGCGCCCATGCCTTGGGCTGGAATATCTGGCCATGGAGAATGGACCTGTTCCGCAGCACCTTTATTCTCACAGGCAGACCGGCATTGAGAGCGACGTTTTTCGCTTTGTTCCCGCGGCGTCATGGGGACGTTTCGACGTTATGGCGCTTAAAGAGCCTGATCTGAATTATTTCTCGGACAGGGCTGTAGAAGAGATGGAGAACCTTGCGGAAGAGTTTATCCGTAGCGATAAAAGCCTACGCGACGTTGTCGAAGTGACCCATAGCCTTGCGGCGTGGCACAAAGCCCGGAAGGCGGCGCAGCAGTGTGGACGGCGCATGTTGATGGAATACGCCGATGAATTCCCAGTCAACCCCGCTGATAAAGACCCGGAGGGGCTTACCTGGCAAGAAGAGGCGTTTTTGGTCTACGAAAAGCGTCGAGAAGCTGAGTTGTCCGGGGTAGAATAGCTTATCCATGGAAGTCGGCGACGTTTTCCTGTGGCGCAATTATCCTTTTGCCGTGACAGGCAAAATAAAGGATCGATGGTTTCTCTATCTTGGGAGATATAGTGAAGATCCGTTTTCAGAGGTCTATCTCTTAATCCCAACGGCAACGACGCAGCTTAATCATTTTGAACAGGGCGGCAGCCGCGCAGACCATAGCTATGTCATGATAAAGGCCTCCGATGGCTTCGGGTTCGAGCGGGACTGTGTCATAGACTTTGACGAAATATTTTACGACATAACAGAGCACGAATTCCGCTCATATGAGGATGATATTGTCCCCAAAGGCAATATAGATAAAGAGCCAGTGCTCAGGAAGATATACGAAGCTGTACAAGCGGCCCGCTACATAGACCGGTGTATTAAGTTGCAAGTCCGCGATAACTTGAGATCTATCGGAATATCGGTGTGATTAGCCAGCGACTCCCTTTCGGGGGGCGCTATTTTTATAGCTTGGAGTTGTCATGTCCGAAGAGATCCAATGGATAACTGTTAACAGCACCCCAGTCCCCTTGAACTAACAAGGCGAGCCTTTAACGGTGACGACAGCACAGCTCCAGTATGATACTACAATGGGATAGCGGCGCCCCGAAGGTCAAGGCGCCGCTCCAGTACAAGACCCCTCGGCTCAGTCCTGGGGGTTTAGCCGCTCCAGCTCCGTGGACACCAGGTAGCGCTCCTTCAGCTCCCGCAGTTTCGCCATATGGGGCTGGGCTGCGTGCAGGGCCAGGGCCTCCTGGGAGGCCCACCGTTCCACCAGCAGGAGCTGGTCGGGATCTTTGGCGCAGTAGTAATAGTCGTAGAGCAAACAGCCCTCTTCGGACCGGATCTGCTCCAACAGCCCCGAGCTATTCATGGCCTCCACAAAGGCCTCTCGACCATCGGGCTTGGCCTGGTAGCGCACCAACAGAACCTGTTCCATATCACTGACCTCCTTACAGACTACAGACTTTGCAATTTTGAGCTACTGGGAGCTACTTCGAAATTCCCTGGGGGCCCTGGGCCCCTTCGGTGCGGATGAAGTTGGTGTAGAGCTTTTCGTTGTCGGGATGGACCAGCCCCTGGCGGCGGCCCAGGTCGATGCACTTCAAAAGCCAGGCCATGTTCTTGCCCAGGTTGTAAAGGGTCCGCAGACCCTCCAGGTCCTGCTCCACGTCCTCGGGTTTCCTGCCGTGGACGGCGTTCCAGT
>CAZCKP010000016.1:0-16187 GCA_964499295.1 uncultured Synergistaceae bacterium | reverse complement strand
GATAAAGGCCGTTGCCGTAGGGCGTGATGTCCTGCATGGTCAAGGGGAAAACAGCAGGCATCCTTCCGGTGACATAGGCCATGAGCTCCAGCAGGTCCTCGCTGGTTCGCAGAATCCATCCCTCCTTGACGGTGGGAGAAATAGCGAAGCCCCGTCGGTTGATGATCCTATTTCCCCGGGTAGTATCGATGGAGAGCACTCCGTCGAGCTCTTCGGTGATCTCCTCGCGGTTAGCAATGGTCATGTTGATGGGCGATCCCATGAAGGGAACGGGATCGTGTGGGCGCGTCGGGGCGTCGGGGCAGATATGGGTGGACACGAAGACATCGCCCTTGAGTTGGTCACCTCGCCGTGCCATATCGCCCAGCTTCATAGCGATAGCTACAGCAGCCACAGCACCATCGCCGTCGGAAACTAAGCCGATCCGATCGGGCCTAGCTCCGATGCCGCCCAGCCTGCCCACTATTCCCAGCGTGGGAGCGCCGCCGCCCCCACGTTTCCCCTGAGTTCCAGTGAACCAGACCTTTACAAACTCCGTATAGCCCTTGGGACCTTGAGTTCTCTTCACGGCGATCTGTTCTGTCGGAACGCCACACCGCACCAAGGCTTCTTTTACCGACTCTCCTGAGACCTTGGGATCGTCCAGTAGCTCCTGAGCATTCATAGCGTAGAAAAGGGACATTGACAGTTCCTCCTCGGGTGAGATCGCAATTAGACTGCGTTCCTATTTGAGCTCCACATAGGGCAAAATCGATTTGTGAACGACCTTTTCGATGGGCTCTAGCAGTTCCTTACAGAACATGCCTGCCCCCAACGGGAGATGCCGAGCCGGTACTATGGTGACACAGAGATGTTGTCCTTTCTGAATTTCCGCAGTGGTAACCGGCATTCCAGTAGTGCCGTCCAATGTCATAATCAGGTCGGGGAAAGTGCCAAGACGTGAACCGCGATGCTCTAAAGTCATAAACTCGTTCCAAAACGTCAGTTCGTGATCCTTAAGCACTATCACACCGTGGTCAAAACCGCCTTCGATGGTTAGCTCCACGGAATCCACGATGCCCTCCGTCACAACCTGACCTCCCAAGAAATCCACGGCGGCCTGAGCTACCGAGGCTGGCCCCTTGGCCATGGCCTCGAGCATTTTAGTTCCCGTCTTGATAGCCAAAGAGATCGCTCCAGGAGCAGCAAAATCCCGCAAGTAGCTGGCTTTAACGGGGTTTCTGGCCACTGAAACCAGTCCTCCCGCCTGGACGGCACACTGCCTTATCAGGGCAGCGACGGGTTCAAGGGAACCTTTAAAAGTCGCCTCAAGGTAGCCTCCCGTTTCGGGATTCCCTCCCGCAGCGGCCTGATAAGAAAGATAACCTTTATCCCGATGGAGTGCCATGGATCCCATGCTACCAGTGGGGTGAGCACGACCGTTGCAGGGAGCGTCTATCAACGGCAGACCGCTCATAGCTGCCGGTAACCAGCCGTTAAAGGTGGAAGAGCCGCCGTTTTCGTTGGCTATCAAGCCGCCCAGGGCTGGAACTCCTATATCGCGAAGGAGCTCGACCACGCGTAACGCCGTCTCCGGCGCTGCCACCGCTGATTTTGACGCAGGGGACCCCACTCCGGAACAGGTGGCCACCAAAGCGTCGGGATCAACCTCGTCGAGAGAGACCAGCTCAAGGGCGCCAGCACCAAGAGCTTCTTCCGCCAAGCGGCGCCCCTTGGCCGCAGAGCCACCGCCGCCGCCGCCTAAAAAACAGCCACCGATCAATGCCGCTTCTACGTGAGATTGGGTCAATTTTAAGCGAGTCATGGCTTCTCCTGATCAACATAACGCCGCCCAGAGCGTAGCAGCTGCTGCTCGAATAGGATCGATAACGGGGACGCCCAAGCGGCAACGCAAGACTGGAGCCGCGTTAATCGTAGCCAATCCGGTACAGCCCAACAGAAGAACTCGGGCTCCCTTCGCGCACAACCGACGGCCTCCGTCAACGAATTCCTCCATGGCCTCAGGTCGTAGCAGATCCAAGGTAGTGTGAACCTTTTCAGGCCGCGTTGAGCCCACCAGAAGATCGCCCAGGATAGAGGCCGTTTCTCCCGGAGCATTGTCGGTAATACTCAATATCCCCACGGGCTGCCCCAGGCTTTTTGCGACATAGGCGGAAGCTATCCCCGCTCCCACTACCGGGATAGAAAGCTCCCTCTGAAGGATCCTGACCCCAGGATCGCCGGCACAGCTGACATAGACACCATCATAGCCTTCTTCGGCAAAACTGTGCCCCATATCGACCACTTTGGGGATCGCCGAAGCCTCCGTAGCCGCATCATGAACCCCTTCATATTGATCGGGAATGCATCGTGATTCCGCCGCCATGGCGGGGAAATAGGCCTCAAGAAGGCGTCCATGGGCTTGGAGTAGATCCCGATCCTCCGTCGTTAGTACGCGGATCAATCCTATCCGCTTACGTTCCGTCATGATTTTTCGCCTCTCCTAAGAATCGTGAGCCGCCAAGGGCTACTGGGCTTTACAAAAGCCCGAAGGAGCGCACGATGGCGTCAAAAAATCCGTATAGACCGTCACCGGCGACAAATCCAGAGCCGTAAAGCTGCATCGCCTCTTCATGACCTTTTATGAAAATTCCCCGAAGTATCACCGCTACCACCAGGCCCATGCCATAGGCGGGGTTCTGAATCAAGAGCCCCGTAGCAAACAAAAGCCCCAAAGCCTTTTGGGATCCGCCGACCCACTGAAGGACAGCACCGGGCAGAGCCCAAAGGAGCATCTCGCGAAGTATTGTGGAATCAGAGCCAGCTTTAACGGTAGCGGCAAAAACGCGGCTGACCGGGGGAAGGAGGTTGAGGTTGAAATGCATGTTCATCAACACAGCTACCACGGCAACAGCCACCACTCCGCCCACGAGCTCGGCAAAGAGCTGCTGCCTGCGTCCGTCCAGTTCGTATGCCCTCGATGTGCCCCGTCCGCGTATAATCCAGCCGGTCTTCAGATCAAAGCCCATATCGGCAAAGCAAGGCCCAGTGCTGGAAACAAAACCGGCCAAGAGCGCCAGGGCTGCAGGAGGGAAATTCATAAAAAGCCCGAGGCTAACAAAAATGACGGTGACGGCGAATCCCGGAAACCATCCGGAGTGCATAGCGCAAAGTCCCACGAGAATCGCCGCGGCAATCGACGAAAAAGTGCACCAGACTATCCAAAGCACCAACTGAGGAAGCGCCATCGAAGTCATAAAACCTGATATTCCGGCTAGCCCCGCGGCAGCTACAGCAAAATATCCGATATGGGCGACCATAGATTTTTTAACGGCCCCATGGGAAACGGTAACACCAGCAGGGGAGTCGATTATTTCCGTCGATTTCTTCTTAAAGATCAGCGCTAGGGCCTGGAGCAAGGATATAAACCCTGCGCCAATCATAAAACCGTGGGGAATGTAGGTCTGTCCGAGGTTCGCAGGGAGATCAGACAGCCCCATATTCGTCAAAAGGGGGATTAGAGAGGGATAGTAACCGCGAATCAAAAGACCTATGGCGAGAGCTGACATGGACCAGGGGTTAGCGATAAAGGCGATCCCAATTCCCGCCATGGGGATACCACCAGCGAGAAAGGGCTTTATCTTGCAGCCTGCGCCAAGGGCCCCTAAAACAATACCTCCTACCAGAGTCCGGCCCTTTTTTCCTCCTTCATCACCAGCGATAATCGCCTGGGCTGTGGCCACTCCAGGAGCCCAGGCAGCCGATGCAGGAAACAGATCCGAATCGTAAATAGAGTAGACCAAATGTATGCCTATGAGCACAGCAGCTCCCGATCCGAGCAACATCGGGACGATCAGAGACACATCGCCAAAGCTGTAAATGAGGCCTACCGCCAATAGACAACAATTCGCAGCGCCGAAACCAGCGGCTGAAGTCATGGTCTGGACAAGGTTTTGCCGGTCAGGGCTTCTGAACTTTGTCATACAGCTTGCAGGGATACGCGCCATTACCATCGCCAGAAGGACGCCGATAACGGAGGTATTAGGCGTCGTTCCGATGCGAGAAATGATCTGCATGCAAATAATGGCGGACAACACGGATACAGCAACGCTGCCCCAAAAAGTCTCTTTTTCAAAAAGCTTTACGTGAGGCTCCAGGTTTCTTTCGGTCATGGTCTCGCCTCCTCCTATCGAGATTGCAAAGATTGTAGCAAGCTACAGAGCTTACCTGCTCTCCAACCCGAGGTCTTGGGCTGGCGATGGTCCACGCTTTTCCCGCCCAGTCCTTTTACCCTCGTTTTACCTTACCGGCGGGTAGGGTTGAAGCTCCTCATCGCCGTCTAGCACCCGCATAACTCCGCGGGCCAGAGCCACCATTTCATATTCGCCGGGATAGATCAAAACCGGCGCTAGGAAAGCTATGCGCTCTTTGAGCCACCCCATCAGTCGCTGATCGTGGGCCAGGCCGCCGGTTAAACAGATAGCATCAACCTGTCCGTTGACCACCGTAGCCGCCGCGCCGATCTCCTTGGCAATTTGATATGCCATAGCTCTGTATATTCTTTCGGCGTATCCATCGCCGTCGTCGATGCGTCGGGAGACTTCGCGGGCATCGTTGGTGCCCAGATAGGCAGTCAACCCTCCTTTGCCGACGAAGTTCTTCATGAGCTGATCCTTGGTGTACTGGCCGCTGAAACAGAGATCTATCACAGATCCGAAGGGTAACCCTCCGCTGCGTTCTGGAGACATGGGGCCGTCTCCATTCAGTGCGTTATTGACGTCTACAATTCGCCCCTTGCGGTGGACCCCTACAGAAATCCCGCCGCCCATATGGGCCACGATAAAGTTACAGGAGCCATAATCCAGGCCCAGGGAGGCAGCGGCCTCTCGCGCCACAGCCCGCTGGTTCAGCGGGTGGTCCTTGGACTTACGCTGAATCAACGGGGAACCGGAAATTCGGGCCAAGTCGTCAAATTCATCCACCACGACGGGATCTACCACATAGGCCTCCAGGCCTGCTTTGTCGGCCAGGCGCCTCGCTAGAGCTCCCCCCAGGTTGGAAGCGTGTTGCCCCATCACGCCGACTTCCAGGTCCGCCAGCATGGCATCGTTGACGCGGTAGGTGCCGCCTGGAACTGGCTGCATGTTCCCACCTCGGGCGATGACGGCAGCAAAAGAAGAAAGGTCGATCCCGTAATCGGCGATAGCTTTTTCAATGAGCCGATAGCGGTAATCGAGTTGATCATAGATCTTATGGAAACATTCCAGATCTTCAGGCAAATGTTTTACCGATAGGGAAAGCTCCTCGGCATCCTCTTCGTATACAGCCAGCTTCGTAGAGGTAGAGCCGGGATTGATAAGAAAAAATCTGCGCCCCATGTGGTCACATCTCCTTGTGCATGGATTGGGCCACCAGTACGGCAAGAGCGATGGAATTCAACTTTGACCTATCCGAGCTGGCTCGAGAGGTCAAGACCATGGGCTTTCTCGCGCCCATTATGCAACCGGCCTTTTCGCAGCAGGAAAAATATTCCATGGATTTGTTGAGGATGTTGCCGGCCTCAATGTCCGGAGTGATCAGGATATCCGCATTCCCGGCTACAGGATGGGAGATCCCTTTGTGTTGCGCCGCTCGGAGGGAGACGGCGTTGTCCAAGGCCAGGGGACCCTTTACCGTGCAACCGGTAATTTCCCCGGATTCATTCATCTTTGTGAGCTCGGCTGCATCCACCGTGGCGGGCATCTGGGGATCTACCTTTTCCACGGCACAGAGCACAGCCACTTTAGGCTCCGGGTTGCCCATGGCATGGGCGACCCGGACGCAAGCTCGTATCAAGTCGGCCTTTTGTTCCAGGGTAGGAGCAATGGTCATAGCGGAGTCGCTCAGGAGGAACATCCTGTCGAATCCCGAGGGATGCAAGAGCCCTACATGGCAGATCAATTGGTCCGTGCGTAGTCCCTTTTCCTTGTTAAGGAGGGCCTTAAGTATCACCGCAGTGTCCACAAAACCCTTCATGGGTAGCGATGCCTTGCCGTCCCTTACGAGGGCTATCGCCTTTTGACATGCCAGGGCCTTGTCAGGCTCATGGACTATACTGAACGGCGAAAGGTCCAAGTCCCTTTCTTCGGCGACGTGCCGGATCTCTCCCTCATCGCCTACCAAAATGGCTCCCTTGATGACCTGCTCCTGATAGGCCTCACAGACAGAGGACAAGACGTCCTCGTCCTGGGCCACAGCCACCGATAGAGTCTGCGCCGGCCCTTGGCGAACCTGGCCTATCAGTTGTCCAAAATCGCGTATCATCATGACGTCGGTTACCACAGGAGAGGCTACATCATCTCGAAGATCCCCGCTGCCCCCATACCGCCGCCTACGCACATGGTCACCAAGCCGTATCTGCCTCCTGTGCGCCGTAGCTGATTGAGGATTTTGCAGGTGAGAATTACGGCAGTGGCCCCCAGAGGGTGTCCCAGGGCCACGGCTCCACCGTTGGGGTTGACCTTGGCCAGGTCAAGGCCCAGTTCTTTAATGCAGGGTATAGCCTGGGCCATAAAGGCCTCATTGAGCTCGATCACGTCCATGTCCTGAATGGTCAGACCAGTCCGGGCCATCACTTTGGGAACGGCCGTAATCGGCCCAATACCCATGTAGGCCGGGTCCACGCCTGTAACGGCATAACCTACATAGCGGGCAATGGGCGTGAGCCCCAGTTCACGGGCTTTGTCGAGGCTCATTAGGACAGTCATGGCAGCGCCGTCGCTAAGCTGAGACGAGGTCCCCGCCGTGACGAGACCATCGGCCTTGAAACAGGGCTTAAGCTTTGCCAATCCCTCGGGGGAGCAGTCGTAGCGAATGCCTTCGTCGACCTGAAAGACCTTAAAGGAGCCGTCTTCCTGCTTTGCCATCACAGGGATAATCTCATCGGCGAAAACGCCCTCTGCCTGGGCCTTGGCGGCGCGGCTGTGACTGACTACCGCCAGATCCTCCATCTCTTCCCGAGAGACATTGTACTTGGCTGCCACGTTTTCCGCGGTCATTCCCATGGTGATGTAGGCGTTATCGTTAAGGTCCTCCAGCTCCTTGCACCGATACTCCTCGGGGGTACCGAGAGAGACGGAGGTGAGAAACTCCACGCCACCAGCTACTACCACATCGGCCTGCCCCACCATAATGGCATTAGCCGCGCTAGAGATGGCCTGAAGGCCCGAGGAGCATAGCCGGGTCAGAGTCTGGGCTGGCACGCAGGGATCCAGTCCAGCACGCAAGGCCACAAGACGTGCCATATTGGACCCCTGGACTTCCTGAGGACGGGCACAGCCTATGATCACATCGTCGATGGTACTGGGATCCAGCTCCGGGATTTTTTTGAGCACAGCGGCTAGGAGCTGACCGGTGAAGTCCACCGGGTGGGTAAAACAGAGGCCTCCTTTTTTGGCCTTGGCAATACCCGTGCGCCCGTAGGCTACGACTACAACGTCTTTCAATGTCTTTTCCATGATAGATAACCTTCCTCCGTCACGACTACTGAGGCTCAAGGCGCTGTTTTCACGCGCAACCTACCTATCCCATGGGCCACCTCTACCAGGACCAGATCCTTCCGTGGGGTCGGCCTCGATAGTTTTTCAGAAGCCCCCTATAGATACAGAACAGAACCCACTGGGCCCCGAGAATCGGACAAAGAAAAGCCCACAGCGACGAATCCCAAGGTAAAGGGGGGCTTGCAAAACCACACAACCAAGGAGATAGCGCCATGGGCTATTGCAATTACACCACGAGGATTGGTCCAGCCTAATCGAGAGGCTACGCTTATCTGCAATTAGGATGGATCATACCCAAGGTTCAGAGGGTCGCTGATTCGATGCTAGGGCCTGGGACCCGACCACGCGGACAAGACCCAGGCCCTGGCGTGGAAATAGAGCGTTACTGGAAAATGCCCATGCCGATGGCGACACCGCAGATGACGACGGTAATGAGCGGGATGATAACCGTCATGACGCCGTAGTGCTTATAGCCCTGGGCATAGGTCAGCTTGGTGACACCCAGCGTGTTCACAACGGTGGAGCAATGGGGCAACGTGTCCAGACCGCCAGAGGAGATACAGGCCATGCGGTGGATGATTTCGGGCCTCAACCCACTGGCCAGGAAGGTGTCGGTCAGGCTGTTGAAGGCGATGTTCAAGCCCGAAGACGCCGATCCGGTAACGCCAGCAGCCACGTTGACGGCGACGATCAGTTGGAAGATCTCGGGACCGGGGATACTGGTCAAGGCGCCCAGAACCATCTGATAGCCCGAGACAGCCGCCACCACGCCGCCGAAACCGGAGGCTGCGCAGGCAGCCATAACGGCGCCGGTAGAGTTGGTGCCGCCAGCGGCGACACTGCTCTTCAGAGAGGCTATGGTGAAGCTCTTGAAGAAGATGGCGATACAGGCCAGACAGCCGAAGATAAGGGCCACCACGGCCCCCTGGTTCAGGACATTCAGCACTATGAAAATCACAATGCAGGGCAACAGGCACCGGAAGAGGTTGGGCAGGTTCTCCGTGGACAGATCCTCTTTGATGTCCTGCTTCAAGATCTCGGTGCCGGTAGGCTCGAAGTGCTCCTGGCGGCGGTCGTTACGATTGCACATCCAGAAGACGTAGCCAAACACCATTACGCTGGAGATCACCACCGCGAACATACTCAGGGCGGGAGCCGCCATGGCGTTGGTACCCAGGAACCGGATGGGGATCTGGTTCTGCACGGAAGGCGTGCCGGGAAGCATGGTCATGGTCCACAGACCGGAACCGGCTACGCTACAGGTGTACATGTGCCAGGGAATATCCAGATCGATAAACAGGTTCTTCGCGATGGCGACCAGGGTGAAAACCACCACAAAGGAGCTGATACCGCCGTAGGTCAGAACGGTGCTGATGAGAATCAAGGTGATCACGGCCATAGGCTTCTCCTTACCGGGGAACTTACGGGCCAACATAGACACCTTGATTGCGATGGTGCGAGCTGCTCCGCACTCGCCCATCAACTTACCGAAGATCGCACCGAAGAACAGAATCAGGAAGTAGCTTTGGGCAAAGCCTACGAACCTCTCCATGAAGGTACCGGTGAGCATGGTAAAGGGGTTCCGCATATCGAACAGGGCCACGACGATGGCCGCAACGGGCGCAGCGACCAAGACGGACCAGTTCTTATATGCCAGGCCGACCAAAACGACGAGACCGATGATGATACCAATCACACTTAACATAGCAACTCCCACCTTTCTTTTAATCTCGCTCTAGTTCAGTGCTCCTAAAACGCCACGTGCTTGGTCAGACCAAGCATTTCCCGGGCTTCCTGGGCAGTGGCGATGGAGCGACCGGCCAATTCAGCCAATTTCACGGCCCGTTCAACCAACTGGGCGTTGGTGGCCAGGACGCCTTTCTCGTAATAAATGTTGTCCTCCAGGCCCACGCGCAACCCGTCAGCCCCTTCGGCCAGTCCGGCCAGCATCATGGGCACATGGGTCCTACCGATGCCGGTGATAGACCAGGTGGAGCCGGGCTGCATCTTAGGCAGCAGATAGGCCAGACTGTCGATATTGCCGGGCATGCCTGCGGGAACACCCAGGACGAACTGGTAGTGGAGGGGCCCCTTCAGGAAACCGTGCTTCAGATAGTAGTCCACGGCGCCCATCATGCCGCCGTCGAAAATCTCCAACTCGGGTTTGATGTTCAGCCTCTGGGTCTCCGTTCCCAGCCGTTCCAAGAAAGCGGGGGTATTGAGGAACACGTACTTATAGGCCCAGTTCAAGGTGCCGGGATCGTAGGAGCACATCTCGGGCATGCAGACAGACAGATGGGCAAGGCGCAGATCCTCGGAGAACTTAGAGCCCGAGGTGGTTAGGTTCAGGACGATGTCCAGATTTTCCTTAGCTAAGGCCTCCCTAGTCTTGTCGCAGGTCTCCTTGAAGATATCGGTATCCATGCAGTTGACGCCGTCTTTATCGCGTACATGGATATGGGCGATGGCAGCGCCGGCCTTGGCGCAAGCCACCACGTCGGCGGCAATTTCATCAGGGGTGATGGGGACGTGAGGGGTCTGTTGCCTGGTAGTTCCGGCACCGCTCACGCAGACTTGAATGATCAGTTTCTTAGCCATGACTTAGGAACCTCCTAAATACTGCCACAGGACAGCAAGAGAGTTCGCGACAAAGATCAAAGGAATCATCGGGAGCTTGAGGACCCCTCGGGAAGACCCCTCGGGAAGACCCCCGATGATCTCTGAAATTTGCCGGGTTACGCTCCAATCAGCGCCCCTTTAGAGCTTACGATGGAGCTTGAGTAGCTCGATGAGCATGGAATCGCGGAAAGCCGCAATTTCCTCGTTGGTATGGCCGATGAAATCGGGCAGGTTTTTCTTTGCCTCGTCCACTCCGGGTTGAGCGTTGTCAAACCAGTCGGCCGGTTTGGCTCCCCAAGTAGCCAGGTCGGCGTATCCCTTCGCGGTGCTGCCGCTGAGCTTGTTCATGCCGCGGATGCCGTCCTTGCCTCCACCCAGCTCGAAAAGCATGTTGGGGCCCAGGATAGCCCAGCGCATGCCGGGGCCATAGGTGACGGCCTTGTCCACGTCTTCAATCGAGCAGGTGCCGGTAATGACCAAATCGATGGCTTCACGGTACAGAGCCCACTGCATACGATTGGCGATGAAGCCCAGCTTCTCCTTCTTGCACACCACAGGGACCTTGTTGATGCTCTCGTAGAAGGCCACCGCCTTGTCCACCGATTCCTGACTGGTCTTCTGCCCCTTGGAGATTTCCACCAGGGGGATAAGATGGGGCGGGTTGAAGGGATGTCCTCCCATACAGCGCTCGGGATGGGCCGAGTCCTTAGCTATTTCGGAGATAGACAGAGCCGTGGTGCTGCTCAGGAACAGCGCATCGGGGGCGTATTTGTCCACCTCGGCCAAGATAGCCTGCTTGACCGGGTAGTTGTCGGGGCCGCACTCCTGGACAAGATAGGTCCCTTCCAGGGCCGTCTTCATGTCGGTGGTGTAGCTGATGCGAGCGGTAATGGGCTCTATATCTTCGGCCTTGATGATGTCGTACTTGACGAAGACATTGAGGTTGCGAACCACGGCGTTTTTCGCATTCTCCAAGGCTTCTTCCGCCACATCGTACAATCTGACTTCACATTCCCGGAAAGCAAAATTTGTGGCCCAACTCGAACCTATTACTCCAGCGCCGAGAACCGTTACTATCCTCATCTGATACACCTTCCTTATTTCGAATTTTGCTCCCCCGCTATGGGAGAAGCAAGTACAACTAAGACGGATAGGGGACCATCGAACCTCAGCCAGCAGCGTAGACTGCCGTCGCTGAGACCAGAACGCGATGGGGAGCCTCCAGTTTCCATGCCTCTGCGGCTATGTAAAACAGGGACCTCCCCCCGCCCACCAATCTGGATCGCACCCGAAGGGGATCCCCTGGCACGATGGGCCTGACAAAAGAGATCTGCAGGGAAACGGTCGGACAGACTCTGCCTCCGTCGAGGCACCATGCAACAGCTCCCATGGCGTTGTCCAGAATGGTACTGATAACCCCACCGTGGAGCACCCCCCGGATATTGCACATCCAAGCGGCCGTGGAATATTCCAAGTCCACCCAGTCCTGCTCGGGAGAACAGCCGATGTATTTAGGCGATATCATCGCGCTGATAGTGCCAGGACGATCACTGCACGCCGAGGCGAAGTTATCCATCAACTGGTCGATCTCTTCCCGGGTTCCAAGATGTCGCATAGGTGCCTGCCCCTCATAAATATTATAATATGTTTAGCTTACAAGAATATTTGTCAATTTTGATCTGCCTGAACGCAAGCGAGTTAACCCCCGCTAGTCACCGCCATTAAGAATAGCTTTCTACTCTGCTAAAACTTTCACTTGAATTTGTTTTTAGCATATCAGAAACAGTCAAAACATCAAGGGGCTATTTTGTTTTAAAGCCCTCAAATACGAATAAAATACGGTATAATGTATACTTTATTAGAGCTGCGGCAGAAAAGCTGTTGATCCTCCGGGGAGACTCGCCCCAGATTACCAACAGTCTCCATCAGTTCCCCCAACCCAATCTACCGCGGCCCTGCTAGTCCTCGAGGTCTATTACTACCCCGCTTATCATGGGACAGTAGTGAAAATTAGAGTAAATTATAGCCTATTTAAATATTCATTAATATTATCGACTTAATTTTCTGTGATTCTAGCCATTTCCTAGAGTGATCTCTATGGCAGCAGGCTTTACTTTGGGACTACTTGACTGGGAAGTCCTTTCCTGAAAGAATATTTAAGAAGGATTAAAATAGCGATAATTCGTTATCAGAGCCAATTATTGGTAACGATGATAAACATAAATCAGCTGTTTCGTCGCAACCATGGTCTTGGTTTCTAGGGAACAGGTTTCAACTCGAGAAGGAGGTCCTTTTCATGTTATCGCTGCTCGGATTTATCACCGTTATCGTCATGCTGACGCTGATCATGGGCAAGAAGGCGTCACCGGCGGTGGCTCTCATCGCCGTGCCCTTTGTGACGGGCATCCTGGCCTGCTTTTTCATCGAGGTAATCCCGGCGGGAGCGCCCGAGGGCACCCAGGGCGTGGTGGACTTCTTCGCCAACCTGAAGGCCCTGGGCGGCATGATAGCCGGCCGTAGCGGCATCGGATCGGTAGCCGCCACCGGCGTCATGTTCATCTTCTCCATCCTGTTCTTTGGTGTCCTCACCGACGCTGGGACCTTCCGCCCCATCATCGGCAAGATCACCAAGTGGGTGGGCACCAACCCGGTCTATATCGCCGTGGGCACCGCCATTTTGGCCATGATCGTCCACCTCGACGGCTCCGGCGCCGTGACCTTCCTGATCTGCGTGCCGCCGCTGGTGCCCCTCTACGATGCCGTGGGCATGAGGAGGACCACCCTGGCCTCGATCATCGCCATGTCGGCGGGGACCATGAACATCCTGCCCTGGGGCGGCCCCACCCTCCGCGCCGCCACTGCGCTAAACGTGAACGTGGTCTCAGAGCTCTTCATGCCGGTGCTGCCCGCAGTGCTGGTGGGGCTGGTGGCGGTGCTGGGCTTCGCCGTCATGCTGGGCCTGGCCGAACGGGCTCGGATCGGCACCGTGGCCTTGGCTCAGATGGAATACAAGGAGGCCGATCTTAGCGACGAGGAAAAGGCCCTGGCCCGGCCTCATCTGTTCAAGGTCAACGTCTTCCTGATCGTAGCCGCCATCGTGACGCTGCTCTTCTCGGGCTACGCTCCGGCGGTGGTGTTCATGCTGTTCTACGTGCTGGCTACCACCATCAACTATCCCAACGTAGCCGACACCAAAGCCCGAGTAGACGCCAACGCCAAGAGCGCCATCATGATGTGCTCGGTCCTCTTCGCCGCCGGCGCCTTCTGCGGCATCATGAAGGACACCGGCATGATCACCGAGATGGCTAAAACCCTGGTGTCGGTGATCCCCCAATCCCTGGGAGAGTACTTCCCCATCATCACCGGCGTGATCGCCATGCCGGCATCGCTGCTCTTCGATCCCGACTCGTTCTACTACGGAGTTCTGCCGGTGTTGGCCCAGACCGCCGAGGGCTTCGGCGTGGCAGGGGTCAACGTGGCTCAGGCTGCTATCCTGGGGCAGATGACCACGGGCTTCCCGGTGTCGCCGCTGACTCCTTCCACCTTCCTGTTGGTGGGCTTGGCCGGCATCGAGTTCGGCGAACACCAGAGAAAGACCATCCCTCTGGCCTTTGCCGTGACCATAGTCATGTTGATCGCCGGCATCGTCACCGGCGGCATCGCACTGTAGCGGGTCCTGGATCCTTCTGGACCCTGATGGACCCTTTTGCATCGAAGGGAGAGGCACCATGAGAACCATCCGCATCGGCAGCGGCGCCGGCTACTCCGGCGACCGTCTGGAGCCATCGCTGGAACTGATCGAAAAGGGGAATTTGGATTACATCAGCTACGAATGCCTGGCCGAGCGCACCATCGCCATCGGCCAGCAGGCCAAGCTCAAGGATCCCTCCAAGGGCTACGACGGCCTGTTGGAGCACCGAATGGAAAAAGCCCTTCCGCTGTGCTGGCGCCACAAAGTAAAGCTGATCACCAACATGGGCTCGGCCAACCCCCAAGCGGCTGTGAAGAAGTGCCTGGAGATAGCCCGCGCCCATGGCCTTAAGGGCATGAAGATCGCCTGCGTCACCGGCGACGACCTGCTGCCGGTCATCGACAAGTACATGGACACCGAAGTCTGGGAGACCCACCAGCCCCTCTCCAAGCTCCCCGGCGAGATCGTGTCGGCCAACGCCTATATGGGCGTAGAGGGCATCCTGAAGGCCCTGGAACAGGGGGCCGACGTGGTGATCACCGGCCGGGTGGCCGACCCGGCGATTTTCATGGCTCCGGTGATCCACGAGTTCGGCTGGTCCCTGGAGGACTGGGACAAGCTGGCCAAGGGCACCATGATGGGCCACCTGCTGGAGTGCGGCGGCCAGGTGACGGGAGGCTATTTCGCCGAGCCCGGCAAAAAGGACGTACCAGGGCTGGGCCATCTGGGCTTTCCCATCGTGGAGATCTCCGAGGACGGGTCTTTCTTCGTGACCAAGGTCCCCGAGGCCGGGGGCATGGTCACCGTGGAGACCTGCTCTGAACAGATTATCTACGAAATCCACGATCCCGAGAACTACTTCACCCCCGATGTGGTGGCCAACTTCAAGGAGGTCAAGTTCACCCAGGTGGACAAGGACAAGGTGGTGGTGGAAGGCGCCACTGGCAAGGCCAAGACCGACACCTTCAAGTGTTCCATCGGCTATCGGGACTGCTTTATCGGCGACGGCGAGATCAGCTACGGCGGCCCGGGCTGCCTGAACCGGGCCAAGCTGGCCCTGGAGGTGGTTAAGGAACGGCTGGAACTAGTGGCTCCCGGCCAGTTCGACGAGCTGAAGTTCGACCTCATCGGTTGCAACAGCCTATACTGGAACCCCGACTACCGTTACCAGGAGCCCAGCGAGGTCCGGCTTCGCGTGGCGGGACGGGCCAAGACCAAGGCTGTGGCCGACCTGGTGCCCAACGAGGTGGAAGCCCTTTACACCAACGGCCCCGCCGGCGGTTGTGGCGCTGTCAAGCGCACCCGGGAGATCGTCTCGGTAGCCTCCATTTTGGTGGACCGCCGGGACGTGACGCCCAGTGTGGAGATCTTCGAGGTATAGCAAGGGGGACGTGCGCTATGAAGCTCTGGGAAATCGCCCACTCCCGCACCGGAGACAAGGGCAACATCTCCAACCTGTCGCTGATCGCCTACGACGCCAAGGACTTTGACCTGATCAAGGAAAAGGTCACCGCCCAACGGGTGAAGGATCACTTTAAGGGCATCGTCAAGGGCGACGTGGTCCGTTACGAGCTCCCCCATATCCACGCCCTCAACTTCGTCATGTACGAGGCCCTGGGCGGCGGCGTCACCCGCTCCCTATCGGTGGACATGCACGGCAAGGGCTTGAGCTCTTACCTATTAGACATGGAAATCTAACGACGAAGGCCCGCGGTTTACAGCGCCGCGGGCCTTCGTTCTTTATCTACTCTCGTTTAGTTCTTTTCTCGGTCTTTTCTTGCTATTTCTCGCCGTTGCCCCCTGGTTCGGGGCTCCTGGCTCAGCCCTGGCCCCTCTCCTCCTGGACCAGTGTGGCGTCGATGGCCTGGTGGAGCTCCTCCCAGCTGGGAATGCCCCGATAGATCACCTTACGGCCAATCATCCAGGTCATCTCTCGGCAGCTGATGCGGTAGCGCCAAACGTGGAAGGTCCACACCACGTGCCGGGGATTGCAAAAGTCCAGAGTCACCTTCTGACCATATCGTTGAGCTATCTGCTGGAACAACGTCCTGACCGCCACGCGGTCAGCTTCCCCGGGGATCTCCTGGGGGTAGCTGACGTTGACTCAACCCCCGCCGGTCATGGCACGGGCCTGAAAGATCCGGAGCTTCATGGGCTCCCTCCTCTCTGGGTTAATCGCGGAATCCGTCGGTGAAGGCTCCTGTCCCTGGGGCTTCTCCTGGGGCTTCTCCTGGGGCTTCTCCTGGGGCTTCTCCTGGGGCTTATGGCGCCGCTAGGGGCCGCCGTGCTCTTTTCGCTATCGCTATGGCTTGATTCTCTTGATTGTACCCTATCGTCCTGGATCGAAGCAACGCAGGCCC
>CAZCKP010000015.1:0-16648 GCA_964499295.1 uncultured Synergistaceae bacterium | reverse complement strand
GATTGGAGGTGGTGGTGGACTTGCCGATGCCTCCCTTGCCGTAAATCGCGATTTTGATCACCCAGAGGCCCCTTCCTTTCAGAGTTTGGGTTAATAGTAGCTAACTTATATAACCGACTTTACTAACTTACGAACTATGTCACGGTTTCCAGCGTCTGTCAAGGGTTAGGGGGAGTCCCAGACCGGGCCTTGAGCTTTCTTGACGAGGCGAAAAACTTTTGATATTATATCGAATGTAGAGGAGAAGATAGTCTATGACTGGGGCAGTTATTGGAAAATACGTCACAAAGAACGAGATATTGTACAGCGAGCTCAAGGAGAAGATCCTCAACGGGACCTACCGCCCCGGGGAGCGCATCATCGTCGCCAACGTGGCCAAGGAATTCCAGGTCAGCGCCATGCCGGTGCGGGAGGCCTTCCAGCGGCTACAGCAAGACGAGTTGATCGAGATCGTCCCCCACGTGGGCGCCCACGTGAAGAGGCTGGACCTGCAGACCTTTCAGGAGATTATCTACATCCGTAACGAGCTGGAGCCCCTGGCGGCCAAGCTGGCAGCCCTGAACATGGCCGAGGCTCAGGTCGACAGACTCTTCGCCCTGACCGAGGAGATGGAGCAGTGCGTTCAGGACCGGGACCCTCGGCGGTATACCCAGTTGAACCTTCAGTTTCACGAGTGCATCTACGCCAACTGCGGCAACTCTACCTTGCGCGACTTGATCCAGGACCTTCGGGCCAAAACGGAACGCTCCAAGAGCATCTTCATGCGATTCAACCAGCGGATGGTGACCTCCACTGCGGACCACAAGAGAATCGCCCAGTGCATCCGCGACCGCGATCCCGACGCCGTCTATACCGCCTTCCGGGATCACAAGCAGGCGGGCTTTGAGATCGTCCTAAAGTTCCTGGAGGAAGAGCTACGAGGCTAATCTAGCAGCTTCGTCGGTCGGCTTTCTCCAGGGCTCCTCCAGGAGGTAAACTTGGGAGGTCAGCCTACGGGCTTTTTTTGTGGCCTCCTAAATTTGATATAATATCATATCTAGGGCCTGACACGAGGAGGGAGAGACAGTGCAGCGAGACCTGAGGGTTTCCTTTTGTGGCGTACCATTTCGCAATCCCATTGTGGTAGCCTCCACCGACATAGGCCGATCGGCCGCCTACTTCGAGGCCTTTGCTAAAGCCGGCGTCGGCGGGATCGTCGCCAAGTCGGTAACCGACGCGGCGCCGCTCCAAAAGGCAGGCATCACTATGTTCGACATTAGGGACATGGCTCAGCGGCCCGTTAGGGGACAGGTTCCGGATCACTACTACTTTTTCTCCCGCGGCGGCGCCATGGTATCGATGGAGGACTTCCTGCCCTTGGCGAAGCAGGAATTGGATTTGGCTCGACGCTACGACGTGGTCCCCATCGGTAGTATCTCCGCCAGCAAGCTGGAAAATTGGGTGGCCTACGCCAAGATCCTGGCTGATCTGGGCTATCCCATGTTGGAGCTCAACTTCGGCAATCCCCACGGAGAGGCCGCCAAGGGGAAACTGGGATTTTTGATAGGCCAGTCGCCGGAGCTCTGCGGGGAGATCACAGCCCGGATCCTAGAGGCAGTCTCCGTCCCGGTGATAGCCAAGCTTACCCCCCAAGTCTCCGACCTTACTGCGGTGGCCTTGGCGGTGGAAGCGGCCGGTGCTCAAGCCGTGACCATCACCCATCGATTCCAAGGCCTAGTGGTCGACCACGACGCCGAAGCTCCCGTGTTGGGCGGCTTTGCCGCCATCGGCGGGCCCTGGATGAAGCCCATCACCCTGGCCAATATCGCCAAGGTCTACCGCGCCACTAAGCTGGAGATCATGGGAGGCAATGGCGTGGATACCGCCAAGGACGTAGTGGACTACCTCTACTCCGGCGCCAACCTGGTCCAGATCGGTTCCTCCATGATGTTGCGCGGTCCCGGATACGCCAAGGACCTGATCGAGGCCCTGTCGGCTTCCGATGGAGAGCCCCTGTGCCAGCTGCGAGGCCGCGTCGCCCAGCGAATCGTGCCCTACCAGGAGCTGGCCAGGATAGCGGAGCGTCAAGCCCAGATCGATATGGCCCTATGCGCCCAGTGTCAGGGCCGTCCCTGCGTCAGCCGGTGCTACTTCGGCGCCTTGGACGACTCGGCTGGAGCCTTGGCCCTCAACGTGGATTTTTGCAACGGCTGCGGCATGTGCCAACATGTCTGCCCCCACGCCGCTGTGAAAATAGTCCCCTTGGGACATAACTGAGGAAAAGGAGAGTGTAACGAGATGAAGTTTCAGAAAGCTGCGGCCCTTCTTTTAGCGGGAACCTTTGTCTTGGCGCCGGTTTGCTCAGCCCCGTCTCTGGCGGCTGACTCCGGCAGACCTATTTCCGTCAGTATCGCCACTGCCAGCTCCGGTGGCGCTTGGTACACCATCGGCGGGGCCTTGGCCGATCTGTATCAAAACGAGGTCCCCAACGTGATCGCTTCGGTGACCTCCGGCGGCGGGGTCTCCAACATCTTCAGCGTCGCCGCCAACACCGCCCAGGTCGGCTTTGGCTTCCCCGACGACGTGCAGGACGCGGAACAGGGCGTCGGCGACTTTCAGGGCCACGTGCTGACCAATGTCCGAGGGATCACCGCCCTCTATCCCGGCGTGCTCCACATCGCTGTGGCAGCCAACAGCGGCATCACCTCCATCGAGGAGCTGAAGGGCAAGGTGCTGTGCACTCAGCAGCGCGGCAACGCCGCGGAAAAGATGATCCGTAAGGTCCTGGGAGCCTACGGCATGAGCTATAACGACATGCGCAAGGTCAATTTCGTGGGCTTCGCCGACGCTGTGGACCTGGTCAAGGACGGCCACGCCGACGCCATCGCCTACATGAGCACCTTCCCCTACGCCTCCCTTCAGGACCTGGCCACGGCCCGGGGCGTGACGCTGTTGCCGGTGGATCAGGAACACATGGAGGTCCTTATCGAGGAGTGCCCCGCCTATTACCCCGTTACCATCCCCGGTGGCACCTATGAGGGCACCAACGTCGACGTCCAAGCTCTGGGCTGCACCACCATCCTCTTCACCAACGCTGAGATGCCCCAGGAAGTGGTCTATCAGATCACCAAGGCTATGTACGAAAACGCCGACTACCTGCAGACTGTCAACGCCTCCTTGGCCAACATGACGCCCCAATACGGTGCTCAGACCAGCATCACTCTTCATCCCGGCGCTGAGGCCTACTACCGCGAGGTCGGAGCCATCGAGTAAAACCTGCCCTCGGGCTATCGTCGATCCCACGGCTTTACCGCAATTGCGCAATTGGAAAGAGGGACGTTTATGGAAGAGACAAAACGCACCTTTGCAGTGACCGACGTCATACGGCTCGTGGCCGTGGTCATGTCGGTTTACCATCTCTACACCTGCGTCTTCGGCATCCCCGAGTCCCAGATGCACCGGGCGCTGCACCTTCTCTTCGCGCTCATTTTGACCTTTGGGCTTTTCAACGTGCTCGGGAAAAAGAACGGCGGGAAGATCGGCCTCCTGGATTGGGTCCTGATAGGGATCTCCCTTTTCTCCCTGGGCTACATAGTCCTGGACTTCCGGGCGCTGCAACAGCGCATCATCTACGTGACGCCGTTGACGACGATCCAGATCGTCGCCCTGATCGGCATTCTCATCGTGGTGTTGGAATCGGCTCGAAGGCTCACGGGCCCCACGTTGCCAATCGCCTGTGCGGCCTTTTTGCTCTACGCCCTTTTTGGCCAGCGCATGCCCGGAATTCTGGGCCATACGGGCTTTAGCCCCCGTCGGATCCTGGAGCAAATCACCCTGACCAGCGAGGGAATCTTCGGCTCTTCCCTGGGCATCACTGCTACCTATGTGGTGATCTTCATCATCCTGGCTGGTTTTTTGGAAGTCACCGGAGCGGGGCAGTTCTTTATCGATCTGGCTAGCGGTCTGACGGGGACCAAGCGAGGCGGCCCCGCCAAGGTGGCGGTTATCGGCAGTTGTCTCTTCGGATCCATCTCCGGCAGCTCCGTGGCCAACGTGGTGAGCACCGGCACCTTCACGATCCCGCTGAGCAAAAGCGTGGGCTATCCGGCCTACTTTGCGGCGGCAGTGGAGGCCGTGGCTTCCACCGGCGGCCAGATTATGCCGCCGGTGATGGCCGCTGTGGCCTTTATCATGGCGGACTTCCTGGGTGTGTCCTACATCAGCATCTGCATTGCCGCGCTGATCCCCGCCCTGCTCTACTATTTCTGCCTGTTCCACATGGTCGACGCTAGGGCCGTTAAGATGGGCATCGCCGGCTTGGACAAGGCCTCGCTGCCCCAAACCCGAGACGTGGTGAAGACGGGCTGGTATCTGGCGCTGCCCTTTGTGGTGCTGGTGGCCCTGATGCTTCTCAACTACACCCCTATGGTCTCGGGCTTTTACGGCTTGGTCTCGCTGGTGGTGATCCTTCTGGTGGTAGACCGCAAAAAGTTGTCGCTGCAGAACGTGCTCAAGGGACTGGAGAGCGGAGCCACCGGCGTCATCAGCGTATCGGTCACCAGCGCCTGCGCGGGCATCATCGTCGGCGTCATCATGCTGACGGGGCTGGGCATCAAGTTCACCTCCATTATCACCACCTTCTCAGGCGGTAACTTGCTGATAGCCCTGATCCTATCCGCCGTGGTGGCCATCATTCTGGGCATGGGCCTTCCCACCGTGCCGGCCTACATCGTCATGTCCTCTCTGGTGGCTCCTGCCCTGACTAGAATGGGCGTATCGCCGCTGTGTGCCCACATGTTCGTGCTCTACTTCGCGGTACTGTCCTGCATCACGCCGCCGGTGGCCATCGCCTCCTACGCGGCGGCGGCTATCGCCGGAGCCAACGCTATGAAGGTGGGCTGGGTGTCGGTACGGCTGGGCGTGGTGGCCTATATCGTGCCGTTCCTGTTCGTGTACAACCCCGTTTTGCTGTTCCAGGGGCCTCTTCCGATGGTCCTTTGGTCCTTCTTCACGGCCTGTCTGGGCTGTATCGCCCTGACCTGGGCCTTTGAGGGTGCCGTTGAGGAGCCCATCGCCTGGCCCTGGCGGGCTCTGGCGCTGGTCGCCGCCGGGTGTCTGTTGCTGCCGGAGACGATCACCGATTCTGTCGGCGTGGTAATCTATGCCTTCATGTACATTAAGTTCCGCTACAACTACAGAAAAGCGCATCGGAAAGGAGTATAGCCCCATGGGACTTATTGATCTACACGTCCACGCCGGCCCATCGGTGACGCCCAGGGCCCTGGACGGGGGCGACATGCTGCTGGAGGCCATCCAGGCAGGATACGCGGCCTTTGTCATCAAGGACCACTATTTCCCCACGATGATGAGCGCCCAGTTGGTCCAAAAGCACCTGGGCAACGGCAGTTGTCAGGTCTTCGGCGGGATAGCGCTGAACAATTCGGTGGGCGGCATCAATCTAAAGGCCGTGGACGCGGCCTGCGCCATGGGGGCCAAGCTGATCTGGATGCCCACGGTCTCGTCGCTGCGCCACAAGGAGATGCACCAAGGCCACGGCCTGGCCTTTCCTGCCAGCAAGGGAATGACCGTGGAGGAAGATACCATTTACTATCTGGACCAATCGGGGGCCCTCCTGCCGGAGGTCGAAGAGGTGCTACAGTACCTGAAAGACCGACCCGATGTGATCTTGGCCACCGGCCACGGTTCCAGGGAAGAGGTGGACGCCCTGGTGCGCCGCGCCGTTGCCCTGGGTATCAGCCGTATCCTGGTCAACCACCCCCACTACATGATCGGCGCTACCCTAGAGGACATGGTAGCCTGGAGCAAATTGGGGGCCTTTATCGAGCTGAACGCCACGGTGTTCGTGCCCGACTCCCACTTCTGCACCAACGACATCGCCCAGTGTCGCGACATCGTCGACGCCGTGGGAGTGGAGAAAATCGTCGTGGACTCCGACTACGGCCAAAAAAACAACGGGAGCCCCGTGGCGGGCCTGAAAAAATTCATCGACCTGGTGCAGAAGACCTGCGACCTCGACGAAGGAGCGGTGAAGCTGATCACCGAGGACAACCCGGCGTGGTTGCTGGGTCTGAAATAGGAGGGACACGTCACGATGGAATGCAACTGCCACAACTGGAACGACATGGACTGGGAATTCGTGCGGGAGGGCGTGCGCCGTAAGGTCTTCACCGGCGAGGGCGCGACCCTCTCCCTTACCGAGCTGGTACCTGGACACGCCCCTAAGCCCCACGCCCACGTCCACGAGCAGATCGTCTATATCATGGAGGGCGAGTGCGATTTCCACGTGGGCGACCAGGTCTATCACCTCAAGCCCGGCGGAACGCTGGTGGTCCCGCCCAACGTGACCCACTACGCCCAGGTGACCTCCTCCTGTCCCCTGCTGAACCTGGATGTCTTCACGCCTAAGCGGTCGGACTATGTAAAATGATGTCGCCGGAGCTTAAGGAGAAGCTGCAACGTCCCGGCGCGGTGCGGGGGACCTTCGTCAAACTCAACTGTCCCGCCGCCGTGGAGATCCTTGGCTACGCCGGGCTGGATTTCGTCATCGTCGACGGAGAACACGCGCCCTGCGATCAGTTGGTCCTGGAGAGCCTGGTGCGGGCTGGCGATTGCGTGAACCTGCCAGTCATCGTCCGGGTGCCCAGCTGCGACGACGCGTCGATCCTCAAGGCCCTGGACCTCGGTGCAGCCGGGGTCCAGCTCCCGGGCATCGAGACGGTGGAACAGGCTGCCGACGCGGTCAAGGCCGCCAAGTACGCCCCTCTGGGGCGGCGAGGGCTCTCCTTCGCCCAGCGGTCGGCCCGCTACGGCACCATGGACAAGGGGGAATACCTACGCCAAGCCAACGACAGCACCATCGTGGTGGTCCACATCGAGAACAAGGCCATGGTGGAGCAGGTCGAGGCACTGTGCCAGATCCCGGAGATCGACGTGATCTTCATCGGTCCCATGGACCTGAGCCAGTCCTACGGACACCTGGGCGATCCCTCGGCTCCACCGGTCCAAGAGGCCATCGACCACGTCATCGCGGTGGCCGCAAGGCACAAAAAGCCCACGGGCATCTTCGTCGGCTCCGCCCAGGCTGCCGAGAAGTACCAGCGCCTGGGCGTCCGTTACATTGTCATCGGCTCTGATAGCGCCTTCCTCCTCCAAGGAGCCAAGGCCAATATGACCCCATAACGACGAAGGAGCACCTCCAGGGCCTTTGCCCCAGGTGCTCCTTTTTTATGGGCTGTTTTATCGGCTCCACCACCGTCCAACTGGAGCGGTAGCGTACAATGTCGGAATCGCGTTTTTTCAGGCTCTCCCTAGACTTTGCCCAGGATCTGGGCTCGGTCGGTGCGCTCCCAGGCCGGCAGGGGGTCCAGATCGATCCGTCCCATGTGGCCGTAGGCCGCCAGGCGGCGGTACTGGGGCTTTCTCAGCTCCAGATCGCGGATCATGGCAGCAGGCCGGAAATCGAAGTGGTCCATCACCAGCCTGGCAAGGTGACTGTCGCCGACTACGCCGGTGCCGAAGGTCTCCACCATAATCGACACCGGCCGGGCCACGCCGATGGCGTAGGCCACCTGGATCTGGCACCGCTTGGCCAGCCCGGCAGCGACCACGTTCTTGGCGGCGTAGCGGGCCATGTAGGCCCCCGATCGGTCTACTTTGGTGGGATCCTTGCCCGAGAAGGCTCCGCCGCCGTGGGGCACCAGGCCGCCGTAGGTGTCCACGATGATCTTTCGGCCCGTCAGCCCCGTGTCAGCCATAGGGCCACCCTTGACGAAACGCCCCGTGGGGTTCACCAGGATCCGGGGATGGTCCATCAGCTCCGGCGGCATCACCGGCTGGATCACCTGGTCCATCACCAGTTCCCGCAGTTCCTCCAGGGATATCTCGGGGCTGTGCTGGGTCGATACCACGATGGTGTGGGCCCGCAGGATCCGATCGCCCTGGCACTCCAGGGTGACCTGGGTCTTGCCGTCGGGACGGAGACAATGGCCCATTTCGCTCCGGCGCACCTGGGTTAACCGCCGGGCCAGCCGCTGGGCCAGGGCGAAGGCCATGGGCAGGAACTCCGGCGTCTCGTCGGTGGCATAGCCGAACATCATGCCCTGGTCGCCGGCGCCGATGCCGTCGATCTGGTCGTCGTCCATGTCCCCTTCCCGGATCTCCAGGGCCCGGTCCACGCCCATAGCGATGTCCGGCGATTGCTCGTCGATGGCCGTCAACACGGCGCAGGTGTCGCCGTCGAAGCCGTACTTCGCCCTGGTGTAGCCGATGTCTCGGACGATGCCTCGGGCAATGGAGGGGATGTCCACGTAGGTCTTGGTGGTGATCTCGCCGGCCACCTGGACCAGGCCTGTGGTGACCAGGGTCTCGCAGGCCACCCGGCCCATGGGATCCTCGGCTAGGATGGCGTCGAGGATGCCGTCGGAAATCTGGTCGGCCACCTTATCGGGATGGCCTTCGGTAACCGACTCCGAGGAAATCAAAAAGCTGTCAGCCATTGCAGGCTACCTCCTGTTATCTGTTATTTATTATCTATAACTATATGTCAGTAGCTCCTAGCTGGGGGCTCCAGGCCGGGGAGGAAAAAAAGGGCCCCTCCTCGGCGAGGAGAGGCCACGGCAAGGCGGAACGCTCCTCTCATCATCTCGGTCCGAAGCCGGACCGCTGGTCTTGGCACCGCTCTCCCCAGGGGGCAGGTTGCCGGGCTTCATAGGGCCAGTCCCTCAGCCGCTCTCGATAAGAGTCGTTATGAACCGGAGCTTCGGACTCCGGCTTTTCCGATTATACAGCATCGTAAAGGGCCGTCAAGGCGGCCTCTAGCTGCCGCCCACCAGTCCCTCCACCAGGTTGCCCAAGATCTGGCCGGTGGCCTGCTGGCCCACGCTGTCGGCCTTGCCGGTGCCGGGCCCCACGGGGATGCGGAACTGGAACTTGTAATTGGGCTCGGTGTCCCTTTTGACGACGCCGTTGGTCCAACTGTTGTCGGGGTCGTAGATCTGGATCTCGTTTTCCACCTGCAAATCCTGGATTTCCAGATGGCGGTAGTCCCCGGTGACCCTGAAGAAGATGTCCCGAAACTGGTCCTTGGCGCCACCGAAAAGGCCCTTGAGGAAGTCCGTGGCCAGTTCCTTGCCCGAGGCTCCCTCCCTGGAGCTCTGGAACAGCACTCCCACGCCCTGGAGCAGGCCGTTGAGGGCCCGGACGTTGACGTTGCCGCTGACGTCCAAACCCAGGGGGCCCCGCTGGGCCAATTCCTGGAATAGCGGCAGTCCCTCGGGTAGGCCACGCCGCCACAGCGAGCCGCTGACGGCGAGATAACGAAAGAAGCGGTCGCCGGGCCAGGCCGAGGCGACGCTGCCGGGCATGATAAACAGCTCGTCGGGGTCGGCAGTGAAGATCACCCTGGCCTCGCGGATCCTCAGGGGAGACCCTGAGGTGAAAAGCTTCAGATAGGGCAGACCGTCGATCTCCAGCTCCGTCAGTTTCAGCGTCCCCGACAGGCTCATCAGCAGCGCCATGGCCGACACCGCCCGACCCTCCAGGGTCAAATCGGCGAGGCCCCTCACATCGCCGGGGCCTTCCAGATTCTGCCAGAGCTGGGCCAGCTGGATCGCCCTTATGGCCAGGCTAGAGCTGAAGTGACGGGACCCCAGGTCCCCCTGGGCCTTCAGGTCCACGTCGCCGCCGCAGAAAGTGCCCCGGCCCTCCAGAGCGATGGCCTGGCCCGAGACCTGGAAGGGCCCCTCCACCATCGCCGCCCCTGAGTTTTCCGAGGAGATGGCTCTGAGGGTTCCCGAGGCCTGAAGGCCCTCCTGGGCCGTCAGATCCCCCTCTACGGAAAAGCCCAGCCGGGCCTCCAGGGCCTGGGGCAACGGCAGTTTCAGTTTCCGGGGGTCCAGATCCTGGCCCTGGCCCTGGAACTGGAGCTGCCAGGACTCTCCCAGGGTGGCACTGCCGGTGAACCTGGGCCGCTGGTCCCCCAGGCCCACCGAAGCCTCCAGGTCCACCCTTTGGCCCTGAAGACGGCCCCGCAGGTCCGGAGCCTCCATCACCAGGCCGTTCCAGCGCAGCGCCGGCCCGGTGAGGCGGAACTGGACCTGGGGAGCTCCCAAGGGTCCCGTCAAATCCAGCTCCAGCGAGGCCCTGCCGCCCAGGGGGAGCCTATCCAGGAGGCTGCCCAGGTCCAAATCGGCCAAGATAGCCCTCAGGTTCATCTCCCCCGGCGCCAGGCCCCGCAGCTCCAGGGTGCCAGTCCCCGCCAAGGCTCCGCCCACGTCGCTGACGCCCCTCAGGGCCACCTGGGCCCGTTGCCCCGGAGTCCTCTGGAGCTTCAAGGCCACGTCCCGGAGCCCCAGGGAGGCTATCCGAAGCCTCGGCGAATCCAGCTCCAGCTCCAGCTGGGGCTCTCGGATCTCCCCGGCCAGGGAGAAACGCCCCTCCACCTGGCCCTCCAGCTCCATCGGCCCATCCACCCGGGCCAGGTCCAGCTCCGACAACCGGCCTTCCAGGTTCAGTCGCTGGCCCTGGGCCCAATCCAGCCGGCCCTGGCCGCTGAGGATCCCTTCCAGGAACCGGGCCCGCAGCTCCGTCAGCTCCAGGCCGCGGCCCAGGCTCTGACCGGCGATATTCAGGTCTTTCAGAGCCGGCTGGCCCGGCAGGGACAGCTCCAGAGCTGTAGCGGTAAAGCTGGTCCTGGCGACGCCTCGGTCCAGGGTCACCGTAACCTCCAGGGCGTTGTGGGCCGACAATTCCAGGGTCACCGGCAGGAGCCGGGACAACTGGGCACCCTCCAGCCCCTCCCCTCGCACCCGGAAAGTCCCGGTGGCCGCCCCTTTCAGGTAGTCCCGGACCGATCCGGTCGCGGTGGCCCTGCCGCCCATCCAGGTGCCCACCAGGCGCTGCAGCTCCAATTCCTTCCGGCTGGCCCTCAGCTCCAGCTCCGCCCCCTCCAGGGCCTGGCCGTAGACCGAGACCTCGGGGGACTGGGCCCTCAGGGCGACGTCGGGATCGGACCAGAGGCCACGGACCAGAGCCTGGGCCTGGGCCGATCCGGCCAGAGCCAGCCTCTCCAGCTTCGGAAAAGCCCGCTCCAGCGAGGCCAGGTCCAGCTCCGAGGCGCTGACTCGAATATCCAGTTCCGGCTGGGGACCCCAGTGGACCAGACCGGTGGCCCTGATGCCGTTATCCATCCACAGGCCCGCCAGGTCCACCTCGGCCTGGCTGTCCACCAGCTCCAGTTTAAGCTCCACTTCCTCGGCCCGGTGGTTCCGCCAGGCCAATCTGCCGCCGGAAAGGGTCGCCCGGCCCCGGATTCGCCGGTCCCCCAGGGGGGCAGTCAGAGCCAGCTCCGCAGCCAGCTGTCCCTGGAGCTGCCCAGGTTCCAGGGACAGGGGGACCAGCGCCACCGCCCGGGCCAGGTCCAGCCCCTCCAGCCCAAGCTCCAGCTCCTGGCTGGAGCCTCGGAGAGCCAGTTCTCCCTCCAGGGCCCGGGCCGTCAGGTCCAGCGCCGAGCCGTCGGCGGCGACGGAGCCTTTCAGCTCCAGTTCCTCGCCCTGCCAGGCTCCCAGCAGGGAGACGTGATAACGCCCTTCCAGGCTTTGGAGCTCCGCCGAAGCCTCTTGGATCCGCCAGGGCCGGCCCTCCAGCGACGCCGCCTGGACCAGCTCCAGCCGCTGCACCTCCACCGGCGCAGCAGCGCCATCACCGCCGGAAAGGGACCGGATCGCCGAGATCAGATCGGGCACCAACGACTCCCGGACCCCCAGGCCCCGGAGCTGGAGCCGCAGCGCCACCCTGGACCTGAGACGGCCCATCAGCGCCGCCTCCAGGCTGTCGGCCGTCGCCACCGTCTCGCCCTCCAGGGCGACCTCAACTCCCAACAGGCGATAGCCCGCCACGGGATTGCCCTGGAGCTGATCAAAGGAGATCTGGACTCCCTCCACCGTCGCCAGCCGGGACCGGATCGCCGAAGCCAGAGGCCCCGTCGCCAGGTCGGCGCCGGAACAAAGCGCCACCGCCACCGCCGCCAGGGCGAGGCCCAGAGTTCCCAATATCTTGTAGCACCAGCCCATGGCATCGTCCCCTTTGGCCGTCGAGGCGTCCCAGCGCCGCTATTTCTCGGATCTTCTGTGGTTCTATATTCTGTGATTCTACAATTGTAGGATCACCCCCGGCAGGAGGCAAGGGTCCCCCGCCGAAGAACCGGGGAAGTGCTCCCGGCCTTGATCTTTTTCTCGATTTCGATACAATGGGGACGAATTGTCGGGGCCCAAGGCCTCGCGGCCTGGCCCCATATCTCAAGAAAGGGGTTTTAACTCTCATGAACGTCAAAGTCTACAGCACTCCCACCTGCACCTGGTGCGACAAGGTCAAGGAATACCTCACCAAGAACAACGTGACCTTCGAGACCATCGACATCGCCGCCGACCGCGCCGCCGCCAAGGCCTTGGTGGAGAAGACCGGCCAGATGGTGGTGCCCATCATCGAGATCGACGGCGAGTACGTCATCGGCTTCGATAAGGAACAGCTCAACGCCAAGCTGGGGCTGTAAGCTCAGCCAAAAAGCCCAAAAAGTACGCTAAAAAGGGACCCCGCCGCGGCAGGGTCCCTTTTTGCGTCTTGCGCCTTTGGGCGAAGCCCGTTGTTTAATGCCTACTTGGCCAGTTCTCTGCCCGAGGAAAAGGCCCGGCCCACCACCTCGCCCAGGCCGTAATAGGTCGAGGAGTTGGGCAAGAACACCAGTGGGCGGATCACCTCGGGATCGATCTGATTCTTCTCGTCCAGGGCCTCTTCGATGACAGTGCAGTCCATGATCTGGCCTACGAACTGGACGTGACTGCCCAGCTCCACCTCGGCCACCACCTTGCACTCGAAGGAGATGGGGAACTCCTCGATCACCGGAGCGTCCACAAAGGAGCCCCGGCGGGCCGTGACGCCGGCCTGGGCGAACTTGTCCCGGTCCTTGCCCGAGAAGATGCCGAAATAGTCGGTCACCGTCGTCAGAGCTTCGTTGGGCACGTTGACGGTGAAGGCCCCTCGAGCCTTGACGGCGCCGTAGGTGTAGCGCTCCTTGCGGATCGAGACGGCGATGGACGCCGGCAGGGAGGCGCAGACCCCAGCCCAGGCCGCAGTCATGCCACAGGGCCGGCCCTGGTCGTCGTAGGCCGCCACTACCACCGCGGGAGCGGGATAGAGAGGGGTCTTCTTGTCGCCGATAGAACGCTTCATCGATCATTCCTCCTTTGGGAACCGGCTTGGGGGACCGCCTTGGTCGCTGCTAAAGCTGTCCCGTCGCACAGTGCTTTCCGAAAACTACAGCATCAAAAGCCTTTAAAATTCATATATTCCTGCTTTTCTAATCCTAGCATTATGATATAATTACAAAACGTATCGAAAGAAATCCAACTCTTTATCGTAATTTCCCCCCAGCTACTGGCCTCTGGGGCACGAATCCTGCCGCCTGGCACCACGGGCGCACTGACAGCGAGGACATTTTCATGAAACGACGGCTTTGCGACGAAAAACAGACTGCCGCCGGACGGGTGAAAGCCGCCATACGGGAGCGAATCTACGTGGGGGTCTACGGCCCCGGGAGCCAGCTGCGCCAAGACGAGCTAGCCCTGGAGCTTGGCGTGAGCCACATCCCCGTTCGGGAGGCTCTGATCCAGCTGGCCAACGAGGGGCTGGTGCTGTTTTCGCCCTACCGAGGCGCCGTCGTCACCAGCCTGACGCCCCAGGAGCTTCGCCAAGTCTACCAGGTCCGGACTATTTTGGAAACCGCAGCCCTGCGGGAGGCGGTGCCACGGCTGTCCCAGGCGGTCCTGGAGGACCTCAAGGCCATCCTGTGCCAGTATTGCCTCGTCGACGACGTGGTCAAACTGCGAGGCCTCTACTGGCAGTTTTATCAGACCCTCTACGCCGCATCGGGCAACCCCAGGTTGCTGGGCCTCATCGAGAACCAAATCCACGGCATCGGCCACTACCTGCGCATCGACTTCGAAAGGCTCAGCGGCTTCCGGGAGTTCCAGACCAACCACCAGAGGATCCTGGACTGCTGCTACATCGGCGACGCCGAAGCCGCCGCCGCCGAGCTGGCCCGGGACATCGACCAGGCCTGTCAGAGGCTGTGCAACTACCTGGAGGCCCCCGAGGCCGCCGCCTCGGGACAGGACCAGAGCCTCACCGTCCCGGCCGGTCCTCGGGGTGGGCAGCCAGGTAGGCTTTGACGGCCTCCATTACCTCCTGATCGCTCATCTCCTCGGGCTCCGGCTCGTCCCAGAGCTCCTGCTGGTCCTGATGGCCGCAGCCACAACCACAGCCGCAGTGGTCGCCGCAACCGCAGTCCGGGCCGTGGTGGTGTTCCCCCTGGTCTTCTGGGTCCTCTTCCTCTTCAAATTCAAAGGCCACGCCGAAGACCTTTTGTAGCAGCGCGATCTCTTCGGGACTGCCCTTGACCAAGCCCATCGACGCCAGATACTCCTGGTAGCTCTGTCCTTCCGCCATGGATCTTTCCTCCTGATGGGACCTAGGTCCCCGTTCTTTGGCCGCGCCGAAGGGCGGCGTCAATTCCAGCATCCCCGGTTCCAGCCTCTGGCGAAATCGCCGCCGCACCCTTCCAGGGACGCCACCCTATTGTGACACCTTTGGGCCCCAAAGTCCAAAGGTGAAATTTCGCCCTTCCGGGACTTGCCAGAGGGCCAAAAGGAATTAGACTAAAACCGGCGCGGCTTCGGGCCCCGCCGGTTTCTTCTTGTCCAAGACCTATTAAAGTCCTGCCGGCCCCTTGGGCCTTTGGGCTTGTCAGCCTTTGGGATTATCAGAAAGGAGTGCGGGCCATGGGAGTGGTGGCACTGTATCGCTGCGAGGACTACAGCTCCGAGAATCTGGGCTCCCTGGTGGAATCGGCGCTGTCGCTGGGGAACTTTTCCCGGGGGCAGAAGGTGCTGGTCAAGGCCAACATGTTGGCGGCCCGGCCGCCGGAGCGCTGCGTCACCAGCCACCCCAGGCTGGTGGAGCTGATCTGTCGGGGCCTGTCGGATTTGGGCTGCCGACCCACCATCGGCGACAGCCCAGGCATCGAGCCCTTCGGCCGTGTCGCCAAGGTCTCGGGGCTGGCCGAGGTGGGCCAGCGGCTAGGAGTGGCCGTGGAGGAGCTGGCCGACTCCAGGGTCTGCCCTCCCTCGACCAGGCGAGTCCACAAGCGGCTGGAGCTGGCTCGCCAGGCCCTGGAGGCCGACGCCATCGTCAACGTGCCCAAGCTGAAAACCCACTGTCAAATGCAGCTGACCTTGGCAGTGAAAAACCTCTTCGGCACCGTGGTAGGCCCCCGCAAGGCCCAATGGCACTACGCCGTGGGGCTGGACCGGCGGCGTTTTGCCGACCTGCTGCTGGACATCCTGGTCTCGCTGCCGCCGGTGCTGTCGATCCTCGACGGCGTCTGGGGCATGGAGGGCCACGGCCCCAGCAATGGGACGATACGACGCTTCGGTATGGTCGCGGCTTCCGCCGACGCCCTGGCCTTGGACGCCACCGTGGCCGCCATGGTGGGACTGCCGGGACGGCGGTTCTCCCTGATCGACGCCGCCGCCCGGCGAGGCCTGGAGGGCTGGGATCTGAAGGGAGTTGACTTCCAGGGCGACCTGTCGCCGCAAGAGCGCTTTCCGGCTGTGAAAATTCCGGAGCTCGACGCTCTGAACCTCCTGCCGTCGTGGCTCGACGGCCTGGGGCGGCATCTTTTGGCCTCCCGTCCCGTCCAGGATCGGGACCGCTGCGTCGCCTGCGGGCGCTGCGCCCAGGTCTGTCCCGCCAGCGCCCTGGTCCTGGAGGGGCGGCGGCTGCGGTTCGACTATCGCCGCTGCATCCGCTGCTACTGCTGTCACGAGATGTGCCCCGCCGACGCCATCGCCTTCCGCGACGGAGTCCTGACCGATCTGGTCTCTAGGCTGCGGGATCGGATCTTCCATTGAATTGATTCTCTTATAATAACTTCTCCTCTATTGCTATAATAGCCCGGCGGCTATAGTAGCCCAGCGCCCCAAAAAAATAAGGAGGTCCTGCTGATGCAGAAGGCCATCGACTTGAGCCAGTACGGCATTACCGATCCAGTGGAGATCGTCCACAATCCCAGCTACCAGCAGCTCTTTCAGGAGGAGACCGCCCCGGGACTGGAAGGCTGGGAGAAGGTGCAACTCAGCGCCTCCGGGGCCGTCAACGTCATGACGGGCCGGTACACCGGCCGCTCGCCTAAGGACAAGTTTATCGTCATGGACCACAATTCCAGGGACAGCCTGTGGTGGACCTCGCCGGAATACCCCAACGACAACCACCCCGCCACCGAGGAAGCCTGGAAGGCCGTCAAGGACCTGGCCGTCAAAACCCTATCGGGCAAGCGGCTCTTCGTGATGGACCTCTTCTGCGGCGCCAACCGGGACAGCCGCATGGCCGTGCGGTTTATCATGGAAGTGCCCTGGCAGGCCCATTTCGTCAAGAACATGTTCATCCAGCCCACCCAGGAAGAGCTGGAGAACTTCCAGCCCGATTTCGTAGTCTACAACGCCTCCAAGGCCAAGGTGGAAAACTACCGGGAGTTGGGGCTCCACTCCGAGACGGCGGTGATGTTCAATATCACCAGCCGGGAACAGGTGATCGTCAA
>CAZCKP010000014.1:0-17134 GCA_964499295.1 uncultured Synergistaceae bacterium | reverse complement strand
TGTCGGAGCCGTAGACCGGCGAGATCAGCGGGTTTTTGAGGTCCTCACCCTGGGCGTAGGCCTCGGCGGCGGCCCGGATCCAGCCATCGTAGGACACCAGCATGGAGTCCAGGCCTTCGTTGGTGACGTAGCTGTCGCCGATCTTGTCCAGATCCGACCAGGGGGTGCCCGATATCAGCGCCGCCGGCAGGGGAACGCCGGCCTCCAGGGCCTGAAGGGCCAGGATCAGCGTCATGGCGCCGCCGGTGGAGGTGCCCATGACGGCGATGTTATGGGCGCCGTGGCGGTTCACCAACTCCCGATAGACCGCAAAGGCGTCGTCGATGGCTGCGGGGAAGGGGTCCTCGGGAGCCGTCCGGTAGTCCGGCACTACCACCCTGTAGCCGTTGAAGTGGGCCATCAGCAGCCCCTCGCCGATGCTGGCCAGGCCGCCGCCGAAGACGTAGCCTCCGCCGTGGATGGCGTAGAGGATCTTGTCCTCCTTGCCGGCTCCCAGTACCGGCGGCGTCAGGGTCCGCACTGTGACGCCGTCGATGACCTCCTGGTCGATCCGGACCTGGTAGGCCTGGGCTAAGGCCAGTACTTCGAAGGTACTCTCGGGGCCTCGTTCTCTCTTGGCCACCGAGAGATCGGGAATTGTTTCTTGTCTTTGACGTCCCAGCGCCCTGTTGATGGCCTCGGCCATGGGAGCGCTGACGGTGGAAGGCGCGGGGAAGGTCCTGGCGGCCCAGAGCTGCCCCTGTCCCATCGCCAGAGCCAGCACCAGCAATGCCAGCAGTTTTTTGCCTTGGCGTACCACGGAAATCCTCTCCTTTGTCTGTTTTTTTCGTTGGGGATAGGGCCTACAACCGCCCCGGGACCATTATAGCCCCGGGGCGGCGACAACGGAACAAGGCTCCGATGGCGCAAATCACCGATGGCAGCGCCCAGAATTCCTCTATAATAGGGGCAGTTTTACCGGTCGCCCCCGGCGGGGCGCTGGGCAGAGCCAGGCCTAGGCCCGGCCACGACCTAGAGGAGGGACATAACTATGGCGAAGATCCGCGTGATCCTGGCCGACGATCATCCCCTGACCCGTCAGGGCCTGAAGGCCTATTTGGAGCGGGAGGAGAACTTGGAGCTGGTGGGCGAGGCCGCCGACGGAGACCAGGCCTGGGAGCTGATCCAACAGCACCGGCCCGACGTTGCGCTGCTGGACATTCGTATGCCCGGCCAGGACGGCATCTCCCTGGCCCGGCGGATCAAGGAATCGGATTATACCGTGGCGCCTATCATGCTGACGTCCTACGATTCTCAACAGTACGTGCTGGCGTCGCTGAAGGCCGGGGCCAAGGGATTTGTCCTCAAGACTACGTCGCCCCAGGCCTTGGCCAAGGCCATCCAGACCGTGGCCGCTGGGGGGTTGTTCCTGGATAGCGAAGTGGCTTCGGTGATGGGCGCCCAGGAGGACCTGACCGAGGAGCTGTCACCCCGAGAGAGGGAGGTGCTGCTCTACGCAGCCCGGGGCCTCTCCAGCAAAGAAGTGGCGGCCCGGCTCTACATCAGCGAGCGCACCGTCCAGACCCATTTGGCCTCGGTCTACGATAAGTTGGGAGCCCACAACAAGACCGAAGCCATGCTGTTGGCGCTGAAGCACGGACTGTTGACGCTGGAGGAGCTTTTGGATTGAAGCGCAGCCTGATCCTGGTGTTGCTGGTGGCGCTGCTGATTCCCGCCGTGGCGGTGACCTGCGTGTCCAGCCTGGGCATGGCCACCCACGAGCGGGCCATGGCGCGGATCATGTCCTCCTACGTGCTCAATATAGCCGAGAACGTGGCAGCCAAGATCCAGGCCTCCAACGGGATCCCCTTTCGGATGAGCCGGGTGATGCTCCATCTGGGCAACCTGGATTTCTTCAGCTGGGGCCCCGAGCTTCCCGGCTGGGTGGCGGTGCTGGACTCCTCGGGCCGGTTGGTCTCGGCGTCTCCCGGGGCGGACCAGCTCGGAGAGGTCTGGCGCATGGGCGTCCGGATCCCTATGAACCGAGCCGTGCAGGTTCGGGACGATCAGGGCGAGCGCTACACCCTGGCGGTCTATCCCACCGATGGCCGCGGGGGGTACTACGTGGTGGCGGCGGTGCGGTGGGGCGACCTGCTGGGCCCTATGGTCCGGTCCAATCGGCTCTGGATGATCCTGCTGATGCTGACGGCTCTGTCGGGCAGTGTGGCGGTGATGATCCTCTGGCGCTGGATCATCGGTCCGCTGAAGCGGCTCACCGACGACGTAGCGTTGCTGCGCTGGGGCGACGAGGTGTCCTGCCAGGACGACGCCATGGCGGTGGTGGAGCTGCGGGACCTGCGGCGGGTGCTCTGCCGCCTCTCGGCAGCGGCCAAGGACCGCATGGAGCTCTGGAAGCGCCACAGCAGCGACATGGTCCGAGTCCAGGAGGACGAGAAGGACCGCTTCGCCCGGGAGATCCACGACGGCGCCGTCCAGGCCGTGACGGCGCTGGTCCAGCGGGTGCGGCTGGCTCGGATGGAGGGCTCCGACGTGGCCGAAAACCTGCGCATCGCCGAGGAGATCGGCACCGACACGGTGCGGGAGCTGCGGGAGCTCTGCAACCAGTTGACGCCGCCCTGGCTGGATTTGGGGCTGGACCACGCCCTGACGGAGCTGACGGAGCGGCTGAGCTGCTACATGGGCGTGGCGATCCGCCTGGAGGTCAAGGAGGAAGCGCTGTCCTCCGACGGCGTGCTGGCCTTTTTCCGTATTGCCCAGGAGTCCATCTCCAACGCCGTCAAACACGGCCGGGCCACCGAGATCTCCATTGCCGTGGACCATCCCCAGGGTTGCACCCGCATGGTCATCGACGACAACGGCTCGGGCTTTGCCGTGCCCGACGATCTGGACCGGCTCCGGGCCACGGGACACCGGGGGTTGCTGAACATGCGGGAGCGGATCCAGCTGATCGGCGGGGAGATGCGGATCCAGTCGGCCCCTGGCCAGGGCACGACGATGACCTTCCTGGTGGCCGACGGCGAGGGCATGTCGCCCTTTGGCGCGGTGTCCACCTCGGACTTCCCCGACCAGCTGCGGGCCCTGGTGGCACCAGGGAATCCCCAGCCGGGGCTGGACAGCGATGGGGCCGACGATGTGATATGATAGGACCGCGCCGAGGCCAGGGCCAGGCGGGGCCCCCTTGGGCTCACAAACTTTTCGCGAAGGGAATGAAGCGCAATGGATCGACCCAACGCCCTGAAGGTCCTAAAGGAGCGGGGCTTTATCGACTGGACCAGCGACGACCAGGCTCTGTCGGAGCTCTTCGACGCCGGGATGGTGTCGGCCTACGTGGGCTTTGATCCTACCGCCGACAGCCTCCACGTGGGACACCTGATCCCCCTGATGGGCCTTGCCTGGCTCCAGCGGCTGGGCCACCGCCCCATCCTGGTGGCCGGAGGCGGCACCGGGATGATCGGCGATCCCTCCATGAAGAGCAAAGAGCGCAACCTGCTCTCGCTGGACCAGATCCAGCATAACGTGACGGCCGTCAAGGTCCAGCTGGCTCACTTCGTGGACTTTCACTGCGGCGACAACTCGGCGCTGTTGGTGAACAACTACGACTGGCTCAGCACCATGAACTTTCTGGAGTTCCTCCGGGATGTGGGCAAGTTCTTCTCGGTGAACTACATGATCGCCAAGGAGCACGTCCGCAGTCGCATCGAGGACCCCTCCAAGAGCCTGTCCTTCACCGAGTTCTCCTACTCGCTGCTCCAGGCCTACGATTTCCACCACCTCTACAACGCCTACGGCTGCCGCCTCCAGATGGGCGGCAACGACCAGCAGGGCAATATCACCAGCGGCATCGAGCTGATCCGCAAGTGGGACAACGCCGAGGTCTACGGCGGCACCAACCCGCTACTGCTCACCTCGGCAGGCCACAAGTTCGGCAAGACCGAAAGCGGCGCCGTCTGGCTGGATCCCAAGCGCACCAGCCCCTACCAGTTCTATCAGTTCTGGATCAACGCCGAGGATCAGGGCGTCGACAAGCTTCTGAAGTACTTTACCTTCCTGCCTCTAGAGGAGATCGACGCTATCATGGAGCGCCACCGCGCCGAGCCGGAGCTCCGCCAGGCCCAGAGAGTCCTGGCCCGGGAGGTTACGACTATCGTCCACGGAGCCGAGGCTGCCGAGACGGCCATCGCTGCCAGCCAGATCCTCTTCGGCGGCGACTATCAGCCCAAAGACCTGACCGGCGAGATGATCCAGGCCCTGGCCCGGGAGACACCTGGCGGCGTCGTGGCGTCGCTGCCTCTGTCCTTGGTTGACGCCCTGGCCGAGTCCGGCGCCTGCAAGAGCAAAGGCGAGGCTAAGCGGCTCCTGGCCGGCGGTGGTGTCACCGTCAACGGGCTTCGGTGTGACGCTGCCGCGACGTTGACGGAAGATCACATGCTAGGCGGCGGCTATGCCCTGATCCGCCTGGGCAAGAAAAAATACTACACCATCGCCAGGGCCTAGCCCTTCCGGCCGGACTGCGATCCGGCGAAAAGAGGTGATTCCATGACCGTCGCCGTCGCCACCGTCGAGGCCTTGCGTCGTTTCGTCCGCCCTGGCTGGCGGGCCAAGGCGCTGTTCTGGCTGTTCCGGGCCGTCTTCGCCCTGGTGCCGATTCGCCGCAAGGAGGCCCTGAAGGCACTGAAGGCTTCCTTCCCCGATAAGGACCAGGCCTGGTGCCGTCGCACCCTGGGGCGATGCTACCACCACTTTTCCTGGATGTTGGTGGAGTACCTGATGCTCCAAAACGACCCGTCGCTGCTGTCCCAGATGGTGGTGGAGACCCAGGGGACCGAGGTCCTGGACCAGCTGAAGGCCCAGGGCAGGGGTTGCGTGCTTCTGACAGGCCACTGCGGCAACTGGGAACTGGGAGCGGCCTGGATGTGCCGGCACTATCCCTTTGAGACCGCCGTGCGGGACACCGACGACCCCGACTTTGCCGCCCTGATTGAGGGCTATCGCCGCAACATCGGCGTGGTGACGCTGCGCCGGGAGCTGGCCAACATGCGCCAAATGATCCGCCGTCCCCAGAAGGAGGGCGCCTTTCTGGCCCTGCTGGCCGATCAGGACGGAGGCCCTGAAGGGGTGGCGGTGACCTTTTTGGGACGGCCCTGCACCATGGTGGCCGGCCCAGCGGTGATCTCCCTGGCCGCCCAGGTCCCATTGATTCCGGCCATATCCCAGAGACTGGGGCCCTTCCGTCACAGGGTGGTGTTCTATCCGCCCTTGGAGGTGCCCAGCCAGGGCAGCCGCAACGACCAGGTGATCGAGCTGACCCGCCGGGCCAACGCCGCCTTGGAGCGCATCGTCCTGGCCGCTCCGGAGCAGTGGTTCTGGTTTCATCGCCGCTGGAAGACGGCCAAGCCAGCGCCCCAGGGGAGATGGAACCGGTGAAGGTCTACGAATTGCTCAGCGATGGGACCCTGGTGCTGCTGCCCGACTTCTCCTCCGAGGACCAGGACCGAGCCGCTGTCAAGGTCATGCTTCCCTGGGGTCGCCAGCTTTTGGGGGAGTCGGTGCTGGGCTTCGAGCGCTGGACCCTGACGGACCTTCGGGGCAGGCCCTTGGGCGGTGAAAAGATCCTCTGCGACACCCTGCCGCTGGAGTTGCCGGAGCTGGAGGGGCTGAGGCTCAGCGCCGAAAACTGCCGCCAGCTCAGGGACGCGCTATTGAGCCAGATCCCAGCGCCGGGAGACCACCACGTTGCCATGCTGACCATGGAATCCCTCTGGCCGGACCATCACCTCTTCGCGCCCAGCCAGATCTGGCGTTCCGAGGCCAACGTGCTGCCTCAGCTTCATTTCTCCGATGGCAGCCTACAGCTCTATTGGGGCCTGAGGTTGGCCCACTTCCGCCACGACAGCGCCATGGGCGACCGGCTGAGCCTCTGGGCCACCCACGGCTCCGACATCCTCCACGGCCGGACCCATCAGATTCGGATGTGGCTGTCGCCGTCGCCGGTGGCTCCTGATCTGGCTCGAAGGACCTTTTTGGACCGGGACAGCAACGCGGCATCGCTGATCAAGGCCCTGGGCGAGGCCAAGGTGATGGCCATGAAAAGCGAGGACGTGGCCATGATCCGCTGCGAGGGCCAGGAGACCTTCGGGCGCTCCTACCTCTGCGGCTGGTTTTACCTCTCCCGGGCCCTCTGGGAGCGGTTGCTCCAGCGGATGGAGCCCGAGAGGGCAGTAGTCTGCGTTTGGGGGCACGTGGACGGCCTCAACGCCGTGGCGGAGATGCGGCGCTATCGCTGGCCCGCGGCCAAGGGCATGGGAGCCTGAGAAGGCGGTTTTTAAGGGACTTCGAGAGGGATCCCCAGGATGGACTTCCGGAGTCCCTTTTTGTCCAAGTTCTTAAATCCTCCCTTGACAAACCTGGGAGGCTTTGTTTTAATACGCTTCGTATTTTCCGTGAGAAAGGAGATCCGCACCATGGTTTTGTCGAGGGAAACCGTTATGACTGTCCTGAACATGGCCTTGCTAGACCTAACGACTGCGGATCTCTGCCGGAGTCGCTTCTTGCCATGGCCTTTTCCGAGGACCTAATCCTCTAGGCCAGTAGCGTTCCAGCCGGGATCTTTTTTAAAAAGATCCCGGCTTTTTTTGTGGGCTTCTTGAGATCAGGTTATTTTCAAGATTTTTTGTTTTTGGGTGTTGTTTGGAGGCCTTGAGCTCTTATTCCCTGTAAGGAGGTATTGTTATGAGTTTCATCTTCGCTTTCTTTGTCATCATGGCCTTTTTGACTATCGGAGATCTTGTCTCCGCAAAGACTAAGGCCATGGTCCCCTCGGTGTTCATAGCCGCGTCGCTGTTCGTCATAAGTTTCTGGACCGGCCTGTTGCCCCGAAACATCATGGACGTTGCGGCCATTGGTGGCATGACGCCCACCCTGTTCATGTATCTGCTGATCGTCCATATGGGGACCCTGCTGAGCATAAAGGAGCTCTGCGCCGAGTGGAAAACCGTGGTGGTGGCTATCTGCGCTATGGTGGGTATGTCGCTGACGCTGATCTTCGTGGGGACCCGGTTTATCGAGTGGAACGCCATCGTCATCGGAGTGCCTCCGCTGGCTGGCGGCATAGTGGCTGCCATTATCATGGGCGAGGCCGCTCAGGGTGTAGGCTATCTGGCGTTGTTGGCTCCGGCTATCTTCGTGGTCCAGGGTTTCGTGGGCTATCCTCTCACCGCGGTCTGTCTGCGCATCGAGGGCACCAGGCTGCTCAAGAAATTCCGGGCCGGTGAGATGACGGCCAAGGTGGCCGAGGCCGACGAGGGGAGTCGCCGCAAAATTCCCCCTCTGCCGGCCAAGTACCAGACCACCTTCTACCATCTGGCAGTGGTGGCTTTCGTGGGCTGGCTGGCCTATTTGACCAACCTGGTCGTGGTGGCGGGGCTGGATGCCATCAATCCCGCCTGGACCAAGTTCGCCCCCCATCCCCTGGTGATCTGTCTTATCTACGGCGCCATAGCCGCCGAGATCGGACTGCTGGAGCGCAAAGCCATGACCAGAGCCGAATCGGTGGGCTTCGGTTTGGCCGTGATCATGGCTCTGATGATGTGCATGCTCAACCAGTCCACCCCCCAGGACATTTTGCTGTTGCTCTACCCACTGTTTATCATCGTGGTCATCGGCGTGGTGGGCCTCATAGTCACCTCGGCGGTGGTGGGCAAAATCCTGGGCTATTCCATGGCCATGTCGGTGGGCTTGGCACTGACTTCGCTCTACGGCTTCCCGCCTAACTACATCCTCACCGAGGAGGCCGCCAAGGGCTTGGCCGAAACCGACGAGGAACAGACCTTCCTGATGGACTGCATGCTTCCCAAGATGCTGATCGGCGGCTTCATGACCGTCACTATCGGTTCGGTGATATTGGCCGGCATCTTCGCTTCCATGATCGTGATACCCTGATCTTGGCCGGGCCGATTGGCCCGATTCAGACCATGGATTGAACGAAAAAAGGTCCCTGGGAGCTTCTTCTCACGAGAAGAGGAGCTTCCAGGGACCTCTTGTCTTTTCTGTTTCCTTTTTCCGTAGCTTTCCTTAGCGGGTATTCCAACGTTTTTCCAGCAGCTGCAAGGCTCCGCTGGTGACGCTGGTGAGCACCAAATAGACTAAGGCGACGAAGATAAAGGTCTCGAAGGAGGCGTAGGTGACGCTGCGGACCTGCTGGCCCACCATGGTGAGGTCGCTGATGGCCAGCACCGACAGCAGCGACGACTCCTTGATCAGGGTGACGAACTCGTTGCCGATGGCCGGCAGCATGTTCCGCACCGCCTGGGGCATGATGATGGACTTCATGGTCTGCCAGTAGGAGAGGCCCAGCATCTTGGAGGCCTCCCACTGGCCCTTGGGCACCGCCTCGATGCCGCCGCGGACGATCTCGCCGACGTAGCCCGAGGAGTTGATGCCGATGCCCAGGATGCCAGCCACGAAGGCGTCCAGGTTGATGCCCACCGCCGGTAGGCCGAAGTAGATTAAAAACAGCTGGATCATCAACGGCGTGCCCCGGAGGACATAGATGTAGGTGGCCATGAGCCAGCGGAAGGGCGCGAAGGGCATCACCCGCAACCCGCCGATAAAGAGCCCCAAAAAGGTCCCGAAGGCCACACCCAACGCCGAGGCCTTGATGGTGACCCCCACGCCCCGGGCGAACATGTGAAGATAGGGATTGAGTACCGAGAAATCCAGTTCCATAGTCACCGCCTCCTGTTATTCCTGCATCGCCGCGCCGTAATGGGGCAACACCCGCTGGAGGAAACTACGGGTCCGCTCCATCTTGGGCCGCTCTAGCACCTGATCGGGGGTGCCCACTTCGACGATCTGGCCGTCGGCCATGAAGATCACCCGGTTGGAGACCTCCTTGGCAAAGAGCATCTCGTGGGTGATAATGATCATGGTCATGCCGTTTTTGGCCAAGTCGGCGATGACCTTCAGCACCTCACCGACCAGTTCGGGGTCCAGGGCGCTGGTGGGCTCGTCGAAGAGCATCACCTTGGGCTCCATGGCCAGAGCTCGGGCGATGGCCACCCGCTGCTGCTGTCCCCCCGAGAGCTCCGAGGGCCGGGCGTCTTTTTTGTCGGAGAGGCCCACCTTTTCCAGAAGATCGGCGGCCTTGGCCTCGGCCTCGGCCTTTCCGATGCCCCGCACGCTGATGGGAGCCAGCGTCAGGTTCTCCATCACCGACAGGTGAGGAAAGAGATTGAACTGCTGGAAGATCATGCCCATGAGCTGGGACTGTTCGGCGTTGGAGAGCCGCCCCTGGTCGATCCGCTGACCATAGACGTAGATCTCGCCCTGGTTGATCTTCTCGAGGCGGCCGATGCAGCGGGCCAGTGTGCTCTTGCCGGAGCCGCTGGGCCCTATGACGGAGACCACCTCGCCCTCGTCTACGTATAGCGACGTTCCTTTGAGGACGTCGAGAGAGCCGAAGGACTTATGTAAGTTGATGACCTCGATGGCATGGGACATGCCGCTCACCTCCTGTTTAGTCAAGCTATTATAATTCAACTTGTGATTACCTGTAAAGCCCGGCCTATCCAAGATGACTCCCGACAAAAAGGGGAGAAAAAGCGACTTTCACCGGCAATATTTTCAATATTTCCCTTGGGTCGCCGCTGAAGGTCCTTGCCTCGGCCCGTCAGGGCGGTACAATGGAATCAAGGAAGGAAGAGTCGGCGTCAGCACCAGCCTTCCTTGATGTAGAGGAGAGACCAGGCCGCGAAAGACGATCGGCTCAAGCAGCAGTTTCGACGTGGGGTAGGCCGGAGCGGTACGGCTCCGGGGGATCCGGCCCAGTTTTGTGGGATCTGGGGCGGTATCCCGTCTCCAATTGCAGCGGGGAGGTTCTGGCGTAGCCCCCAGGGCTCCAGCGGATTCCCCGTCGCTCCAAGCGGTCGAGGCGGCAGCGATTATCGCCGCTCTGTTTCCCCCGGCAGATTAAAGGGGGACTTCCAAGGCTCCGAGGGCTCTGCAGTGTCCCGGAAGCCTGAGAGATGAAGGGTAGTGTTTCAGTGATCTTAGGAGAACCTTGGCACTGAGCCGGCCTGGTCTTCGACGCGAACCCGCTCTCCCAAAGGGGGGAGCGGGTTTTTTGTGGTCTCTGGGTAGGAAACGCCATAGGCCGAGGGGCTCAGGGTCCGGTCCTCCGATCCCTGAGTCCCTCGGCCTAACTAGGGTTTAATAGGTCCACTGAAAGTCCGGCAATCCCGCTTCGACGATGCGCCGCCGCACGTCCTGGGCGATGTGCTCCAGGTCCTGGGGGGTGCGGCCTTCGCATCGGGCCGCCAAGACGGGCTGGGTGTTGGAGGCCCGGATCAGCCCCCAGCCGCCGTCGTAGAGGATCCGCACGCCGTCGACGGTGATGGCCTGGTGGTCCGCCAGGGCTTGAGCGGTGATCTGTTCCATCACCTGGAACTTCTGAGCGTCGGGGCAGTCAACCCGGATCTCCTCGGTGTGATAGTACACCGGTAGGTCCGACAGCATCTGGGACAGCTTTTGGTCCGAGGCCGCCAGGATCCTCAGGACTCTGCCGGCAGCGTAGAAGGAGTCGTCGAAGCCGTAGTACTCGTCGGCGAAGAACATATGGCCCGAGTACTCGCCGGCGAAAAGGGCTCCCAGGCGCTTCATCTCGGCTTTGATCAGCGAATGTCCCGCCTTGAAGTAGTGGGGCACTCCGCCCAGCCGCCGCACCTCGTCCTCCAGGGCCTGGGAACATTTGACTTCGATGATGGCCGTCGCTCCGGGATGGCGGGGCAGGATCTCCCGCCAGAACAGGGCCATCAAAGCGTCGCCCCAGACGATCTCGCCCTGGTCGTCGACCACGCCGATGCGGTCGGCGTCGCCGTCAAAGCCCAGTCCAACGTCGGCGTCGCCGTCGACGACGGCCTTGATCAGGTCCTGCATGTTGGCCCGCTTCTGGGGATCGGGGTGGTGGTTGGGAAAGTTCCCGTCGGGCTGGCAGTGCAGGGGGATCACTTGGCAGCCCAGCGACGACAGGAAGGGAACGATGCCCAGCGAGGCGGCGCCGTTGGCGGCGTCGACGGCCACCTTGAGGGGGCGCTCCAGGGAGATCTTCTCCTTCAGCATGGCCAGATAGGGCTCCCAGAGGTCCCGGCTGCTGAGGCCGCCGAGGCGGTCCGACAGGTCCCATTGGCCCTCCTGGGCCATGACCCGCAGGGACTGGATCTCGTCGCCGTAAAGGGAAGCTTTGTCGTAGACCAGCTTGAGGCCGTTCATGTCCTTGGGGTTGTGGCTGCCGGTGATCATCACGCCGCCCTGGAGCTGGAGCTCGTAGAGGCTCCAGTAGAGCAGAGGGGTGGTCACCACGCCCAGGTCCACCACATTGAGGCCGCATTCCCTCAAGCCCTGGATCAACACGGCGCGGATGGCCTCGGTGGAGAGCCTTACGTCGCCGCCTACGGTGAGGCTGTCGACGCCGCGGCGGCGCAGATAGGTCCCAAAGGCCCGGGCGATGGCCAGCACGTTGGCCGGCGCTAGGTCCTGCTCGGCGGTGCCTCGAATGTCGTATTCTCGAAAGATGCTGGAAGGAACTTGGTCCTTCATGGTCCTACCTCCTAGCGGATCTGGACTGTAGCTTCAAAGGGGCGCCGAAGCCGACGCTAAAGATGTCCTAATTATAGACTATCTTCGGCGACTCCGGGACCGAAGGGCCTTTTCTGCCCCCCCCCTTTTTCGCCTATGTTCGCGTATAATGGCCATTGTCAGAACTGAAAGTGTATTCCAGCGTTCAAGACCGGGGAGGGGAACCAAAGTGTTAGAGGGATTTTTGCTGATCGTGCCCATGATGGTCTGTATCGCCCTGGGCCACGGTCTCTTTCGGGCAGGGGTGATCACCGCCGGTGGCGTCGGCGACATGAATAGCCTGATCTACTACGTGGCCATGCCGTCGCTGCTGTTTCGCTCTATGCTCACCGTCCAGGCCGAGCACTTCGCGGACTGGCATTTCCTGGTGGTCATCCACGGGGCCTACGGGGCCTCGCTGCTGGCGGCCTGGGTCATCGGCCGGGCTCGACGGCTGCCCAGGCCGGAGCTGGCGGTGTCGCTGATGGCCTCGATGAGGTCCAACAACGTCTTCATGGCCATGCCGGCGGTGGTGCTGGCCTACGGCTCCCAGGGCTTCGAGACCTATTGCAAATTCATGGCCCTGTCGCTGCTGGGCTTCGAGCTCTTCTCGGTGCTGGGAGGGCTGCTGGTCCTCTACGGTGGCCTGTCCCTGGCGGCGCTGAAAAGGGTCCTGGCCAAGATGGTCCGCAACCCCATGCTGATCGCCTGCACCCTGGGGCTGTGCTGGGGCCTTTTCTCTCCGGTGGCGCTACCGCGGTGGCTGGACTCGGCTATGGAGATCACGGGCAATACCGGCACCGGCATCGCTCTGCTGGTGCTTGGTGCCAAGATGCGGCCGGAGCTGCTGCTCAGCGCCCTGAAGCGCTGCTGGTCCGATCTGCTGATCCGGCTGGTGCTGAGTCCCCTTTTCGTGCTGTTGGGATGCCTCTGGCTGCCCAGCGACGTGCTGTTGACCCAGGTGGCGGTGTTGGTCATGGCTATGCCCGTGGCGGTGAACACCCTTCCCCTGGCCGAAGGGATGGCTATGGACGGAGCCTACGCCGCCGAGGTCATCGTGGGCACCACCCTCTGTTCCGTCGTCACCATCCCCCTCTGGGCGCCGGTGCTGGCCCTGCTCTAGCGCGTCAGAACTGCCCCCGATTCGGCGGGAATTGTCCGGCGGCCCGTAGCGCCCCAGGGAAAATTGAAGTAGAATGTCCAGGTATCAGCGAGGCTCCCGAGGGTCTGGCGGGCCTCAAATCCTTTGAGGAGGTATAGCCCAGATGAAAGACATTGACCACGCCTCGATCAATGGCGTAGAGCTGCAGAACCTGCGGGAGCTGGACTGCGACGACGACATCCTCTACGGCGGCGACATCTACCTGGACGGCCAGAAGATCGGCACCTTCGAGGAGGTGCTGGACGGCGACATGACCCTGGTGATCGACGCCGCTGCCCAGGAGGAGCTCCAAGGCCGAGTGACGGCCTATCTGGACGAGGTGCTGGACCAGGACGAGAAGGAACAGATGCCCCGGGACCTGTTCTTCCTGGACCTGATCGAGCTGGAGCGCTATTTCACCATGTTCAAGGAGGGCCTGGAAGAGGGCTACGGATGCCTGTTGGTCCACTACTCCGACGAGGGCGTCGACGTCTTCAGCATCGAGTCCGAGGACGAGGTGGAAGAGATCGTCCGGGAGAACGACTTCCAGGACTTCCAGGTCTTCTCGGAGCCCGACCATTTCGTGATCAGCTGTTGACGCCTCCAGGGCGCGAAAGCTCCGACCCCCTCCAGGGACCGGAGCTTTTTTTGAGGGCTAATATAGGATTTATTCCTGATTAAGGGATCTGGGTTATAATTGGGCCGATGGATTCCAGAAAGGGGGGTGAGACCATGGCTTTTACAGTGCAGGTCCAGGGCGGACCGCCTCTACACTGTTCCGAGGAATTGACGGGACAAATGGCTCTGGCCCAGAGCGGTCTCGACGATCCTCAGCGGCTGGTGGTCTCCTGGCGGGTCAACCACTACCTGCGCAGCCTGCAGTGGACCCTGGACGACGACGCCTCGGTGGAGTTTGTGGACACCTCGTCCTTCGAGGGAGCCACGGTGTACCGCAATTCCCTGAGCTTCCTGTTGACCATCGCCTGTCACAGGGTCCTGAGACGCAGGGTCTTGGTGCGCCATTCCATCGCTGAGGGGCTCTTTTGGGAGCTGGAGGACCAGGCCCTGACTCCCCAGATGGTCCAGGCCTTGGAGGAGGAGATGGCCCGGCTGATCGCCATGGACCTGCCCTTTTTGCGGGAAGTGGTGTCTTTGGACAAGGCCCGGCAGATCTTCGAGCGCCAGGCCATGCCCGAAAAGGCCCGGCTGCTTTCCCGGGTGGTGCTGGACCCGGTGGAGCTCTACAGCTGCCTGGGCGAGTACGGCTACTTTTTCACCCCCATGGTGCCCTCCACGGGCTATCTCAAGTCCTTCGCCCTGCGCTATCACGAGCCCGGCATGGTGTTGTCCTATCCCACCGTGTTCTCGCCCCGGACTTTGCCGGCTTACCAGCCCTCGGAAAAGCTCACCCGGGTCTTTTTGGAGTACGCCTCCTGGCTCAAGACCCTAGGCGTCACCACCATGGAGCAGCTCCACGAGGCCATCGCCCAGGGCCGCGGCGCCGAGCTGGTGCTGTTGGCCGAGGCGCTCCACGCCCAGCGATTCAGCGAGCTGGCTACGGAGATACTGTTCCAGCGCCGGCGGCTGGTCTTCATCGCCGGCCCCTCGGCGTCGGGCAAGACCACCACGGCGCAAAAGCTCCGAATCCAGTTGCTGGTGGCTGGCAGCCGGGCCGTGACGCTGTCGCTGGACGATTACTTTCTGGACCGGGAGAACACCCCCCGAGACGAGGAAGGCCGCTACGACTTCGAGGCTCTGGAGGCGCTGGACCTGGAGCTGTTGCAGCGCCATTTCAAGCGGCTTTTGGCAGGAGAGGCCGTCGAGCTACCTCGGTTCAATTTCCTGACAGGGCGGAGGGAAGAAGGGCCGCGGCTCCAGCTGGGGCCTCAGGACATTCTGATCGTCGAAGGGCTCCACGGCCTAAATGAACAGATCCTGGACATGGTACCCCAGCAGGAGCGGTTCGGCGTCTTCGCCGCACCTCTCACCGGCGTCAGCCTGGACGAGCACAACCGCATCGGCACCACCGATAACAGGCTGTTGCGCCGGCTGGTGCGGGACTCCTGGTCCCGGGGTAACTCCGCCGAGTCGACGCTGCAGCGCTGGCCCTCGGTGATCCGCGGAGGCATGAAGTACATCTTCCCCTACCAGAAGAACGCCGACGCCATGTTCAACTCCTCGCTGATCTACGAGATAGCGGTGCTCAAGACGCTGTCGGAGCCGATTTTGCGGTCCCTTGGCGAGGATTCGCCGCTTTTCGGCGAGGCCCAGCGGGTCCTGGGGCTGCTCAAGTTCGTCCCGTCGCTGAGCCAGGACCTGGTGCCCAACAACTCGATCCTCCGGGAGTTCATCGGAGGTAGCATCATCGGCGCCACCTCGGCCTAGTCCGAGGACTGCATCTCCAGGAGGTGAGAAAACTGCCTCGGGTGACCATGGCGGAAGTGGCCCAACGGGCCGGAGTGAACAAGGCGACGGTGAGCCGGGCCATGAAGGGCGATCCCCGGATCTCCACCGAGACCCGGCAAAAGGTCTGGGACGCCGCCCGAGAGCTGGGCTATCAGCTCGACGCCGTGGCCAGCGGCCTGTCCAGCCGCCGCACCGGCGTGATGGGCCTGCTGGTGGAGGACCTCCGAAGGCCCTGGCTGGGCCGGTTGCTCTGGGGAATCCACCGGGTGTTGGAGCGCTACAAGATGGAGTTTCTGCTGGTGGAGGCCCAGGCCCAGCGGTCGGCCCTCCACGGCCTGCGACGGCTGGAGGGCCGCAAGGTGGACGCCGTCATCTGCCACGTCCCCTGGGATCTGAAGGCCCTGGATGACCGCCCCCTTCGGATTCCCCTGATCTCGGTGGACGGCGCCGGCGGCGATTTCGCCGTGGCGGTGGAGCAGCAGCGCACCCTGGCGGCGGTGCGAGCCCTGGCAAGGGGCCGGCCGGTGCGGTACCGCCGGGGAGCCCAAGGGGCCTTTGCCTTCTTGGAAGCCCTTCAGGATCCCCTGGGCCAAGGGGCCTTTGCCGTCTGGGACGGCTGTTGCCCCGACGAGGGGCAGCCGCCTCCCGATCTGGTCTGTGGCGACCTGGCCACAGCCCGGCGCTGGGGCGTCCCCTGTCTCAGCTATCCCGCCGAGGAACTGGGGATCCTGGCGGCCCGGGTGGCCACCAACGTCGTCCGAGACCGGGGCGTTCGTCCCCGGTGCACCCTGGTCCGTCCGGTGGTGCTGTCCCCTTTGGGGGAACCTATTTCCGAAAGTTCTTGAGCTGGCGACGGCCTCTCTCCGAAGTCCAGGCCGAGTCAGCTCCTTTGCGAGGAGGATTCTCTATGACTACATCCTGTTCCAGCGGCTGTGGTTCCGGCGGCTGCAGTTCCTGCGGCTCCGCCGGCAGTTGCCCCAGCCTTCCCAAGCCCTCACGTCAGGGCGTGGGGCGGATCGTCGCCGTGGGCAGCGGCAAGGGGGGCGTAGGCAAAAGCACCGTTTCGGCGCTGATGGCCCTGGCCCTGAGTCGCCGAGGCCACAAAGTGGGCATTCTGGACGCCGACGTGACGGGGCCCTCTATCCCCAGGATGCTGGGGGTGACCCAGTGCCCCTGGAGCGACGGCGACAACCTGGTCCAGCTGCCAGCCTCATCGGGTGGTATCAAGGTCATGTCTATGAACCTGATGTTGGAGGACCACAACAGCCCCGTGGTCTGGCGGGGTCCCCTGATCGGCAGCGTGATCCGCCAGTTCTGGCAAGAGGTGGACTGGAAGGGATTGGACTTCGTAGTGGTGGACCTGCCGCCGGGAACCGCCGACGGTCCTCTGACGGTGATGCAGACCATCGCAGTCGACGGCATGGTGGCGGTGACCACTCCCCAGGGGCTGTCGGCCATGATCGTGGAAAAGCAGGTCCGGCTCAGTCGGATGCTCCGGGTGCCCTTGTTGGGGCTGGTGGAGAACATGAGCTACGCCCTCTGCCCCTGCTGTGGCAACCAGTGGGAGCTCTTCGGCCCCAGCCATCGAGAGGAAATCGAGGCCAGCCTGGGCCTGCAGACCCTGGCCAGAGTGCCCATCGACCGAAAACTGGCCGAGGCCTGCGACACCGGAAAGCTGGAGCTCTACGAGAACCCCGAGCTGATGGCAGCCCTGGCCGCGGTGGCCGAATCGGTCCAGCCCCGCAGCGCCATGGCTGGCCATTAAGCCCCAACGTCCCCCCGTCAATCATCTGAAAGATAGGGGCTCCTAGGACCTCTTGGAGGAGCTCTTTTACGATTTTTCGCTGTATTATCCGTGATCATAAAGACAAGCGGGTTTAGGAGACGCCTCCTAAACCCGCTTTGTCTGTGGTCTGGGCAGTAGCCCGAGTCCGGATTCCGGGCTCGGGCTACTGCTTTTGCGTAATTACCTGTTAC
>CAZCKP010000013.1:0-18171 GCA_964499295.1 uncultured Synergistaceae bacterium | reverse complement strand
CCAGGGACGTACCGTGGACTTTAAGAACACCATCATCATCATGACCAGCAACGTGGGCTCCCAGGACCTGCTGGAAAGCGTCGCCGAGGGGCCCATTCCCGAGACAGTGCGCCAAACCGTGATGGATCAGCTCAAGGCCCGTTTCCGTCCGGAGTTCCTGAACCGCGTCGACGACATCGTTCTGTTCTCGCCGCTAGGCCAAGGCCAGATCCGCCAGATCGTGGAACTGCTGTTACAGGACCTGAAGAACCGCCTCAAGGAAAAGGGTCTGATTCTGGAGGTCAGCGACGAGGCCCTGGATCTGATGGCTCGGCGGGGCTACGACCCCGTCTTCGGCGCTCGGCCCTTGAAGCGCTACATCAGCCATCACCTGGAGACCCTGATCGCACGGTTCCTCATCGCCCAGGGCTTGGGCGAGGGCCTAGTCCTTCGGGTGCTCTGCCAGGACGGAGAACTGCAGCTTCAAAGCGAGGCACAATAGGTTTCCAGGCCGGAATCACCACTCGCCGGAAAACACCAAGAGGTACACAGTTTCTCCCCCCTGTCTTCCAAATTCCAGGCACAGTAAAAGCGCCTTCCCTTCGGATCACTATACCCGAGGAAGGCGCTTTCTATCGGAGTATCGCCGTAGAGGATCTAGGTGTTTTCGAAGTCCCAGTCCGAATAGCTCTTCTCTTGAGACCGCTCCTCGTCGGACAGCACATCCACGCTGTTTTGTGCTATCGCTGCTGGAGAAGGAATAGAATTTCTCTATGGTGCCGCCGCTACCGATGGAACCTACCAGCTTCCCGCTCTCCTGGGTGCTGTAGACCTCCGAGACTGTGCTGCTCCAGAGATATCCCACGGTGTTGCCGATGTAGTCGCTAACAACCCCCTCTGGCAGTGACACCTCCCCGGTGCTGTAGCTGTGTCCTCCAGGGTACCGCTGTACATGTACCCCACCAGACCGCCGACGTGGCTGCAGCCTTCGACCGAGCCAGTATTGAAGACCTCTCTGATGGTGGCACTGGAGCTGTCGTTACTTCCCACGGCGCCGCCCACGTTGTCGCCGGTGGCAATCACTTTGCCCAGGTTGAAGGCCCTGGACTGGGTGCCGTAGTTCCGTCCCATCAGGCCTAGGGAAAATGCCAGGAGCGACCGGCTCCTGGCATAACGGCGGGAATCGGGAGATTGGGGATTTTCGCCGAAGTGTGGGACGTTACTCCTCTTCCTCGGTCAGCAGACCCTGGCGGGCGGCGATGACCTTCTTGGCCACCTCTTCGGGCACGGCGTCGTAGTGGGAGAACTCCATGCTAAAGCTGCCACGGCCCGAGGTCATGGACCGGAGTTGGATGGCGTACTGGAACATCTCCGCCTGGGGGACCTGGGCCTTCACCACCTGGAGATGCCCCATGGTGTCCACGCCCATGATGCGGCCCCGGCGGGTGTTGAAATCGCCCATCACGTCGCCCAGGTACTGATCGGCCACGATCACTTCCACGTCCATAATGGGCTCCAGCAACACCGGCGAGGCCTCGGCCATGCCCTTCTTAAAGGCCAGGCGGGCGGCGGTCTTAAAGGCCATTTCGGAGCTGTCCACGTCGTGGTAGGAGCCGAAGAACAGCGTGGCCTTGAAGTCCACCGTGGGATAGGCCGCCAGGACGCCCTTGGCCATGCACTCCCGCAAGCCCTTTTCCACGGCGGGGATGTACTGGCGGGGAATAGCGCCACCGGTGATCTTGTCCTCGAAGAGGAAGCCCTCGCCCCGGTCCAGGGGGGTGAACTCGATGTGGACGTCGCCGTATTGGCCGTGACCACCGGTCTGTTTCTTGTGCTTGCCCTGGGCCTGGGCACCCTTGCGGATGGTCTCCCGATAGGCCACCTGGGGCGTGCGGGTGTTGAGGTTCACGCCGTAGCGCTCCTTGATCTTGGCCAGGGCGATCTCTAGGTGAAGGTTGCCCATGCCCGAGAGGATGTTGTCCCCGGTCTCGGCGTTTTTGTCGAAGGCCAGGGTGGGGTCCTCCTCCAGCATGCGCCGCACCGCCGAGGCCAGCTTGTCCTCATCGGCCCGGCTGGCGGCGTCCACCGCCAGGGAAAAGACTGGCTTGGGGAACTGGATGGTGGGATACATCACCGAGCTACCGGCCAACCCCAGGGTGTCGCCCACCCGGGTGCTCTGGAGCTTGGGAATGGCCACGATCATGCCGGTAGTGACTTCCTTCACGTCGGTGCTCTCCTTGCCCTGCATGATCTTGAAGGTGGGGATCCGCTCCTCTTCCTGGCGGTTCACGTTGTAGATCATGCTGTCGCTGGTCAAGGTGCCGGAGTTGACCCGGAGGAACGATAGCTTGCCCACGTAGGGGTCCACCATAACCTTGAAGCAGAGGGCGCTGAAGGGCGCCGTGGCGTCGGCCTTGATGAAGATCTCCTTCTCGCCGCCCTTGATGGCGGGGCGCTCCCGCATCTCTAGAGGGCTGGGCAGGTAGTCGGCGATCAGGTCCATCAGCTGTTTAACGCCGATGTTACCCTTAGCCGAGCCGGGCATGACCGGGAAGATCTTGCACTTTTGGATGCACTGGCGCAGCACCGGCACAAGCTCGTCGACGGGGATGTTCTCGCCGTCGAGGTAGCGCATCAGCAGTTCCTCGTCTTCCTCCACAATGGCCTCTACCAGGTAACCCCGGGCACGATGGGCCTGGGACACCATGTCCTCGGGGATGGCCTGCTCTTCGTACTTGCCGGAGTTGTCGGAGTAGACGTAGGCGATGTCCTTGAGGATGTCCACCACGCCGCGGAAGCTGTCGGCGCTGCCGATGGGAAGGAACAGCCGGTAGGCGCCCTTGGTCAGCTCGTCGCGGATCTGGTTGAACACGCCCTCGTAATCGGCGTTTTCTCGGTCCATTTTATTGACGAAAAAGACCACCGAGGTCTCGAATTCCTTGGCGTACTCCCATACCTTGTCGGTCTGGACTTCCACGCCGTCGACGGCGCTGACCACCACCACCGCCGAACCGGAGACCCGTAGGGACGAGCGAGCTTCGCCGATGAAGTCGGCATAACCGGGCACGTCCAGGATGAACACCTTTTGACCCTTGTAGTCGTAGTTCATCAGCGACGTGGTGATCGAGATCTGCCGCTTCTGTTCCTCGGCGGAGAAGTCGCTGACGGTGTTGCCGTTTTCGACGCTGCCCAGCCGGGTCAGCACACCAGCGTCAAAGAGCATGGATTCCACAAGAGAGGTCTTGCCGGCACCACCATGCGCGACCACCGCAATGCTTCTGATGTCCTCAGGTCTGATTCCCATCACTGCCTACCTCCTCTGATCTTGCCTTGAATCGAGAATGTCCAGGTGCTCACTGCCTCTCCTCGGTGTCGAATTCATTTGGGATACGAGGTTACAGGCTTCATTGTACCAGTTGCCCCGGATTAAAGGCAACAAAGCCGTCACTGCCCCAGCAATTCCGCCAAGGCCTGGGCTACTTCGGCGGGCTGGGCCTGGCCGCGGCACTGCTTCATCACCAGCCCCTGGAGATAGCCCCGTTTTTTGCCCTTTTGGTCCTGGCCGGATTTGATGACGGCCACCACGTCGGCGTTGTCCTCCAGCACCTGCTGGATCAGCGACCGGAGCCGGTCACCGCTAAGACCGCCCAGCTCCACGCCGCAGGACTTCACCGCTTCCTCCAGGCCAAGGCCCCGGTAGGCCACGGCCTCCAGCACTTCCTTGGCCACGGTGGTGGAGAGCTTTCTCTGATCTACCATAGTCACCAGCTCCGCCAGGACCTGGGGAGCCACCGGCGACTCCGTCACCGCTCTGTTACCCTGGTCCTTCAGGATCCGGAGCAGCTCAGTACGGACCCAGTTGGAGCTCCGCAGCGGGTCGGCTCCGGCAGCAGTCACCGCCTCGTAGTAATCGGCCAGCTCCCGCTGCTCCGTCAGCACCAGCAGGTCCTCCCAGGGCAGGCCGTACTGATCGGCGAAGCGCTGGCGCTTGGCCTCGGGTAGTTCCGGCATGGAGTCCTTGATGGACTGGATATATTCATCGGAGAGGATCAGCGGCGGCAAATCGGGCTCGGGGAAATAGCGATAGTCGTTGGATTCCTCTTTGCTGCGGGAGGGTGTGGTGATGCCGCCGGCGTCGTCCCAGTTGCGGGTCTCCTGAGCCACCTCGCCACCTCGGGCCAGGATGTCCCGCTGCCGCAACGTCTCATACTCCAGGGCCCGCTCCAGGGCCTTCAAGGAGTTCATGTTCTTGACCTCGACGCGATGGCCCCAACGGCCGTCGGAGACCTTTTGAGAGATATTGGCGTCGACGCGCATGGAGCCCTTTTCCATGTCGCCGTCGGAGATCCCCAGGTAGCGCACCAGCTGGCGCATGGACGCCACGTACTCCCGAGCTTCCTTAGGCGAGGTGATGTCCGGCGCCGACACGATCTCCGCCAGGGGCACGCCGCTGCGGTTGTAGTCCACAAAGGACTGGGTGGCGCCCACGATCCGACCGTCGGCAGCGCCGTGGACCAACTTTCCGGCGTCCTCCTCCAGGTGAAGCCTGATGATGCCGATTCGGCGGGGTTGGCCGTCTTCGCCAGTAATGGTCAAATAGCCATTTTCCGCCAGAGGCACATAGAACTCCGAGATCTGGTAGGCCTTGGGCAGATCAGGATAGAAATAGTTTTTCCGGTCGAAGCGGGTAATTTTGTTGATACTGCAATTCAGAGCCAGACCGCCCAAGACGCCGAAGGCCACAGCTTGGCGATTCAGCACCGGCAATGTCCCGGGCTGGCCGGTGCAGAGGGGGCAGACGTGGCTGTTGGGCACCGCGCCGATGTAGTCGGTGGAGCAATTGCAGAAGATCTTCGTCTTGGTCTGAAGCTGGACGTGGATCTCCAGCCCCACCACGGTGGTAAACTCCAGTGCCATTATTCAGCGCCTCCTTCGGCGATGGCTCCCTGGGCTTTTTGGCCCAGAGCGGCGGCCAGGTTCAGCAAAACAGCGTCGGACCAACGGGGGCCCACCAGCTGCAGCCCCAGGGGCAGCCCCTGGTCGTTGAAACCGGCGTTGAAGCTGATGCCCGGCAGTCCCGCCAGGTTCACGGGGATAGTGAACAGGTCGGCCATGTACATACTCAGGGGGTCGCTGATCTCGCCCAGCTTGAAGGCCGGCGTGGGGGAGGCCGGCAACAAAATGGCGTCGACGGTCTGGAAGGCCTCGGCGAACTCGCCCTTGATGAGCTTGCGCACCTTCTGGGCCGTCAGATAGTAGGCGTCGTAGAACCCCGAGCTGAGAACGTAGGTACCCGTCAGGATCCGGCGCTTCACCTCGGGACCGAAGCCCTCCTTGCGGGTCTTGACGTAGAGATCCTTGAGGTTCGATGCCTCGCCGTAGGCCCAGCCGTAGCGGACACCGTCATAGCGGGCCAGGTTGGAGCTGGCCTCGGCCGGCGCCAGGATGTAGTAGGTCGCCAGGCCATATTCCAGCGCCACCGGTAGGGCCACTTCCACGATCTGGGCTCCCATAGCCCGGCACTGGTCCATGGTGGATTCCAGGATCGAGGCGATGTCGTCACTGACTTTGCCCTGGATCAACGAGGTCAGCACGCCAATTTTGAGTCCCTTCAGATCGGGAGCGATGGTGAAATCGGGAGCCGGCCGGTCTTCGGAGGTGGAGTCCTTGGGATCGAAGCGGCAGATGGCCGAGAGGGCCAGGGCCAGGTCCTCGGCGGTCCTGGCGAAGGGCCCCACCTGGTCCAACGACGAGGCGAAAGCCACCAGGCCCCAGCGGCTCACCTGGCCGTAGGTGGGCTTCATCCCGTAGACGCCGCAGAACGCCGCGGGCTGCCGGATCGATCCGCCGGTGTCGCTGCCCAGGGAGATGGGGGCATAGCCGGCGGCCACAGCAGCGGCGCTACCGCCGGAGCTACCACCGGGAACCCGGTCCAGGGCCCAGGGATTGCGTACGGGACCGTAGGCGGAGTTCTCGTTGGAGCCTCCCATGGCGAACTCGTCGCAGTTGGCCTTGCCCAGCACTATCGCACCGGCAGCCTTGAGCAGCTCCACCGTGGTGGCGTCGTAGGGCGGCACCCAACCTTGAAGGATCTTGCTGGCGCAGGTGGTGGGCATGTCGCTGGTACAGAGGTTGTCCTTGACGATCACCGGAACGCCCATCAGGGGCCCAAGGTCCTTGCCCACCGCGACGGCCTGGTCCACAGCGGCGGCGGCGCTGCGGGCGCTGTCGCCAGCCACGTGGAGCATAGCGTTCAGCGCCGGCTCCAACTTCTCTATCCGGTCCAGACAGGAGTTCACCACGTCCAGACAGGAAAAATCACCCCGACGGATCCCCTGGGTCATCTCCAGGGCGCTGAGCCTGAAGAGGTCCATCACTGACCACCTCCGATGCGGGGCACCCTGATAAAGTCCCCTTCCCGGGAGGGCGATTGGTTCAGGATCGCCTCTCGGCGATCGTCCTGGCGGACCACGTCGTCGCGGAGGCGCATAGGTTGAGCGTCCTCCACCGTGAAGGGATCCACACCAGACAGATCCAGGTTTTCCAGGGCGGCAAAGTACCCCAAAATGCCGTTGAAATGGTCCGCCAGCGGGGCCAATTCCTCCGGGGCGATTTCCAGCCGGGCCAGAACGCCGATTTTCAGCACTTCCTCCGGCGATAGCTTGCTCATCGATGTGGGCCTCCTCTTCCTGCTGTGTCCTAAAAGTCTAAAACAACTTTCATATTCTACTCCATCCCAGGCCGTTGGGACAGCCCAGCTCCCTGGCGGAGCTCATCCCCTCTTTAAAACTGGCAAACTAGCTGCTTTACTATTTGCCTTTATTATTTGCCCTTCGGCTCAGTTAGCCCTTAGCCTTTGAAGACCTAGCCCTCAAAGGATTTCAGCAGGGCCACAAAGTCCTCCTCTGAGAGCACCGTCACCCCCAGGTCCTGGGCCTTTTGGAGCTTGCTCCCTGGGGCTTGGCCGGCCACCAAGTATTGGGTCCTCTTGCTCACCGATCCCGTGGCCTTGGCCCCAAGAGCTATAACGCGCTGCTGGGCCTCGCTGCGGCTCATGCCGGAGAGCTCGCCGGTGAACACAAAGGTCTTGCCCTGCAGGGGCCCAGCGGTCTGGGCTGCAGCCTGGGCTTGGGCCTGGTCGGAGCCGAAGGCAACGCCGGCCTCTCGCAGGGCCTCGATGGTTCGGCGGTTGTCGTCGTCGCTGAAATAGGCCACGATAGAGCTGGCGATGGTGGGACCGATGCCCTCCAGGTCCGACAGTTCCCCCACGTCAGCGGCCATAACGCCGTCCAGGGAGCCGAAGCGCTGAGCCAGAACCTCGGCCACTCCGGTGCCAACCTCTCCGATACCCAGGGCTACCAGCAGTGCCTTCAGAGGGCGGGTCTTGGAGGCGGCTATGGCCGAGACCAGCTTGGCCGCCGACTTGGGGCCCATCCGATCCAGCAGGGCCAGCTGGGAGGCGCCAAGGTTGTAGAAGCCCGCCAGGTCTTTCACCATTCCCTGCTGGACCAACTGCTCCACCACCCGCTGGCCCATGCCTCGGATATCCATGGCCTGGCGGGAAGCGAAATGGAGCAATCTCTGGACCAACTGGGCGGGACAAGATCGATTGGGGCAACGCAGAGCCGCCTCGCCTTCCAGTTGGACCACCGGGGAGCCGCAGGCGGGGCACAGCTCGGGCATCTGAAAGGGCCTTTCGTTGCCGTCGCGGTCGCCGGTCTCAACTCGGACGATCTCGGGGATGATCTCGCCGGCCTTGCGGACCCCGACCTGTTCGCCGATTTTCACGTCTTTGCGGCTGATCTCGTCCTGGTTGTGGAGACTAGCGCGGGTCACCGTGGTGCCCGACAGAGTCACGGGCTCCAGGATCGCCACCGGCGTCAAGGCCCCGGTGCGTCCCACCGAGACCTGGATCTCCCGCAGCCGGGTCTTCTGCTCCTCCGGAGGGTATTTGTAGGCCACCGCCCATTTAGGAGTCCTCACGTTTTGGCCCAAGCGCTCCCAGGCCTCTAGGCGGTCCACCTTGAAGACCACTCCGTCGGTGGCGTAGGCCAGGTCGTGGCGGTTCTGGCTCCAGTCCTGGACGAACTGGAGGGCCTCATCAGGGTTTGCCGCCAGGGCTGAGGCCCTTTGGACAGGAAAGCCCAGCTGGTCCAGCCAGGACAGAATTTCGGTCTGGGACTTCAAGTTCCACCGCTGGGGCTCCATCAGATAGTAGACGAAGAGGCTCAGCCGACGGCGGGCCGCTACGGCGGGATCCAACTGGCGTAGGCTGCCGGCGGCGGCGTTGCGGGGGTTGGCGAAAAGGCTCTGGCCCTCCTCTTCCCGGGCGACGTTGAGGGCGGCGAAGTCCTCCTTGGCGATGTAGACCTCGCCTCGCACCTCCAGCCGACCAGGCAAGGGCCTGTGGAGCCGCAGCGGCAGGGCTCCGATGGTCTTGAGGTTTTCCGTCACGTCCTCACCGGTGGCGCCGTCGCCTCTGGTGGCCCCCTGGACGAAGAGACCGTCCTGGTAGATTAGCGACACCGCCAGGCCGTCGATTTTGAGCTCGCAACTCCAACCCGGCGCCTGGCCCAGCGTCGCCTCGGACCGCCGGAGCCAGTCCCGGAGCTCCTGGGGAGAAAAGACGTCCTCCAGACTCAGCATCGGCGGACGGTGGAGCACCTTGGCGAAGGCTTCCAGAGCCTCGCCGCCGACCCTCTGGGACGGCGAATCGGGCCGAATCCACTGGGGATGATCCCGTTCTATCTCCAGCAATCGGGCCATCATGGCGTCGTAGCGGTCGTCCTCCATCTCCGGGGCGTCTTTGACGTAATAGAGGTACTGAGCCCTCTGGAGTTGCTCTACCAGTTGGTCGTAGTCTTGGGGTGTCAGCTGATCCATCGTCGCCTCTCCAGTTCTGGGAAACTATAAAAACACGAAAAAGGCGACGGGGCAATCCGTCGCCGATGGGGCCTACTGTTCCGATCCCTCGGAGTCGGCCTCGGGTTGCGCTCCCAAAGGCTTCATGGTGGGGAACAGCACCACGTCGCGAATGGAACGGCTGTTGGTCAGGAACATCACCACCCGGTCCATGCCGATGCCCAGGCCGCCGGTGGGGGGCAGGCCCTGCTCCAGGGCCTCGATGAAGTCCTCGTCGAAGGGATGGCTCTCCTCGTCGCCCTGGGCCCTTTTGCGGGCTTGGTCCAGGAAGCGCTCCTTCTGATCGATGGGATCGTTAAGCTCGCTGTAGCCGTTGCTGAGCTCCTTGCCACAGCAGAACAGCTCAAAGCGATGGGCGTAATCGGGGTTTTGGGGGTCCTTCTTGGACAGCGGCGAGATCTCCACGGGATGGCCCATTACGAAGGTGGGCTGTACCAGCTTGTCCTCCACCAACTCCTCCATGAAGAGGGTCAGCAGGGCGAAGCGGCTCTCCTGGCCAGTAATCTCTAGGCCGTGAGCCCTGGCGGCCTGGCGGGCCTGGGCGTCGTCGATTTGGCTGAAGTCCACGCCACAATGTTCCCGCACCAGCTCGATCATGGTGGCACGCCGGAAGGGCTGGCTGAAGTCCAGATCGACACCCTGCCAGTTCACCTTGGCTGTGCCGTTGGCGGCCACGGCGGCGTTACGGATCAGCTCCTCGGTGAGGTCCATCATGTCCTGGTAATCGCAGTAGGGCCAATAGACCTCCATCATGGTGAACTCGGGATTGTGCATCAGGTCCATGCCCTCGTTGCGGAAGTTCTTTCCGATCTCGTAGACCCGGCCCATCATGCCCACCACTAACCGCTTCAGATGAAGTTCCACGGCGATGCGTAGGTACATGTCCATGTCCAGGGCGTTGTGGTGGGTCACGAAAGGCCGAGCGTTGGCGCCGCCAGCAATATAGGAAAGTATGGGAGTCTCCACCTCCAGGGTGCCGTGGCTCTCCAGGGTCTGCCGGAAGGAGGAGATGATCTTGGCCCTCTTGCGGAAGACCTCTCGGACCTCGGGATTGGCCATCAGGTCCAGGTAGCGCTTGCGGTAGCGGATCTCCATGTCCGTCAGACCGTGCCACTTCTCCGGCAGAGGCCGCAGGGCCTTGGACAGCAATCGGAATCGCTCCACCGCTACCGTCAGCTCGCCCCGTTGGGTGCGGAAAGGATGGCCCTGGATCCCGACGATGTCGCCGCTGTCGACCCACTTCTTGAAGAAGCCGTAGTCCTCCTCGCCCAGGGCATCGAAGCGGAAGGAGACTTGGAGCGTCGCCGTGTCGTCCTGCATGTGGGCAAAGGCCACCTTGCCCTGGCGGCGCACCGTCATAAGCCGGCCGGCCATGGAGAGCTTAGTGCCCTCTAGGGCCTCGCCGGCCTGGAGATGGCCAAAGCGCTGCTGCACCTGAAGGGCGCTGTGGTCCACCTCCCATTTTTCGTTCTCAAAGGGGTTGTAGCCCTCTTCCTGGTACAGTCGGTTCAACTTGTCGGTGCGCTGCCTGAGAATTTCCGTCTCCGATGCGGAAGGCCGGGGTGTGTCAGCCATGGTTATGTTCCCCTTTCGAGATAGTCCCGCCACCGGTTTAAGACCCCGTCCAGGGCCTCCCAGCCCTGGGCTGAGGCGACGGCACGTTTAAATTCAGCGATGCCAGCGATGCCACGGAAGAATCCGGGCAGAAACCTTCGGATCATCACGGCGGCAATCTGGGGCCCTTGGAACTCCAGGAGCTCATCGGCAAAGGTCCTCAGGACTTGCGCCCGCTGGGACAGCGTGGGGGCACCGCTAAAGCTTCGGGTATTATACCCCAAAACCGCCAGGGCCCGCTGGGGCAAAAAGGGATCGGCCAGGGCTCCTCGGGCCAGCAACACCGCAGCGGCCCCGCCCTGGAGGTAGCGCTCCACGTCCTGGACGGTATAGACGTCGCCGGAGGCTATGATCCTGCCGGGGTAGGCCTGAGCGCAACGAAGCACCTCGGCCACGTCGGATTCGCCTTGGTAGCGCTGGGCTGCCGTCCGACCGTGGAGGGCCACGGCGTCGGCGCCGGCGGTCAACAGCACCTCGACGAACTGCGCCGTGCCCAGGCCTTGGCGGCCTCTCGGCGTTATTTTACGGATCTTGGGCCACAGCGGCAATCCCAGGCCTTTCAGCCGCCACACCATCTCGGCGGCTACTTGGGGGCGTTCCAGCAGACTAGCGCCGGCGCCCCGTTTGGTCACCTTGGGCATAGGACAGGCCATGTTGACGCTGATGGCCTCGTAACGCCCCGCCGCCAGGGCCTCCTGGGCCGATCGCTCTAGGCTGTCGGGATCGCCGGAGAAAAGCTGCACCGCCAAGGGATGGTCCTGGGGCGTGTCCTCCAAAAGCCGCCGGGTCTTAGCCCCGCCGTGGAGCAATCCCAGGGAACTGACCATTTCGGTGTGGGTCAGCGCTACACCCATGGCCACGAAGAGCCGCCGCACCGCCCGGTTGGTCACTCCCGCCAGAGGAGCCAGAAAAAGGGGGTTCTCGACGGTCAAGCCGCCGATTTCAACAGCCACGATCGTCGCGGCTCCAGAGCCGTCGGTGGATCAGCATCAGTCCCCGCAAAGTAAGCCAGGGATCTACTGGACCGATCTCCTGGGAGCAGGAGGCCACCACAGCAGCGTGTCCTCCCGTGGCCACCACCACGCCCCTCTGGCCCAGCTCGTCCCAGATTCGACGGGCCAGGCCGTCGATCATGGCGGCGGTGCCGAAGACCACGCCGGACTGGATAGCGTCTCGGGTGTTGTGGCCGATGGCGCTCTTGGGCGCTTCCAGGGCCACCTGGGGCAGCTTGGAGGTCTTGCCGAAAAGGGCGTCCATGCTGGTCACCAGGCCCGGGGAGATGACGCCGCCCAGGTAGGCCGGTCCCGGCGCCACCACATCCAGGGTGATGGCCGTGCCAAAGTCGGCCACGATTACCGGCGCCCCGTAGCTTTCCAGGGCCGCCACGGCGTTGGTCACCCGATCAGCTCCCACCTCGGCGGGGTAGTCTAGCCGAAGCTCCAGCCCCAGGTCCAGCTGACCGCTGACCCGCAGAACCTTTACCTTCAGGTACTGCTCCAGGGCCTCCTGGATTATGCCGTCCAGGGCTGGCACCACGCTGCACAGCGCGGCGCTTTCGATGGCCCTAGGATCCAGACCGGCCAGGGTCAATAAATTCACCATGGTCAGCCCCAATTCGTCGGAGGTCCGCCGCTCCGACACCAGCCGCCACTGTCGCAGCAACTGGTCGCCCCGATAGACGCCCACCACCGTGGTGGTGTTTCCCACATCGATCGCCAAGAGCACCCTTTAATCACGCTCCGTCTATCCGGCGCTTTCGGCGCCGTCGTCTAGTCGTCCCGTAAAAACCGTTCTCACAAAAGGAAAAAACACCATACTCCCGCCGCAAGGGCCAGCAGCGCGGTACGCCAAAGTCCCAACCCCAGCCTAGCGCCTAGCAGCCCCAGGAGCAGGAAACTGCAGAGCCCCGGCGAGAAAAAACCCACTGGCAGAGCCCTGGGGAGGGCCTGGGTCCACAGATCGGCCCAGAGCTCCCACAGAAGGAGCAACCCCTCGGCGGGTAGGGCAAACAACTGGCCGCCGGGCAGCCCCAACAGCGACGGTAACGACGCCAGAAGGCTCAGGGGCAACAACAGGCCGAAGGCCGGCAGGGCCATGGCGTTGACCGGCAGGGCGGAAAGGAAAATCCCACCGGCCAGAGGGCCCGCCATGGGCGCCGTTAGAAGCCACAGCACCGGCGAGGCCGCCAAGGTCCTCAGCCGCTGCCAGGGCCCGGGACCCATAAGACAACAAAGCACCAAGGCCGACAGCACCGACATCTGCCAGCCCAGGTCCCAGTACACAAAGGGATTGACCAGGACCATGGCCGTCCCCGCCAAGGCCACGGCGTTGAGGCCGTTGCCCCGTCGGCCCAGCCAGATCCCAGCCAGGGAGATCTGGAGCATCGACGCGGCCCGAAGGGCGCTCAGAGCTTGACCGCTAAGGATAACGTAGCCCCAAAGGCTCAGGGAACTGAGACCCAAGGCCCAGGGACCGCCTCCCCAGAGAAAGCAGCAGAGCCCCAGCCAGAGCCCCACGTGCCAACCCGAGACGGCCAGCAGATGGGAGGTGCCCCATCGCCGGTGGGCCTCGGCTGTGTCGGGATCGCGATCACCCAGGATCACCGCCCCCATCAGGCCCTGAAGCCTCGACGGCAGGAGCTGCAGCCGCTCCCGCAGAAACTGGCGCAGCCGCTGCACCGAGGGGCCGCCGGGAGAGAGGCCCTGGACCTCCAGGTCCATAAGGCGGCCCTGGACGCCTCGGGCCCGCCAGTATCGAAGGGCGCTGAAGCCGGTACCGTGTTCCAGCGCCTCGGTCCTAGCCTCTAAAACCAGGCTCATGCCCTCTCGGAGGTTCAGCGCTTCCAAGGCGGACCCCATCGAGGCGATCCACTGCCGCCCCTGGGCTCCCTTCAATCGAATCTGACGGCGTCCTTCCTGGCCTCGTAGCTCCATCACCCTAAAGGTCCCAACCAGCCTTTGGGGCAGCCGAGGCTGGCTCTGGAGCCGATACAGGCACAGCACCGAGGCCAAAGACCCCAAGGCCAAGGCGACGGCCGCTAAAACCAGCGTCTTTCGGCTCCATCGGGTCTCGGCCAAGCCTAAAAAGGCTAGGCCCGCCAGGGCCGAAGCGGCCATACAGACCCCCGAGGGCGCCGCCCTGCCGCGAAACTCCAGGCAGAGGCAGACCATCATCAGTGGCGTCACCATGGGAGCTATGGTCAGAGCCGATCCACGGTCTGGGGTCGCCATGGCCGACTCCGGGTCAGAACCTCAGCAGCGACCGGAATCGTTTCAGCTTCTGTTCCCCGATGCCGCTGACCTTCAGGAGGTCCTCGGGCCGCTTAAAGGGCCCTTGGCGCTCTCGCACCTCCAGGATCCGCTGGGCCAGCACCGGCCCCACGCCGGGCAGCGCCGTCAGCTCCTGGGCCGTGGCCTTGTTGATGTAGACGATGGTGGCCTGTTGGTTTTTGCTACCGGTTCTGGTGGTTCTGGTGGTTCTAGTGGTCCCGGGGCTCGACGACGAGCTGCGGGTTGGCTCTTTGACCGGTTGCGGCTCCTTCAGGGGCACGTGGACATGGGCTCCGTCTTGGACAGGAGCCGCCATGTTCAAGGCCTCAGCGTCGGCCCGAGGCAACAGCCCTCCGGCGGACTGGACCAGGTTGAAGATCCGTGAGTTTTCGTCGATACTGTAGACGCCGGGGCGGACCACGGCGCCGGTCACGTAGGCGAACATCTCGGGGGTTTTCTCGGAGCTTTCGTAGGGCCTCGGGGGCTCCGACAGCGAGGTGTCGATGCCCGACAGGGCGGGACCAGCCACCACCGTTGGCTCCGGCACGCCCCAGGAGCCCCTAAAACCCCTGAGCATAACCCCCGCCGCGCCCAGACAGACCAGAGCGCCCATCACCAGAGCCAAGGCTTTTATCCGTGGAGACACAGCAGACCTTCACCTCCCAAGGCCATTAGGCCCAATTCGAAAACCGACTGGGTCCCGTCAGTTCAGCTGACCCCGCAAGGACCAGCTTTCGGAATCGGTGATCTTCACGTCCACAAAGGTCCCGGCCAGGGCGACATCGCCAGGGAAGAGCACCACCTTGTCGGTGTCGGTGCGGCCCTGGAGCAGGTCTCCCTTGGCGGCGGGACCGTCGACCAAGACCCTGTAGACCCGGCCCACCAAGGCCCGGTTGATCTCCCGAGCCACCTCGGTCTGGAGCCGGTTGACTTCACCGAGGCGCCGCCGCTTCTCCTCCTGGGGGATTTGGTCCTTCATCGTCGCTGCCGGCGTGCCCTTGCGGGGCGAGTAGGCCGCCGTGTGGACCATATCGTAGCGGAACCGCCGCAACGCCGCCAGCGAGGCCTGGAAGTCCTCCTCGGTCTCGCCAGGGAAGCCCACGATCAGGTCCGTCGTCAGTGCCACCTCGGGGAGGCCCTGGCGGATGCAGTCCACTACCTGGCCGTACTGCTCCAAGGTATAGTGGCGGTTCATGGCCTTGAGGATCCTGTCGCTGCCCGATTGGATGGGCAGGTTGATGGCCGGACAGATGTTGCCGTGGGAGGCCATGGCGGCCACCACGTCGGCGGTGAAGTCGGTGGGATAGGAGGTCATGAACCGGAGGCGGTCCAGGCCGGGCAGTTCCGCCACGTCTCGCAGCAGGTCCGAGAACCGGTAGCCGAAGGAGAAGTCCTTGCCGTAGGTGTCCACGTTCTGGCCCAACAGAGAGATCTCCCGGACGCCGTCGGCCAGCAGGACCTTGACCTCCTCCAAAATGTCCCGGGGTGGACGGGAGGCGAAGCGCCCCCGCACGTGGGGGACGATGCAGTAGCTGCAAAACTGATTGCAGCCGTGAGAGATCATCACCGAGGCCTTCCAGGAGCTGAGGCGGCGGATGGGTGCCACCGCCAGCTCGTGGAGTTCCCGGGGATCCTGGTCCAACAGCTGCACCTCCTGGCCGCTCTGGAGGGCGTCCTCCAGGGCCTGGGGCAGTTGGCCGATGTGGCGAGGCCCCGACACCACCTGGACCCAGGGATAACGGCGGGCCATGTCTACGCCCACGTTTTGGGCGATACAACCCGTGACTGCCACCAGGGGACGCCCCTGGGCCTCCCAGCGGGCACCGTAACGGCCCAACTCGCTCCAGACCTTGTGTTCCGCCTTATCCCGGATGCTGCACCCCACGAAGATCACCACGTCGCTGCTGTCCTCGTGGGCCTCCTGCCATCCTCGGGCGGTCAGGGCCGTGCGGATTTTATCGGCGTCGTATTGGTTCATCTGACAGCCGTAGACTTTAAGAGCAAAACCGTACACCAGGGGAAACCTCCGATCCACGCTAGGCGCCTGGCCTTTTCAGAAGTAGCAGCGCCGCTAAATCAGGTCACGTCGCTCGCATTATAACGGCTGGCCACCAAAAAGACAAAATCGCCTCCTGAGAGGCCAAGCCCCTGGTAGGACGCAAAAAAGCAGGCCAACCCCTGGCAGCCTGCTTCTTCCTGTAGTTCCGGGATCGGCTCCGGAAACCTCTAGTTTTCCAACCCCCAGCGGTCCTTTATCTGGACGAACTCTTCGCTGGCCATCAACTCGTCCAGGGCCTCGTTGAGGGCCGTCAGAAAGGCGGGATCGTCCTTGGAGAGTCCCAGGGCCATGCCGTCACTGTCGCTGGAGGAGATAAAGCAGATCCGCAGCTTGCCGGCAAAGTCTTTGCTGTTGTCCAGGATGTCCTTGGTCACCTGGCCGTTGAAGCATCCAGCCTCTGCTCGGCCCAGCAGGATTTCCCGCATGCCGTCCTCGGTCTTCTGATAGCGCCGGATCTCCTTGACACCGATTTCCTCGGCCTGGCCGGTGATGAACTCGTCCTGTATGGTCCCCAGCTGAACGGCCACCGTCAAGCCCTTCAGGTCCTCTACCGTGGCAATGGAATCGTCATCGGCCTTGGACACCACCGCGTAGGCGCTGAAGGTGGAATAGTAGCTTTTGGTGAATGCGATCCTCTGGGCTCGCTCGGGAGTGGCGCTCATGCCGGCAGCGATTAAATCGATGCGGCCCACCAGCAACGACGGGATCAGACCATCAAAGGCCATGTCCACAAACTCCACTTTTTTGCCCAGCTTCTCCCCCAGGGCCTGGACCACGTCCACGTCAAAGCCCACCAGCTCGCCCGAGGTATCCCGAAACTCAAAGGGTCTAAAGGTGGACTCGGTCCCCACCAAAATGGTGTCCTTGTCCAAGGCCGAGGCGGCAAGGGCCTGACCAGCTCCGCAGAGCAGGGCGGACAGCAGGACGGCGCAACAGAGCTTTCTCATCGACGACACTCCCGCAAAAACTCAAGTTTATTAATCCAGAATTAATGAACTAATTATGGAGTGACTCCGAGGAAAAGTCAAGGCCCTTCTCGCCTTTTCAGAAACCCGAAAAAAATCCCCTGGACCACCTGGGAGAAGTCCAGCAAGCCCAAAACGACCAAGGACCCAGGCCATTCGAGGCTTGGGTCCTTCGGGGTTTTGTGGTTGTGTAGTTTGAGTGGTGGCTGGGAAGCTGGTGTGCCCTAGCTGCTACTGGACGTTCCACCGCTCCAAGGCGTCGCGATAGGCCTGGGTCTCCATGTACTCTCCTAGGGCTCGGTCGACGATGTCCCGCAGCTCCTGGTTCTCCTTGGCGAAGCCGAAGCCCACTCCGTTGCCGGTACTCTCGGTGACGAAGGCGCTGATTTTCAGCTTGCCTTTAAAATCCTTGGCCTCCAGGATGTTTTCGGTCACCGTCCTGGCCACGAAAGCGAAATCGGCCCTCTGGAGGAGAACCTCACGCATGCAGTCCTCCACGGACTTGAAGCGACGGATCTCGGCCACGGTCTCCAGGCCAGTCATGAACAGATCCTGGGTCGAGCCCAGCTGTACCGCCAGAATTCGACCCTCCACTTCCTCCAGTCCGGCGATGGAGTCGTCGATGCGGACGATGATACAGTCCTCGGCGTCGGAGCCGGCATAGTAGGACCGGCTGAAGTTGATCCGTTGGGCCCGCTCGGGAGTGATGGACAGTCCCGAGGCGATCATGTCGATCTTCCCTGCCACCAGGGCGGGAATCAGGGCGTCGAAGGCCATATCCACGTACTGGACTTCCCATCCCAGGCCCTGAACCAAGTCGTTGACGATGTCCACGTCGAAGCCCACGATCTCACCAGAGGAATCTCGGAACTCGTAGGGCTTAAAGGCTGCCTCCATGCCCACCACCAACACCCGCTTATTCGGCGGCTCCTGGAGGGAATCGGCCTGGGAAAGGCCCCCTGCGAAAAGGAAGGTTACCACCGCGGCGACGGCCATAAAAGCGACGGCGAAGAGACTGCGTTTACTCATTACTGGGCCTCCATCTGAACTCAGAATTTCTCCATCTCCCTTGAGGCCAGGGGGACCTCTCCTGGAGCTTCGGAATACAGCAATGGTTATATACCGGCCCTGCGATTTTGTCAATTACTAATTTATCATGCTAAAGCGATAGCCACAAAAAAGACGGCCCGAAGGCCGTCAGAGAGGGGCTAAGCCTCCTCGAACTGATCCTTGCCGACGCCGCAAAGCGGGCAGACCCAGTCGTCGGGAATGTCTTCAAAGGCCGTGCCGGGTGCGATGACGTGGTCAGGATCGCCCACTTCGGGGTCGTATTCCCACTGACAGACCACGCAGACGTATTTTT
>CAZCKP010000012.1:17704-19557 GCA_964499295.1 uncultured Synergistaceae bacterium | reverse complement strand
GGCGACGCTTTACCTCAGGGGAGCTAGAGGGATTCCTCGGAGTCGGGTATGATCTGATGGCGTTCCCTTGCAGAAGTTCCGGCCCTGGAGCCTTAGCTTCCTGGGCCGCGACGAGTTCCCCAAAGGAGAAGTGATCAACGGTGAGCCTTAAGAAAATTTTCCTGATCCTGTTCTTGGTCCTGGTGGTGGTGGCCTGTGGCGTCATCTGGTTTATCAAGTCCACCGTCACCGAAGTGCCCCCTGGGGCGCCTCGAGCCGAAGCCCTTCCGGAAACCCCCAAGGTCCTGGTGGCCTGCTTTTCCCGCACGGGCCGCACCATGGCCCTGGCCCAGTCCATCCTGGCCAAGACCGGCGGCGACTTTCTGGAGATCCGATCGGCCGAGGCCTATCCCGAGAGGTACCGCGCCGCGGTGAACCAGGTCCGAGAGGACCTGGACCGGGGATATCTGCCGCCGCTGGCCTCGGAAGTCACCGACCTGTCGGATTACGACGTGATCTTCCTGGGCACTCCGGTGTGGTGGGGCGGCCTGTCGCTGCCGGTTAAGTCCTTCCTGGCGGCGGCGGACCTGTCGGGCAAGACGGTGATACCCTTCTGCACCCACGGCGGCGGCGGTGCCGAGAGGGTGCCTGCCGAGCTGGCCCAGGCCGCGCCGGAGGCCCGGTTCCTGCCGGGCTTTTCGGCTTGGGGCTACTTCGTGAAGATCGCCGGCGGTGACGTGACCTCCTGGTTGCGGTCCATCGGCCTTCTTTCCCGGTAGGTCCCTAGATCCGTCGGATTTTGAGCCTTTTCTCCGGGCCGGTCCTGCTTCCAGGCCGGCCCGGAGGTGCCTGTGGGGCTTGGCCTTTGTTTCCCCTCGCCGGCCTGGCGGGGGGCGTCCACTGCTGAAGGGAGCGACTAGGTTTGAAGAAAAGACTTTTACCGGCGCTGTCGCTGACGGTGCTGTCGTTGGTTCTAGCTGGCCTTTTGGCCTCTGCCGGCCTGGCCGCGCCACAGGTCTACATGACCAGAGACATCTCTCCAGAGGGTCTCATGGCGGCCTACGAGGCTCTGGGCCGCAGGCCCGAGGGCAACGTGGCCGTCAAGGTCAGCCTCGGCGAGCCCGGCGGGAACAACTTCCTGGCTCCGGATCTGATCAAGGACCTGGTCCAGTCGGTGAAGGGCACCATCGTGGAGTGCAACACCGCCTACGGCGGCAGGCGATCCGACGCGGCTATGCACCTCCAGGTCGCCGCCGATCACGGTTTTACGGCCATCGCCCCGGTGGACATCCAGGACGCCGGAGGCTTCATCGCCCTGCCGGTAGAGGGCGGCGTCCACCTCCAGGAGAACCTGGTGGGGGCTTCCTATCGGAACTACGACTTCTACGTGATCCTGTCCCACTTTAAGGGCCACGCCATGGCTGGCTTCGGCGGCGCGGTGAAGAACATCACCATCGGCCTGGCCTCGTCGGAGGGCAAGGTGAACATCCACAGTGCCGGTAGAAACGCCTCTAGAGGAGGCTCCATCTTCGGCGACCGGAACGCCTTCCTGGAGTCCATGGCCGAGGCGGCCACCACCATCGTGGACGATCTGGGCGACCGGATCCTCTACATCAACGTGATGAACAAGCTGTCGGTGGACTGCGACTGCGACAGCAACCCCGCCGAGCCGGACATGCACGACATCGGGATTTTGGCGTCGCTGGATCCTGTGGCGCTGGACAAGGCCTGTGTGGACCTGGTCTACGCCGCCCCCGACGGGGCTTCGCTGGTCCAGCGCATAGAGTCCCGCAACGGCATCCACACCCTGAACCACGCCGCCCAGCTGGGCGTGGGATCCCTGGAGTACCAGCTGGTGTCCCTTGACGGCTGAG
>CAZCKP010000012.1:0-17604 GCA_964499295.1 uncultured Synergistaceae bacterium | reverse complement strand
GGTCCCATACTCCAAGAAAGGAATGACTAGCCGTGGAACTACAGGACTTTTTTCAGAGCCACCCTCGGGCGGCCTTGGCCTTTTCCGGCGGCGTGGACTCTAGCTTTTTGCTCTTCGCCGGTCTCCGGGCCGGGGCGGAGATCAGGCCCTACTTCGTCAGGTCCCCCTTTCAGCCCCAGTTCGAGCTGGACGACGCCCGGCGGCTGGCCCTTCAGGCCGGGGTGGAGCTGACGGTGTTGGAGCGGGACATCCTGGAAAATTCCGCTGTAGCCGCCAACGGCCCCGACCGGTGCTATCACTGCAAGCGGGACCTCTTCGCCATGATCCTGGCTCGGGCTGCCGGCGACGGCTTTTCGCTGGTCCTCGACGGCACCAACGCCTCCGACGACGCTGCAGACCGGCCGGGGATGAAGGCCCTGGAAGAGCTTCAGGTCCGCTCGCCCCTGCGGGAATGTGGCCTCACCAAAGACCGAATCCGCCAGATCTCCCGGGAGTGGGGCCTCTTTACCTGGGACAAACCAGCCTACGCCTGTCTGGCCACTAGGGTCCCCACCGGCACGGCGCTGGACGCTGCTACCCTCCGAAGGGTGGAAAAGGCCGAGGGAGCCCTCTTCGACCTGGGGTTTACCGATTTTCGGGTGAGGCTCTTCCACGGCGCCGCGCGGCTTCAGATGCCCCAGGGCCAAATGGAAAAGGCGGCAGCCCGAAGGGGCGAGATTTTGGCGAGGCTTCGGGGCCTCTTCGACGTGGTCCTCTTGGACCTGGAGGGACGGTAACCGTGGAAAAGGGAGAGCTGCGTTCTCTGTTGGAACAGCTGGCGGCGGGGAAAATCCAGGTGGACCAGGCCCTGCTGAAGCTGCGGGAAGCGCCCTTTCAGGATCTGGGCTTCGCCAAGGTAGACCACCATCGCTCGCTACGCCAGGGGGCGGCCGAGGTGATCTATGGCGCCGGGAAGAGACCGGAACAGATCGTCCAAATCGCCTCGTCGCTGCGGGAACGGGGCCAGAAAACCGTGCTGATCACCCGAATGACCGAGGCGGCGGCCCAGTTCGTAGCGGAGCGGCTGCCCTTGAAATACCACGAGATCTCCCGTACCGGCATCGTGGGAGAGCTGCCGGAGCCCGACGGCGCCGGCACGATAGTGATCGCCACCGGCGGCACCAGCGACATCCCAGTGGCCGAGGAGGCGGCCCTGACGGCCCAGGCACTGGGAAATCGGGTGATACGGCTTTACGACGTTGGCGTGGCAGGGCTCCACCGGCTGTTGGCCCACACCCAGGAGATCATGGAGGCCCGGGCTATCGTGGCCATCGCCGGAATGGAGGGAGCCCTGGCCAGCGTCATCGGCGGCATGGCCGACTGCCCAGTCATAGCCGTGCCCACCAGCGTGGGCTACGGCGCCAGCTTCGGCGGCGTGGCGGCGCTGCTGTCGATGCTCAACTCCTGCGCCAGCGGCGTCAGCGTGGTCAACATCGACAACGGCTTCGGCGCGGGCTATCTGGCCAGCATGATCAACCACATAGGAGTGAAGTAACCGATGAAGACGCTATATCTCGATTGCACCATGGGCGCGGCTGGCGACATGGTGACGGCGGCGCTGCTGGAGCTCCACCCCGACCGGGAAGGCTTTTTGCGGCGCTTCCAGGCGCTGGACCTGCCGGGGGTGGAGCTTCGGGCCGAACCGGCAATTCGCTGCGGCATTTTGGGCACCCGGGTCAGGGTTACCGCCGGCGGCCAGGAGGAGCACAGCCACGACATGGCCCCGGAGGGACCGCCAGCCCAGGAAGGGGACCATGATCAGGGGCAGCGCCGGCAAGAACAGGAACACAGCCACAGCCACTGCCACCACGAGGGCCACGATCACGGCCACGGTCATTGTCACTGCCGTGGCCATGGCCACCGGCACGGACAGGGGCATAACCACGACCACGGCCGGAGGCACCACCACGGCCACAGCACCCTGGCCCAGATCGGGGAGCTTTTGGCGGGGTTGGACCTGGCCGGGCCGGTTCGGGAGAATGCCCTGGCAGTCTTTGGCCTCATCGCCGAGGCCGAAAGCCAGGTCCACGGCCGGCCGGTGGAGGAGATCCACTTCCACGAGGTGGGCACCCTGGACGCCGTGGCCGACGTGACGGCGGCGGCGATGCTCTTCCACGAGCTGGCGCCGGAGCGGATTTTGGCGTCGCCGGTCAGCGTCGGCAGCGGTCAGGTCCGCTGCGCCCACGGAATTCTTCCTGTCCCGGCTCCTGCTACGGCCTGGATCCTCCGGGGCTTGCCTATCTGCAGCGGACCGGTGCCTGGAGAGCTCTGCACCCCCACGGGAGCGGCGCTGCTGAAGCATTTCGTCTCAGCCTTCGGCCCCATGCCGGTCATGACGGTCTCCCAGATCGGCTACGGCATGGGAACCAAGGACTTGGAGGCAGCCAACTGCCTGCGGGCCCTGCTGGGCCAGTCATAAAGACCAGCGTTTAGGGAATTTTCTCCCATGAAAAAAACTTTCCCGAAAAGAGCCCCTTGGGCCCTGGCGGCTCTGGTCCTGTGGGCCCTTCTAGGGGGCGCCGCCTGGGCCGGCTCCCGGGTGGTCTACTCCTGGCCCTCCAACGTGGGGCCCCTGAACGCCCACGACTACGGCGCTAACCAGATGTTCGCCCAGGCCATGGTCTTCCAGGGCCTGGTGAAGTGGGGCCAGGAGGGGGTAGAGCCCGAGCTGGCCGAAAGCTGGGAGATCTCCCCAGACGGACGGGTCTACACCTTTCGGCTGCGGCCCGGCGTGAGATTCTCCAACGGCCAGGGCTTCGACGCCTCGGTGGCGGTGGCGAACTTCGACGCCATTATGGCGAGACCCTGGCTCCACAGCTGGCTGGGACTGCCTTCCCAGCTGGAAAGCTGGAAGGCCCTGGAGGAGCTGACCTTTCAGATCCGGCTGAAAGACCCCTACTATCCCACGCTGATGGAACTGGCCTTGATCCGGCCCTTTCGCTTTATGGCCCCGGCGTCGATCTCCGCCGATGGAGGCCTGGCCACCCAGTGGGGCATCGGCACCGGACCTTGGCAGCTGAGCCAGGTCCTCCGGGGCCAGCAGGATCTTTTCACCGTCAATCCCCACTATTGGGGACCCAAACCGGCCCTGGATGAGGTGATGGTGCGGGTCATCCCCGACGCCTTGGCCCGGGCCATGGCCCTGGAGACCGGCGAAATCGACCTGATCCTCGGCGCCAGCAACGGCCAGATCGACATGGATAGCTTCCAACGGTTCCAGAGCCGGGAGGACCTGGTTACCCACCTTTCCGAGCCCCTGGCCACCAGGTTGATAGCCATGAACAGCGGCCGCTTTCCCACCGACGACCTGGCGTTGCGCCGGGCTATCCTTCAGGGCGTGGACAAGGAGGCCTTGGTGGAGAAGGTCTTTTTAGGGATAGAGCGCCGGGCCGATAGCCTTTTTCCTCCTTCGGCTCCCTACTGCGATCTGACTCTGGAACCCTACCGTTACGATCCCCAAGGGGCCGCCGAGGCGCTGGACGGGGCGGGATGGGTCCTGCTTCCCGGCGAGAGCGTCCGACAAAAAGAGGGCCGGCCTCTGGCGCTGGAGCTCTGCTTCATCGCCTCCGACGCCCTGCAAAAGGCCGCTGCCGAGGTTATCCAGGGAGATCTGCGCAGGCTGGGCATCGACGTGGTCCTGATCGGGGAAGAAGCCGATTCCTTTTACCGCCGCCAGAGGACCGGGGAGTTCGCCATGATCTTTTCCAGCACCTGGGGAGCTCCCTACGACCCGCCGCTGTTTTGCAGCTCCATGCGGTTGCCCACCCATGCCGACTACCAGGCCCAGCTGGGCCTGGACTCCAAGGCTGAACTGGACAGCAAGATCTCCCAGGCCCTGGCCACTACCGGCGAGGGCCAGCGCCAGGAGCTGTTTCGCTGGATCTTGACGGAGCTCCACCGCCAGGCGGTCTACCTGCCCTTGACCTACAGCGCCGCCGTGGCGGTGCACCGCCAGGACTTGGGGGGCCTGCGCTTCGGCCATCTGATGGATCAGATTCCCTTCGAGGAGCTCTATCGCCAGGAAGGACGGCCCTGAGGACCGGGCCTTGCCCCAGGCCCTCGGCGCAAAACCAGGCGCAATATCGTTTGTCTAAGGAAGTGACGCCATGCTCCGTTATGCCCTGGGGCGGCTGGCCCAGATGATTCCGCTGCTTTTTTTGGCCTCTTTGGCCACCTTTCTGCTGCTGCGGCTGGGCCAGGGCGACCCAGCCATGGCCTACCTGAGGCTGTCGTCGATTCCTCCCAGTGACCAGGCCCTGGCGGCGGTGCGGTCCGAGCTGGGCCTGGACCGGCCCCTGGCGGCCCAGTACCTGAGCTGGCTCTGGCGGGCCCTTCATCTGGATTTCGGCCGCTCTTACGTCACTGGGCTGCCGGTGCTGGAGGAGCTGCTCCATTACCTGCCCAACACCCTGAAGCTGGGGGGCCTTTCCCTGGCCCTGACGGCGTCTTTCAGCCTGCCCCTGGGCTTTGGGGCTGCCCTGAGGCGGGACAGCCTGGCCGACCGCTGCACCAGGGCCCTGACCCTGGCCGGCGCGGCTATGCCTAACTTCTGGCTGGGCTATCTGCTGATCTGGCTCTTCTCGGTCAAGCTCCGCTGGCTGCCCTCTATGGGCCTGGGCGGGCTTTCCCACATGATCATGCCGGCGGTGACAGCATCGCTGATGTCGCTCTGTGCCGACGTCCGGCTGGTCCGGGCTTCACTGCTGGAGCACCTCCATTGCCGCTGGGCTCTCTACGCCCGGTGTCGGGGCCTGCCGGAGCGGGCTGTGGTGGGCCGCCACGTGGCCGCCAACGCCCTGGGCCCCATCGTCACGGCCCTGGGAATGCAGATGGGCCAGCTCTTCGGCGGCGCCGTGGTGGCCGAGACCATTTTCTCCTGGCCTGGGGTGGGGCGCTTTGCCCTGTCGGCCATCGCCAACCGGGACTACCCAGTGCTGCAGTGTTTTCTGGTGATGACCACCGCCCTATTCATGATCGTCAACCTGGTGATCGACCTGGTCTGCGCCTGGCTGGACCCTCGGATCCGCCTTGACGAGAGGCCGGAAAGGGGCCGTCTATGATGATTCTGAGAATTCGCCGGTCCGTGGTTTTCCCCCTGGCGCTGCTGGCCCTGCTGGTCCTGATGGCCTTGGCTGCGCCGGCGCTGACTCCCTGGGATCCCTTGGAGATCGATCTGGTCCGGCGCTTCGATCCTCCCAGCCTGAGCCACCCCCTGGGCTGCGATCACCTGGGCCGGGATGTCTTGGCCCGGCTGGTCTGGGGCGCTCGGACCTCCCTGGGGGGAGCGGCGTTGATCCTGGCGACGGCGCTGGGCTTGGGGCTGGCCGTGGGGACCGGGGCAGGGTATTGGGGCGGCCGCCTCGACGGGGCTTTGATGAGGCTCTGCGACGCCTTTTTGACCCTTCCGGCCTTCGTCTTGGCGCTGTTCATGGCTGGGCTTCTGGGCAATGGCATGATCAACGCCGTCTTGGCGGTGGCCCTGACCCATTGGGCCTGGTACGCCAGGATCGTGCGGTCCCTGGTGGTGACGCTGCGCCGTCGGGACTACATCGCTGCGGCCCAGCTGTCGGGGTCGTCGCCGCTGGCCATCCTGAGACGCCACGTCCTGCCGCCGGTGCTGTCCCAGTTGGCCATCTTGGCCAGCGCCGACCTGGGCCAGTTCATGCTTCACCTGTCGGGGCTGTCCTTTTTGGGGCTGGGCGTCGCAGCGCCCACGCCGGAATGGGGCGTCATGATCGCCGACGGGCGACAATTCCTCTGGAGCCATCCCGAGCTGATGGCCTATCCGGGGATTATGATCTTCCTGGCCGTCTGGTCCTGCAGCCTCCTGGGGGACCGGCTGCGGGACGGATTGGATCCGGCGCTGATCTCCGGGGGGCGCTGATGGAAGCCTATCTGCAGGTCCGGGACCTGAAGGTCCTTCAGGGCTCCCGGGAGCTGGTCCGGGGCCTCAGCTTCGAGGTCCATCGTGGCCAGGTGCTGGGCCTTTGGGGCCCCAGCGGCTGCGGCAAGTCCTTGACCTGTATGGCCCTGATGGACCTGTTGCCGCCGGGGCTCTCCCGGCAGGGCCAGGTGCTGCTGGAAGGCCGGCCCCTGAGTGGCAAGGGAGCCGCCGCCCTGAGGGGAAGCCGGATCGCCGCGATCCTCCAGAACCCCATGAGCTGCTTCGATCCCCTGTTTACCCTCAGGAGCCATTTCGCCGAGACTCTGAGAGCCCACAGCCGCCGCGGCCACGACGGCCTTTACCTCCAGGCTCTGGAGGAGGTGGGTCTCGTCGAGCCGAAGCTGTTGGACCGCTATCCCTTTCAGATGAGCGGCGGCCAGCTCCAGCGGGTCATGATTGCCCTGGCCCTGGTCATGGAAGCTCCCTTTTTGATCGCCGACGAAGCCACCACCGACCTGGACCCCATCGCTCAAGACCAGATCCTGGACCTTTTGGAGGACCTGATCCGCCGTCGGAACCTGGGAATGATCTTGGTGACCCACCATTGGGCCGTGATGGCCCGGCTGGCCGGCGAGGTGATGGTCATGGAAGACGGCGCCGTCCTGAGACGGCTTTGCCCCAAGCTACAGGCCCCCCAGGCGCAGGAGCTCCTGAAAGGGCGTCGTCCCTCGGATCCTCCGCTGTCAATTCCCAACCCTTCGGCTTCCCAGGAGGAAGGAATATGACCCCTCTGGTTCAGCTGAGCCAAATCTCCAAGGCCTACCGCCGGGGAGGCTTTTTCTCGAAAAAAGAGATCCGGCCTGTGCTGACCGACCTGGACCTAACGATCCACCCCGGCCAATGGCTGGCCCTGGTGGGGCCTAGCGGCGCCGGAAAAAGCACCCTGGCCAGGATCCTGCTGGGCCTGGAGGCCCCCGACAGCGGCGCCGTGACGGTGCTGGGCCGCCCCTTGAATCGTCAGGCCATGGATCGCTCCCAGCGCCGAGCCCTTCAGGCGGTATTCCAAAACGCCCTGGACTCCTGCAATCCCCGGATGACGGCCCTGGAAATCCTGGCCGAGCCGCTGGTCAACTTCCAGGGCCTTCGAGGCAGGGCCCTGAAGGACCGGGCGGCGGAACTGCTGGAATCGGTGGGCCTGGCCGGTCAAGGGGACAAGCTGCCCCACCAGTTCAGCGGCGGCCAGCTCCAACGGCTCTGCATCGCCAGGGCCCTGGCGGCAGACCCTGGGCTGATAGTGCTGGACGAGGCCTTGAGAGGTTTGGACAGAGCCACCCAGCTCCAGATCCTGGACCTGCTGGAGGATCTGCGGCAGCGCCGGGAGATGGCCTATCTGATGATCACCCACGACCTGGAGCTGCTGGAGCGCTGCACCGGAGCTTTTCTCCTGGACCGAGGCCATCTGACGCCCCTGGATCCCCTTTCCCAACTTGAGACCTGGCGGTTGTCCAACCCACCGGCGGGAGGCTACAATAGGGGCTAGCAGCGCCCAGTTGGGCAGGACAAGGGAACGAAGGAGGAAGAGACATGAATCAGCAGCAGTTGACCCGCATGGGCACCGGCCAGGGCTTTATCGCCGCCCTGGACCAGAGCGGCGGCAGCACCCCCAAGGCACTGAAGCTCTACGGCATCGACCAGGATCGTTACGCCTCCGAGGCCGAGATGTTCGACCTGGTCCACCAGATGCGGACCCGGATCGTCACCAGCCCGGCCTTCACTGGCAACCACATCCTGGGAGCCATCCTCTTCGAGCAGACCATGGACCGCACCGTCCAGGGCAAGCTGACGGCGGACTACCTCTGGGAGGACAAGGGCGTAGTGCCCTTTTTGAAGGTGGACAAGGGCCTGGCCCAGGAGAGCCAGGGCGTCCAGCTGATGAAGCCCATGGACCAGCTGGCGGAGCTGCTGGACCGCGCCAAGGAGCGCCGCATTTTCGGCACCAAGATGCGGTCGGTGATCAAGGAGGCCAACCCCCAAGGCATCGCTGAGATCGTGGACCAGCAGTTCCACTACGGCCGGCAGATCTGCGCCGCCGGGCTGGTGCCCATCCTGGAACCCGAGGTGGACATCCACTGCCCCGACAAGGCCCAGGCCGAGGCGATGCTCAAAGAGGCCACCCAGGCCCATCTGAAGGCCCTGGACGATGGGGACAAGGTGATGTTCAAGTTCACCATCCCCTCGGTGGAGGGCTTTTACTCCGACGTCATGGCCGATCCCCACGTGCTCCGGGTGGTGGCCCTCTCGGGCGGCTACAGCCGCGAGGAGTCCAACCAGCTGTTGGCCCGTAACCCCGGGCTGATCGCCAGCTTCTCCCGGGCCCTTACCGAAGGGCTGACGGCCCAGCAGAGCGACCAGGAGTTCAACGCCGCCCTGGAGGCGTCGGTGCTGAGCATCTACAAGGCCTCGGTGGCCTAAGTCCCCCAAGAGCCCGATAAAGCCCGATAGGGCATAATTAAGAGCCCAGTCAAAGCACAAACGCCCTAGGAGCCCGGCCGGTCTGGGCTCCTAGGGCGTTTCTTGCAATATGCAGAAATTAGGTCCTGTTATACGCCTTTAGTCGTAATGGCCTCGGCACTGCAGGATCTCGATGCGGTCTTCCAGGACGCGGTAGACCAGACGGTTCGTCTCGTCGATGGGGCGACTCCAAAATCCGCTAAGCTCGCCCTTTAACGGCTCGGGCTTGCCTATCCCTTCTGAAAGGCCCCGTTCAGCTTCTTTGATTAGCCTATTGATCCGCAGCAGCGTCTTTTTATCCTGGCTCTGCCGGTACAGGTAATCCTCCCAGGCTTGATCGCTCCAGATCTTTTTCATGGTGCGAGGTCAGTCCTCGATTAGGTCGTGCTCTTTTCCCTGGCCGCTGTTGAGCTGTTCCAGGCCCCGGCGGAGATAGGCCATGTTGGATTCGGAGTAAAAGGGATCCCTGGTTATCTCGAAGGGGATACGATTTTCCCGCAGCATAGCCTTGAAGAAGATATTGACCGCCGCCGATGGAGTCATGCCCACGTCGGCACAAAAGCTCTCCACAGCCCGCTTGGTCTCGGCGTCTACTCTGATGGACATGGTAGCTGAAGCCATTGCCATCCCTCCTTTTTGTGTTATCTGTGTTATTATGCCAGCATAAAGGCCTTTTTGTGCTACTGCACGATACATTTGCCAGCCAAGATAGCACAAGTTCCCGACAAATATCTACCCGACAGCGCCCCGATTTCTCCTCCTGGCGCTTTTTTTGTCCCTCCCTCGGTCAAAGTCGCCCCAGGGGCCCGGGGAGGCCCGGGATTGTAGTTTCCTCCAATGGTTTTTCCCTGGGAGGATGCTAGGATATAATCACGGAAGGGCTGTGTTCTCTAGAGACGAAGTCCCGATAAGGAGATGAAGGTTTTGATGAAGAAGACCCTTGGAGCGGCGTTGTGCGGCCTCGCACTGTTGGCCACCGTTTCGGCTGCCTTGGCGGCAAAACACGGCGGCTTTGTCCCCAATCCAGACAACACTAGGGGATACAGCTACGGCCACCACGGCAAGAGGATGGTCACGGTGCAACAGGCCAAGGAGCTCCGCGACGATGCCCACGTGACGCTGCAGGGCTACATCGTCGAGGAGGTCCGCCACGAGAAGTACCTCTTCACCGACAACACCGGCCGGATCGTGGTGGAAATCGACGACGACGACTGGGGCGGCAACCGAGTGACGCCCAACGACCTGGTGTGTCTCCACGGCGAAGTGGATCGCCATAGGGACAAGATAGAAATCGACGTGGACTGGTTGCACCTGGTGACGCAGCAATAGCGCCTGGCACCTTTAAGCCAGCTTTGTCCGCCCTCTGGCCGCCCGAAACCGGGGCGGCCTTTTTCGTGGCCTCAAGCACTAGGCCCCTCAGTCCCGGCCAAAGCCGCCGGCTTTAAGGCACCGCAGGGCCCTCTCGGCGCAATCGGCTACCAGCTGGGAAGCCCGGGCCATGGCCTCCTCCAGGTCCATTGGAGATGCTACAGCGGCGGCCATGGCGTCGATGCCCAGGCCGTAGAGGTCCCTGGCCCCAGGCCCCAAACTGCCCCCCAGGGCCAGCACCGGGACGCCGCAACGGGCCTTGACCCGCCGGGCCACGCCCAGGGGCACCTTGCCGAAGGCCGTCTGACCGTCGAGACGCCCCTCGCCGGTGATTACCAGATCAGCGCCGGCCAGGTGGCTGTCGAAGTCCACCAGGTCCAGCACCCTGTCGATGCCCGAGGCCCTTTTGGCGCCGCAGAAGGCCATGAGGCCAGCGCCCAGCCCCCCGGCGGCTCCGGCACCAGGCAGCTCCGCCACGTCCTGGCCCAGATCCCGCTGGAGCACCTCGCCGTAGCGCTTCAAAGCTTCGTCCAACTGGGCCACCATGGCCTCGGTGGCTCCCTTTTGGGGTCCGAACACCGCCGAAGCGCCCCTGGGACCACAGAGGGGATTGTCCACGTCCGAGGCTATCAGGAAAGAGCTTTCCCCGACCCGTCTGTCGAACCCGGCCATGTCGATGCGGTCCAGTTCGGCCAGGGCAGCGCCGCCGGGGGGAAGCTCCCGGCCCTGGCGGTCCAGCAGCGAGGCTCCCAGGGCCTGGGCCATGCCAGCACCGCCGTCGTTGGTGGCCGAGCCGCCGATGGCCACCAGAAAATCCCGGCAGCTCAGGTCCAGCGCCGCCAGGATCAGCTGGCCGGTGCCCCGGGTGGTGGCCCTCAGGGGATCCCGCTCCTCCCGAGAGAGCAGCATCAGCCCTGATGCGGCGGCCATCTCGACGACGCAGGTCCCCCCGGGCAATACGAGGAAACAGGCCTCCCGGCTACGGTCCAGGGGGTCGGCCACGGTCCTGAAATGCTTGGTCCCGCCCGCTGCGGCCAGCAACGCCTCCAGGGTACCCTCGCCGCCGTCGGCCACGGGAATTTGAACCACCTCCGCCTGGGGAAACACCGCCAGTACTCCCTGGGCGATGGAGTGGGCTGCTTCGACGGAGCTCAAGCTCCCCTTATAGGAATCGGGAGCTACGACGATCTTCACCGCGGATCCCTCCTCAAAAAGGCCCCGATCCCAGGGCCCCATGTCGCAGCTATTATACGTCTTTCCTCACCCCGGCAGGGCGGTGTACAATCTCCTGGTAAAGCCAGTTTTTTCGCGCCAAGGCCAGAAGAGCCAGGATTCAAAAGAATTAGATCGGAGAAGTCAGGATTAAGCCGGCATAGAACCCAGGATTGGAGGAATTAGCCATGGTCTACCAGAAGCTGGAGCCCTATCTGGAACAGTACTATTTCGACGAGAACTGCAACTGCGCGGAGACGGTGCTGAAGGCCGCCAACGAGGCCTGGGACCTGAAGCTGGATCCTCAGGTCTTCGTGACCATGGCGGGCTTCGGCGGTGGCGTGGCCTGCGGCCATCTCTGCGGCGCCATCACCGGCGGCGTGGCGGCCATGGGCTACCTCTACGCCCCCAAGGGCGGCCACAACAGCCCCATCATGGGGCCCAAGGCCAAGCTGTTGGTCCAGCTAGTGCAACAGCGCCTGGGCAGCAGCCTCTGCGCCGATCTGGCCAAGGAGCACAAGACGCCCCAGCACCGCTGCATCGCCGCTGTCCGCAAGGTCTGCGATATCATCGACGAGGTGATCCTCACCGAGGTGGAGCCAGCGCCGCTGCCCCAGCCGACTAAGAGACAACCATAGCAAACCCAGGAGGGGGCCGGGATTCCCAGGAATCCCGGCCCCCTTTTTGCGCGACTGCCGTCAGAGCCGGCAGACCTGGCTGGCCACCCGCACCGTCTCCATGGCGTCGCGGACGTAGAAGTCGGCGTCGACGTACCGGGCCAGCTCCGGCGTCAGCACGGCCCCTCCCGCGGCGATCCGAACGCCGGGGCAGTGCTGGCGCAGCAGGGCGATGGTGTCCTTCATGGTGGCCACGGTGGTGGTCATCAGGGCGCTGAGGCCCACCAGGGGAGGGTGGTGGTCCTTCACGGCCTGGACCACCACCTCGGGGGCCACGTCCTTGCCCAGGTCCAGCACCCGGAAATTGTAGTTCTCCAGCAGCACCTTGACGATGTTCTTGCCGATGTCGTGCACGTCGCCCTTCACCGTGGCCAACACCACCATCCCCTCGGGTTGGGCTCCTTCCTCTTGAGCTGCCACCAGGGCCTCCTGAACAGTCTGAAAGGCGGCCTTGGCTGCCTCGGCGGCCTTGATGAGCTGGGGCAGAAATATCCTCTGGGCCTCGTAGTCCTGGCCGACGCCGTCCAGGGCCGGGACGATGTGGTCTTCCACCACCTGCAACGGCGCCATCTGGTCCAACAGCTGCCGGGCCACCTCTCGGGCCTGGTCCTTCAAGCCCCCGGCGATGGCCGAGGCCAAAGCGCCCCCTGGCAAGGAATCCCCTGGCTCCGGTGGGGCGGGCTGCCCCTGGGCTGCCGCCTCGGGGAGCGAGGGCTGGGACATCCCGGCACAGCGCTGGATCCAGGCCTGGGCATCCCGGTCCTTGCCGGCCAAGACTCGATAGGCCGCCAGGGTCTCCTGCATTCCACCGTCGCCGGGGTTCATAATGGCTCCCTTTAATCCCTGGGCCAAGGCCAGGGCCAGCATGGTGCGGTTCACCGCAGGCCGCTGGGGCAGGCCGAAGGACACGTTGCTGACTCCCAAAACCGTGGGAAGGCCTAGATCTTCCTTGACCATTCGAAGGGCCTTCAAGGTCTGGGCTACCTGGTCCTGCTGGGCCGAGGCCGTCAGGGTCAGACAGTCGATGAACAGGTCCTCCCGGGGAATCCCCAGTTCCAGGGCCCGGTCCAGGATCTTCCGGGCCAGCGCCACCCTGGCCTCGGCGGTGGGGGGAATTCCCGATTCGTCCAGAGTCAGGGCCACCACGGCGGCGCCGTACTTTTTGGCTATGGGCAGCACCGTCTGGAGGCTGGACTCCTTGGCGTTGACGGAGTTGATCAAGGGTTTCCCGTTGTAGATCCGGACAGCAGCTTCTATGGCCGCGGCGTCGGCCGAGTCGATCTGAAGGGGCAGGTTCAGCACCCCCTGGATCTCCATGACCGCTTTTTTCAGCACTGCTGCCTCGTCGATGTCGGGCAGTCCTACGTTGAGGTCCAGCACCTGGGCTCCCTGGTCCTGTTGTTTCAAGGCCTCCTGGAGGAGATAGCCGTAGTCCTGGGACCGCAACGCCGCCTGGAGAGCCTTCTTGCCGGTGGGGTTCAGCCGCTCGCCGATGACCACCACGTCGTCGAACCATACCGCCCGGGCGGCGCTGCAGATCCCCGGCCGGCGGGCCACCGTCCGGGGCCGGAGGGCCCGTCCCACCGCCTGGACGGTCTTGGCGATGTAGTCGGGGCCGGTGCCGCAGCAGCCTCCCAGGATGGCGCAGCCTCTCTCGGCAAAACGGGCCATCTGGGCTGCGAAGTGCTCCGACGTGACGTCGTAAACCGAGGCTCCCCGGTCCATCACCGGCAGCCCGGCGTTGGGCTGGACCATCACGGGAAGGGAGGTGAGCCCACAGAGCTGCTCCACCAGCGGCAGCAGCTGCTCCGGCCCCAGGGAGCAGTTAAGGCCCAGGGCGTCGACACCCAGGGCCTCCAGGGTGAGCACCATCGACTCCAGCCCAGCGCCGAAAAAGGTCCGGCCCCCCTCTTCGAAGGTCATGGTGGCGAAAATAGGCAGGTCGCAGCAATCCTTTACCGCCAGGATCGAAGCCTTCAGCTCGTAGAGGTCCGTAAAGGTCTCCAGCAGCACAACGTCGCAGAGGGGAGCGCCGGCTCGGACCTGGAGGCACACGGCCTGGTAGATCTCCTCAAAGGAAGCGTCTCCCAGAGGCTCCAGGATCTTGCCGCTGGGGCCGATGTCCAGGGCCACCCTGGCCCTGGGGAACGCCGACGCCGCCTCCCGGGCTAACAGGGTCCCGGCTCGGACCAGCTCTTCCACCGAATAGCCCGTCGCCGCGGCCTTGAAGGGATTGGCCCCAAAGGTGTTGGTGGTGACGAAGTCAGCGCCGGCTTCCAGGTAGCTCCGGTGGATCTGCCGGACCACCTCGGGACGGGTCAGGTTCAGAGCCTCGGGCAGCTCCCGCAGCTTCAGCCCCCGGGCCTGAAGCTGGGTGCCCATGGCGCCGTCGAAAAACAATATCTCCCTTCCCAGCTGGGGAATTCCCTTGGATTTCGAGATCTCAGAGACCACAGCGGTCGCCTCCTTTGCGATAGCGACAGTTCATGACAGCGCCGCAGCGGGCGCAGTTCCTCCGGCGGTCCTCGCTCTGCCAGGAGACGCCGATCAGCGCTGTCACCGATTTGACCGGCGTCAGCATGGCCCCTTTCGTCATGGTCAAACCGATGCGCCGCCGGGCGTCCAGCAGCTCCAACAGCCCCGCCGAGGCCTCCAGGGCCACGTCGCCGTAGCCAGGGCTGAAGCGCATGGTCAAGTGCTCCCCCGGCGACAACTCCTGGGCGATCTGGACCTCAGCGCTGTCACAGACGGCGTCGGCCCAGACAGAGGCGCAGGCGTCCAGGGCCAGGCCTTCCACCATGTCCACTCTCTGGGCCAGAGCTATGGCCCGGTCCACTTCAAAGCCCAGAGTGGAAGCCAGGAGGTAACAGCTGCGGCACCGGGCGAAAAGCCGGGCCAGGTCTCGGCTGGCGATGGACAGCCCCTCCAGGGTTATCCCATCCTGGCGGAGCTCCAGGGGAAAGCGCCGCCAGACCTGGCGGACGGCGGCGATGGATTCCAGCTTTTCCGCAGCCCGGCGCACCAACTGGCGCAGCTCCTCGCTGCGGCCCGACGGCGGAACGGCCATAAACCGCAGGGCGTCGTCCACCATAGCCGGGGTGAACACATCAGTGCCTCTTGACCCGCAGGGCGTAGAGGATCCCCCGCAGGTTCTCGGCGATTTTACGGGCCACCGCCGCCTGGTTCATGGTGTAGACGTGGACGCCGTCGACGCCCCGGGCCAGCAGATCCGCGATCTGCTCGGTGGCGTAGGCCACGCCGGCCTCCTTCAGGGCCATGGCGTTGTGGCCGTAGGCCGCCACGAAGTCCCGCACCCGCTGGGGTACCGAGGCGCCGCAGAGCTCCACCACCTTGGGGATCTGCTGGGCCGAGGTGATGGGCATCACTCCGGCGATAACCGGCGCGGTGATGCCCAGGGAGCGAAGCCGCTCCAAAAATCGGAAGAACAGATCGTTGTCGAAAAAGAGCTGGGATATCAGGCCATCGACGCCGCAATCCACCTTCTCTTTCAGATGGGTCAGGTCCTCCTCCAACGACGGAGCCTCCTGGTGCTTTTCGGGATAACAGGCCGCCAGGATCCGAAAATCGTAGCTCTGCCGGACGTAGGCGATCAGCTCCGAGGCGTGCTTGAATTCCCCCAGTTGGGAGGGGTCCTTCAGGTCCCCCCGCAGGGCCAGCAGGGTCTTGACGCCCCTTTGCTGCAGCTCCTGCAAAAGCCGGTCCACCTCGGCCCTGGAGCTTCCAATACAGGTCAGATGGGCCACGCCGGCGATGCCGTAGCGGTTCTGGATGGCTCCGGCGATGTCCACGGTGTTCTCCCGGCTGGACCCGCCGGCGCCGTAGGTGACGCTGATCAAGTCCGGGGCCAGGCTGGCCAGCCCGTCGATGGTGGCGAAAATCGACGAGAGATCGCCGGTCCCCTTGGGCGGGAAGATCTCAAAGCTAAAGCTGGGCCTGGGCAGATCGAAAAAGTCCTTCACAGTAGCCTCACTCCTAAATCGGGTTCAAGTTGGTCCTCCACGAAAAAGAGGCCGCCCTCTGCGACAAGGCGGCCTCTCGGCGTGGCGTGCACTTATCGCTGTCAGCAGGACCACCACACCCTAAAAGGGCAGGTTGGCGCAGGATCACAGAGCTGACTCTCTCCCCTGGCTCTTGATAAAGGCTGTAAATTTTCCGAACATGTTACCACAGGGGTAGGGGAGGCGCAAGGATCTTTTCTCTATGGACCTTCTCCTGTTCCCCCTATCCCCTAGCGAAGATCAGCATAGGTCAATTTCTTCGATCTCTTTCTATGGGCCTATCGGGATTTAAGGCCGCGAAAAAGGCCCAGAGAGCCGGGGCTCCCTGGGCCTTGACGCTACCGGCGGCCGGGATGGACCTCCATCTCCCTGGGGGCTGTGAAGGTCACCCTGTGGCGGAGGCTTCGTTTCTCTCCTGGCGCCAGCTCCAGGTCCCAGAAGAGGGTCCGGCCCCTGGTGGCTGGCTGGGGATCCGAGTCCACGGTGACCACCAGGTCCTGGTCGCCGCTTTGGGGCTGGGCGTCGCGGATGCGGACCTTCACCGGCGAGCGGTGGCCGTTGACGGCCTCGATGGTCCACTCCCAGGTCCGGCTCTGCTGGGCCGTCAAAATTCCCCTGTCGCCGCTCTGGTTCCGCTGCTGCTTCATCGTCACCGAGACCAGGGGATCCACGCCGAAGAAGATCTCCTCGTCCTGAGCCGTCATCTCAAAGGAGCCCTCGCAGATGTAGAGGCCGTTGACGAAGAACTGGGCCGGCGCCGAAGGCAGCCAGATCGCCGCTCCCGGCGCCAGCTGGGCCATCAAATAGGCTGAGGAGCCCTGGAAGGGCTGGGCCACTCTCCAGAATTGGGCCTTCCAGCTCTGGCGGTTCAGCTCCAGCTCCAGGGGCTGGCCCGACTTCAGGTCCCGGCGGCCCAGGTCCCAGATGGCCGCCGCCGCGCCCTCGTAGTACTGGGGCCTCGATGCGTTAGCCGCCGGGGCCGGGGCAGCCATGGCCCTCATGGCCATGGGGGCGTCCTGGAGCCGCTGAATCCGCCAGGGATCCAATTCTGGCGGCGTCACAGCGTCGCAGGAGGCGCCGCTGAGGAGCACCACCTGGACGCCATCCCAATCGCTGCCGCTGCGCTGGACGATCCTGCCAGTGCGCACCAGCGTCACCTGGTCCTTGCCGGTCTGGGCGTCCAGGCGATAGCCCGGCGTCCATCCGCAGTCGTCCACGGCGTAGCTCAATACGCCCTGGCGGGTGCCGTTGAGGCCGTAGGGCAGTTGGATTTCCAGCTGGCGCTGGACCGGCGGCGTCTCAGGAGCGGCCTGGACCAGGGCGGATTTGGCCCGATCCAGCCCCTGAGACGCCGCAGCCTGGGCCTCCTGGGCCTGGGCCATCTGCTTGACCAGGTTCTGCAGCTCCTGGGCCGACTTCTGGCCGATCTGGTTCAGGTCCCCCACCTTGGCCACCTGGATCGGCGGAGCCTTCCAGAAGGCCATTTGAGCCTCCAGGGCCTGGATTTTGGCCTGGGCCTCGGTCAGGGCCCTCTGAGCCTGGGCGACGTCGGACCGCAGCGCCGCGATCCTCGGTGACTCCTGGGCCTCCTGGGTCAGGGGCCGCAGCGACAGCTCCGCCGCCGTGCCTTCTTCCAGGTCGAAGCGAACCAGGCTCTGGGCCTCGGGAGGCAAGGCCACCACCGCCCGGCCCTCCTGGAAGGTCAGCTCCCAGGTCTCCAGGACCTGGCCTCCCGAGGGATAGAGGATCACCTGCCGGGACAGGGGACCTCCGGCAGCTCCCGCTGCTGTGGCCCAAAGAGCCGCCGCCAGGGCCATCGCGATGACGCTTCTTTTCATGGTCTCTCCTCCTAGGTGCCCGGAGTCCGGGCGTGCTGGGCCTATTTTAGTCCCCG
>CAZCKP010000011.1:0-19980 GCA_964499295.1 uncultured Synergistaceae bacterium | reverse complement strand
TACCCAGGTCAAAGGTGAATATGAAAATGGGGTCCAGCAGGATGTTCAACAGGCCGCCGGTGCCGATGCCGATCATGGCGAAGATCGACTTTCCCTCGGCCCGCAGGTTGGTGTTCATCACAAAGGAAGCGCACATGACCGGAGCGCCGTAGAGGATGTAGCTGGCGTAGCTCTTGGAGTAGGGCAGAATCGTGTCGGTGGCCCCCAGGAAGTACATGAGCTGGTCCATATGGGTCAACCCCATTGCTGCGATCAGGGCACCCACCGCCGAAGCGGTGAAAAAGGCCGTGGAGGTGGCGCAGCTGGCCTCGTCGTTTTTCTCCTCGCCCAGCCTGCGGGAGACGATACTGCCGGCGCCCATGCCGAACATGAAGCCCACGGCCTGGATGATGGCCATCAAGGAGAACACGATTCCCACGGCCCCGGCGGCGCTGGTCCCTAGCTTGGCCACGAAAAAGGTGTCGGCCATGTTGTACAGCGCCGAGACCATCATGCTGACGATGGTGGGCCCTGCCAGGCGGCAGATCAGCTTGGGTACCGGCGTGGTAGTCATCTTCAAAAACTGTGCACGGGCGGCGGCGTCCTGGGCCATCGCAACCACTCTCCTTCTCCACTATGAAAGATCACTGCCGAAGATCGGGATCGGACTCTTCCGATTCCGGTTCCGAAAAATTGACGTAAAGCCGTTCCAAAAACTCCCGGAACTGATTCCACTCCTGAGGGGAAAAGTTTCGCCGTCCTCGGTCCTCGATTTTGCCGTAAAGTTGCCGCACTTGCTGTTGCAGCTGGGCACCCTGGGAGGTCAAGCGCACCATCACCGACCGCTTGCAGCTGCCGGTGCTCTCCCGCTGGATCAAGCCCCGAAGCTCCAGGCTGTCCAGCAGTTTGGATACCGTGGCGGGCTCGATGGCGCAGATCGACGCCAACTCCCGCTGGATGCAGCCCCCGGTCTCGGCCAGGTAATAGAGGATCTTGGGCTGCCCCGGCGACAGCTCCAGGGCCTCCATCCAGGGCCGGGAGGTCTTGCGCTGAGCCAGCAAAGCCCGCTGGAGCAACAGGTGAAAGGGTATCGCCATGGCCGTCCCTGCCTTTCCGAAATAAAGCCGAAAAAAATCAATTAGCCTGCTAACTATTAGTGGGCTAATGCTACACCTATTGAAGAAAAAAAGTCAACTCCCCTCAGCTCTTTAACGCAACTCTTGCCGTTTTTTCGCTTCATCCCCGGAAACCGCGCTGCTGCGTCTCGGGCCGAACTAGAGCGCTGTGATACAATCGAGGAGAACCGAAGGCCGGAGCCGAGGCGGGCGAGGCCCTGGGGATTTGAGCGCTTGAGGAGGCGGGGGCTATGAAGGGCTTGGGGGTCTCTCCTGGCATTGCCATCGGGCGGATCTACGTGGACTGGAAGGAACAGGTGGAGATCGAGCGGGACTACGTGGACGACGTGGACATGGAGCTGGAGCGGCTGGACTTGGCCCTGGAGATGGCCGGTCGGGAGATCGCCAAGGTCTACGGCCCCTGTGGCGACGAGGACGGCGAGATGGCCCAGCACGGGGCCATGCTCCAGGATTCGGAGTTCATCGACCAGGTCCGCAATAAGATCGTCGACGAGAACGTCAGCGCCCCCTGGGCCATGAAGACCCTGGCCGACAAGTTCGTCCAGGTCTTCGAGTCCATGGACAGCGACTTCTTCAAGGCCAAGGCCGACGACGTGAAGGACATTGCCGCCCGGGTTTGTCGATTGTTGCTCCACATCGAGGAGGGCCACCACCTGAGCCAGGACGACGAGGGCGTGGTCATGGTCTGCCGGAACCTCAACGGCGCCGACATCACCCTGATCCAAAAGGACAAGGTCCTGGCCATCGTGGCCGAGGAGGGCACCAGGGTGACCCACGGCGTCATCATGGCCCGCAACTGCCACAAACCGGCGGTGGTGGGCATCGACCACGTCACCGATCTAGTCTGTCCCGGCGATTTGGCCATCGTCGACGGCAGCTCCGGCCAGGTGATCCTCTCGCCAGACCAGGAGACCCTGGAGGAGTACCGCCGGCGGCAACAGGAGGCTCTCCAGTTCCAGGAGCACCTACGGAGCTACATCGGCCGGCCCATCCGTAGCAGCGACGACAGGGCCTTCACCGTTCAGGGCAACGCCGCCTCGTTCAAGGACGTCAAGGACATCCTGGACCAGGATGGCCGCGGCGTAGGGCTCTACCGGACCGAGTACCTCTACCTGGAGCGGGACCGGCTGCCCACCGAGGGAGAGCAGTACGGCCACTACAAGCAGGCCGTCACGGCCATGAAGGGCCGCACCGTGGTCTTTCGGACCCTGGACATCGGCGGCGACAAGATCCCCCAATACCTGAACATCCACGAGGACTCCAACCCAGCCCTGGGCCGTCGGGCCATCCGCTACTCCCTGTCGCGGGTGGACATCTTTAGGGTCCAGCTTCGGGCCCTGTTGCGGGCCAGCGCCCATGGCCCTGTGGCCATCATGCTGCCCCTGGTGACGACCCTGGGAGAGCTACGAGCCGCCAAGGCGGTGCTGGAGGACCTCAAAGGTGAGCTGGGCAAGCAGGAGATCCCCTTCGGATCGGTGAGCCTAGGGGTGATGGTGGAGACTCCGGCTGCGGCGGTGATCTCGGATCTGCTGATCCAGGAGTGCGATTTCCTGAGCATCGGCAGCAACGACCTGGTCCAGTACACCATGGCTGTGGACCGAAGCGACCCCACCCTGGCGCCGCTTTACTCGCCCTTTCACCCCGCAGTGCTGCGGCTGATCCATCAGGTCATCCAAAAGGGCAAGGAAGCCGGCAAGCCCGTGAGCCTCTGCGGCGAGATGGCCGGCGATCCCCTGATGATCCCCCTGTTGATGGGGTTGGGGCTCCAGATCTTCAGTGTCAATCCCTCGGCGTTGCTGCGGACCCACTGGATTATCGCGTCGCTGAGCCAGCAGGCCATGGAAGAGGCCGCGACCCAGGTCATGGCCCTTAAGACGAGCCGGGAGGTGGCGGAATATTGCCAGAGCAATTTCGGCCAATTTAACTGCTATTTATAGCGAAGGGAGGTCCTGTATTCACGATGAAGCTTCGACGTCGGCAAGGGTTTACGTTGGTGGAGCTTTTGGTGGTGATCATCGTCATCGGCATACTGTCCAGCACGGTGATGCTTACCTTGGGAGACGTGACTGACAAGGCCGAGGCCACTAAGGTGGTGGCCGACCTGCGGACTGTGAAGACCGCCGCTCTGATGTTCTACGCCGACCAGGTGGGCACTGACAGCGACGATTTGCCCACCAAGGACGGCCTGGAGCGCTATCTCGACGCTCCCCTGGGCGATCACTACCCCGATACCGAGCTGGTCACCGAGGTGGAGCTGTCCTCGGGCGGGACTGGCTATTTTCTCAGCTACGACGCCACGGGCCACTCCGAGGGGGTTCGCCAGCGGCTGGCCTCGATGGCCTCTTCCAACGGCCTCTACAGGACCTCAACCAGCACCATGGCCTGGCCGCCCAGTGACGACGACTTTTACAGCGGCGACGAGGAGGTGCTCTGGGTCCGCATCCGCTAGGATTATTATTCGCTAGATCCCTTTGAGCCCATTTTTTGCCAGGCGGCGCTCCACCGGCGGAGCCCCGCCTTTTTCGTGAAACTGCCGAAGAATTTCCAGAGCTCCCTTTCCCGTTCTTTCGCCTCCCTGCGGCGACATCAAAAAAAGTCTCGCCCCTCCGCTATTCTCACAATGACAAAGTAGGCCAACTGTGGTAGAGTAGGAATATCGACATAAATGTTCGAGCGGTCATTTTTTTGACCTCTGAGTCAGGGAGGTGTTTCGGTGCCGCGATTTTCAGAACAAAAACGGGAGATGATAGAGGAAGCCATCCGTCAAAGGGCCTTTGAGGCGGCCTGCGAGATCCTGAGCTCCGAAGGCTGGTCCGGCTTCACCATGGAAAAGCTGGCCTCTCGGATCGGCGTGGCCAAGGGCACCATCTACAACTATTTCCAGGACAAACACGACGTGGTCTACTTCATCCAGGAGCGCCTGGCAGAGCGAGGCGCCCAGGAAGTGGAGCGGATGATGAAGGAAGACCCCGACAGCTACCGGATCCTGAAGAACCTGATCCCCCTTTGGGTGGGTGGCATCAAGTCCATGGGCTTTCTCCACATCGCCGTTTGGGAGATGTTGGGCAGCCTGAAGCCCCTGGAGAAGCAAAAGTTCCTGGGCCGGGACCCCCTCTGGAGGCTCCAGGACGCCATGAAGTCCCTGCTCCTGCGGGGCATGGACCAAGGAGTCTTTCGCAGGGGCCAGGCCGATCTGATGGCTATCATGATCATCTCGGTACTATCGGGGTTGGATTTGGCGTTGCAGTACAGGGCCGATTTGGATATAACTTCGCCGGCGGTGATCGCCGAGATCACCCAGGAGATCCTGCAAGGCGTCGGCAATGGAGGTAATGAAAGGCTATGAATATCGTCGATACATCGCTGCGCCGTCCTGTGACGGTCTTGATCTGCAGCATAGCCCTGGTCTATTTCGGCCTAATGGCCTATAGGACCATGGGGATGCAGAGAATTCCCGACGTGGACCTTCCGGTGGTCATGGTGACCACCACCATGGACGGCGCTACGGCGGAGGTCATGGACAACGACGTCGTGGACGTCTTGGAAGAGGAACTGGCGGCTATCTCGGGCATCGACAGCATGACCTCTTCCAGCTATCAGGGCATCGCTGTGACGGTCATCGAGTTCGTGCTGGATCGAGATATCGACGCCGCCGCAGCCGACGTGCGAGACAAGGTCAACGCCGCCATGGAGGACCTGCCCGACGAGGCCGATACGCCTATCGTGGAAAAGTACGACATCGGCGATACCCCTCTGGTTATGGCCACTCTGTCGGGGCCGGCGTCCTATCGCGACAAGGTCCATTTCGTCGATAAGGTGGCCAAGATCAGGCTCCAGGCCATCAGCGGCGTGGGCAACATCAGCACCCCTGGCTGGCGGGATCGGGAGATCCGGATCTGGCTCGATCCCGTTCGGCTCCGCTCCCGGGGGCTGGTGGTCCAGGACATCTCCGACGCCATCGCGGGCAAGCACGTGGAGCTCCCAGCCGGCAGCTTGATCATCGACAGGATCAACATGGACCTGCGCATGGAGGGCGAGTACACCTCGGTGGAGGAGCTGAAGCAGCTGCCCATCACCACCCGCTCCGGCGTGGTGATCCGCCTGGGCGACGTGGCCGACGTGGAAGACGGCTTCGAGGAGATCAGCCAGACCGCCCTGTTCAACGACGAGGAGACCATCATGATCGCCGTGCGTAAACAGCGCGGCGCCAACGAGGTGGCGGTCTGCGACGCCATCGTGGCCCAGTTCGAGGAGCTGAAGCGGATGCTTCCCCCCGACATGGAGCTCACCGTGGCCTACAACCAGGCCGACTTCATTCGCCGTTCCATGAGCGGCGTGGCCGGCGACGCCATGCAGGCCGTGGTGCTCTGCGCCCTGCTGCTGCTGTTCTTCCTCCAGACCATCCGGGCCACCTTCGTGACCATCGTGTCCATCCCCACCTGCTTGATCGGCAGCTTCGTGCTGATGCAGGCCGCCGGAGTGACCATCAACAACATGTCCATGATGGGCATCTCCCTGGCCGTGGGCATGGTGGTGGACGCCACCACGGTGGTGTTGGACAACGTGGACCGCCACATGAAGGACGGTAAATCGGCCATGGAGGCCGCCTCGGTGGGCACCAAGGAAGTGGCCTTTTCGATTCTTGGCGGCAACTTGACCAGTATCGCAGTGTTCGCGCCTATCGCCTTTATGGGCGGCATCATTGGCCGCTTCTTCTTTGCTTTTGGTATCACCGTGGTGCTGACGCTGTCGCTGTCGCTGGTCATCGCCTTGACCCTGGCGCCGTTCCTCTGCTCCCGGATCCTGCACCGCAGTACGCCCAACCGGGCCGCCCGGTTCTGCGACGCCATCATCCAGGGTTGGGAGCGGTCCTACCGCAAGGCCCTGACCTGGGTGGTCCACCACCGCAAGGTGACCATGACGGTCACCATAGGGATCTTCGTCTTCGGCATTTTCCTGGCCAGTCTGGTGGGAACTTCTTTCATGGCCAACGACGACCAGGGCGTGTTCCGGATCTCCTGCGAGCTACCCTCGGGTACTGACATCGAGGAGTCCACTCGAGTGATGAAGGAGATCGCCCGGCGGGTCAACGACAATCCCTACGTGCGCTACACCACCGGCATGGTGGGCGAAGGCATGGGCGAAGAAAGCAACAAGGCCAGCATGTACGTCCAGTTGACGCCTCTGTCGGAGCGTCCTGGCTTCACCGAGATCATGGACGACCTACGACAGACCCTGACGCCCATGTTCCGGGACGTGACGCTGAACTTCGCCGCCATGGGCAGCAAGGACGTGGAAATGGCCCTGGTCGGTGCCGACACCCGAACGCTGCTGAATGTGGCCGAGGGGCTCACCGCCGACATGCGGGCTACCGGCAAATTCCTGGACATCGAGACCGACGTGCGCCTGGACAAGCCCCAGTTCGAGGTCAAGCTGAACCGAGACATGACCGACGCCATGAACGTGGACATCCAGTCGCTGACCACCGAACTGTTGGCCTACTTCGGCGGCGTCAAGGCCGGAGTGTTTAAAGAGGGCGGTTACCGCTACGACATCCGCCTGATGTCCCGCAAGGACCAGCGCCGCAGCGTCGACAACCTCCAGCAGGTGGCGGTGAAAAACGGCGACGGCGACATCGTCCAGATCCCGGGACTGCTGACCCTGGAAGAGGTGCTGGCTCCCAGCGTGATCAAGCGCTATTCCCGTCAGACCTCGCTGACCATCGAGGCCAACGTGACCAGCGACTTCTCCACGGGCCAGGGCGTTGAGCTGATGGAGCAGCTGCTCCGAAACCGGGTCTCTTCCGATTCGGGGGTCATGCTGATCCCCGTCGGCCAGACCAAGTACCAGCAGCAGGACTTCGCTCGGCTCAGGACGGCTCTGATCGTGGCCATCTCTTTGGTCTACATGGTCATGGCCATCCAGTTCGAGTCCTTTATCCATCCCTTTACGGTTATGTTCTCGCTGCCGCTGATGACACCAGGAGCCTTTGGGCTTCTCTACCTGACGGGCTGTAAGCTGGACCTGATGAGCTACATGGGCATAATCCTGCTGATCGGCATCGTGGTGAACAACGGTATCATCCTGGTGGACTTTATCGAACAGCAACGAGCCCAGGGAGTGGAAAAGATCCAGGCAGTGATCAATGCCGGCCCTCTGCGGCTCCGGGCCATTTTGAACACGTCGCTGACTACGTTGATTGGCGCCATTCCGGCGGTGTTGAAGCTCAGCGAAGGGTCCGAATCCCGTCAGCCCATGTCAGTAGCCCTTTTCGGCGGCCTTTTGACGTCTACGCTGCTGACGCTTTTGGTCATCCCAGTGGTCTACTTGATCATGGACGACCTGCAGGAGCGGGTCATGAGATTATTGAGCCGGCGTCGCAAGACCTCGGGTCACTACGGAGTTCGGGAGGAATTGGCATGAACAGGAGATATCTGGCAGCCCTTTGGGCGGTAGCTCTGACGGCTTCAGCTCCTATGGCGGCCCTGGCCCAGCCCGAGGACGTCCAGGGCGCCCACGTGGCCGAGGTTGGCGACGCCGAGGCCTTGATTTTGACTATGACACAGGCGCTGCGAATGGCCCTGAACGAGAACCTGACGGTCCAGACCGCCAGGGAGGACGTGGAGCGGGCTAAGGGTGACAGCAAGGCCTATTCGGCAGGACTGCTGCCCACCCTTACCGTCAGCGGCCAGGCCAACGGCTACGACATGTCAGGTCAGCCCGACAATGAGGCCCTGGCCCGGGTCGACGTGACCCAGTCTGTCTACTCCGGCGGACGGGCTCAGGCCCAGGCCCAACAGGGCAAGTTGGGCATCCGTCAGGCCCAACAGAACCTTGACGACGTCCGTGAGACCGTGGCCAAGGAGGTCTGGGATGCCTTCTGCGACGTGCTCTACCGCCGGGAGGTGTTGCGCACCACCAGAGACGCCCTGGACTACTACATGGAGGCCGAGCAGGAGCTGATCCGCCGGGTGGAGTTCGGCCTCTCCACCAACCTGGACCTGGTGCGGGTGCGCCAGCAGAAGGAAAGCGCCCGGGCCGATTACATCTCGGCAGGCAACGACCTGGAGGCCTCGCGGATCGCCCTCTGCACCCTGCTGCGGTTGCCGCCCCAGACGCCGCTGGAACTGTTGGGAGACCTCTCTGAGGGCCTGCCCGATCTGGCCAGTCTGGCGCCGCTGCAGCCCGAGCAGGGCCAGGAGCTGCTGGAGCGGACCCTGAGCCAGCGCGGCGACTACCAGCGGTTACTGACGGCCCAGAAGATCCAGGAGAAGGAGGTCACCGTGGCCCGCAGCGGCATGTTGCCCGATCTGTCCATTTCGGCGGGCTATCGCTTCGCCCGTACTGCCAACGGTGGCACCTATAGCACCGACGACGACGAATGGTCGGCCTCGCTGGTGCTCAGCATACCCCTCTACGACGGCGGCCTGACCAGCGGCAACGTCAAGTCGGCCAAGTCCCAGTTGGAACAGGCCAAGCAGGCGGTGCTCCAGCTGGAGGAGCAGATCCGGGCCGATCTGGTCGACGCCCGGCTGGCGCTGATGAACGCCCTGGAGACCGTGGAAGCCGGCAACGCCAACCTGGTCTTCGCCAGGGAGAGCCTCCGCTACGCCGAGGTGGGCTACCGCGAGGGCGTCAACACTCAGCTGGATGTCCTCCAGGCCCGGTCGGACCTGACCCAGGCCGGCCAAGATCTGGCTGGCTACCTCCGGGACAGCCGGGTGGCCCAGGCCAACCTGTGGTTGGTCATGGGCGAGTTGGTGGACCATGGCATCCCCCAGGATTGACCCTTGGTCGCGGTTTTGGGGTTCACAGGCGAGACTTTCGGAAGAATTCGGAAGAAGAGGTGCTGTTATGAAGAAAAAAGCGATCCTGGCAGCGGTAGCGCTGTCCTGTCTGGGGGGAGCCGCCCCCGCCCTAGCTTGGGCCTGGCTGAAGGACAATACCGCCCAGGCCAACGTCAACGCGCCGGTGGTGACCCGGGTGGAAGTGGCCATGGTGGAACGGCGGGACATGGTGACCACCGGATATAACACCACCTCGACGCTGAATGCCCTGGAGGAAGTGGAGCTGAAGCCCAAGGTCACCGGCCGCCTGGAGTCCCTGAAGGTCTCCACCGGCGACCGAGTAGAAGTGGGCCAGACCTTGGCGGTGCTGGACCATCGGGACCAGGCCGCCCAGGTAGCGGCCCTGCGGGCCCAGGTGGCGGTGAACCGCGCCCAGGCCACCGAGGCCAAGGTGCAGATGGACAACGCCCAGAGGGAGTTGGACCGCTACACCCGGCTGCGCCAGGAGGGCTATGCCACCCAGCAGGAGTTCGACACCAGAGATACCACCTTCCAGGCCGCCAAGGCTTCCTACGCCCAGGCCCAGGCCCAGGTTGAGCAAGCCCAGGCCAATCTGGCAGCCCAGGAAGTGGTGCTGTCGGAGTACACCTTGACCGCCCCGATTCAGGGCATGATCATGGACGATTACGATTGGGCTCCCGGTGCCCTACTGACCACCAGCTCCGACGTGTTCCGCATCGCCAGGATCGACCTCGTCCGGGCGCTGATCGACATCCCCGAGGGTATGATGAACCGGGTCCAGATCGGCATGGAGGCGGCGCTGAACTTCGAAAGCATCCCCGACCGCCAGTTCGCCGGCGAGGTGACGCTGATCAATCCCTTTGTGGACACCTCGACCCGGACGGTGCGCATCGAGGTGACGGTGGACAACGCCAGCCTGGGCTATATCCTCAAGCCGGGCATGTTCGCCCGGGTCTACCTGGTGGAGGCCTCGGAGGCCAATCCCCTGGTGATCCCCACCGAGGCCCTGCGGTCCGACGGTACGGTGCTGCTGGTGGAGGACGGCCGGGTCCACGTGACGCCGGTGGTCACCGGCATGGGGTCGGGACGTCACGTGACTGTCACCTCGGGACTCGAGGCCGGCGACGTGGTGGTGGTCTCCGGCGGACGGAACCTCAACGATGGCGATCCAGTGATGATCGCCGAGAACTGATTCCCCGGAACCTTACAGAATCTGCAGACGGATAAACCACAAAACAGGACGAGGGCAGCCAGAGGGGCCGTCCTCGTCCTGTTTTGTGCGCTCTAGGGACTTCTGGAAATAGCTTTTCAACGCCAACCCAGGGCCGAGGCCACCGCCTGGAAGAATTGGTCCAGGTCGGCGTCGACCCGCAGGGCGATCCGCCGGGCTGGAAGGTAGCCTTCCGCCACGGCTCCGCGGTTGACCACCACGATGGCACCCCGGCAGAGCCCTGGCAACAGCGCAGCCGGCACCACGTTCAGCGACGATCCCAGGACCAGCAGCAGCTCCGCCGAGGAGCATAGGCTCTCGCACCGGTCCAGGTGGAGCACCGACTCGCCGAAGAAGACGATGTCGGGCTTGATAAGGCCGCCGCAGTCGCACCGGGGCACCTCCCGGAGCTCCAGCTGCCGGTTGACTGCGTCGTAGCCGAAGCGCCTCCGGCAGCTCAGGCAGTGGCTGTGACGGATGGTACCGTGGATCTCCCAGAGCTGGCGGGATCCCGCGGCCTCGTGGAGGCCGTCGAAGTTCTGGGTGACTATGCCCTGAAGCTTTCCCAGCTCCTCCAGTTTCGCCAAAAAACGGTGGGTGAATGTGGGTTGGGCCCCTTCCAGGACCTTCACGCACTCCCGGTGAAACCGGTAGTAGTATCCGGGATCCTTCAGGAAGTAGTTGATGTCAAAGAGCCGGTCGGGATCCACGTCGGCCCGACGGTAAATGCCCTGGGGCCCCCGAAAGTCTGGGATCCCTGCGGCGGTGGAAAGCCCTGCGCCGCTGAGGGCTGCGATCCTGGTCGATTGGGCGATCAGCTCGGCGCAGCGCTCCGCCTGGTGGTGTAACGTCACGGCCATCGCCGCCTTTCTTGCGGTGGAGTGGAGCGCCCCGGAGAGGCGCTGGAGCCAGTGGCCCCAATTCAGACTATAGACAGCTCGCTGAAAAGATTCAAGGGCCTCCAGTGAACCAGAAAGGGGCGATATTTTTCTATGCAACCGGTTTCCAAGTTGTGCTATAATGGCCCCGTCAAGAAAGGACGGTGGGTGTTCTTGGAAAACAGAAAGAAGCTGGTCTACGGCGTCGACGACGTGCCGTCGCTACCGGTGATGGTGCTGGCCGGGGCTCAACACGTGTTGACCCTCTTTGGAGCCACCACCTTGGTTCCCCTGATCTGCGGTCCCGCCATGGGGATGACGGCGCTGCAGGTAGGCTTTTTGATCAGTTGCGTCTATTTGACCATGGGGATATGCACCCTCTTCCAGACCAGTGGTCTGGGATCGCGGTTGCCCATCGTCCAGGGCTCCAGTTTCAGCTTTATCCCTCCCATTATGACGGTGGTGGGTATCTACGCCGGCCAGGGCCCCGAGACGATTATGCAGTACGTCGGCGGTGCCTTGATCGTCGGCGGCGTCGCCTTGGGCTTGCTGGGATACTGTGGCGTCATCGGCAAAATTCGCCGCTTCGTGGGTCCCGTCACCGTGGGCCCCACCATCATGGCCATCGGCTTCTCCCTGGCTTCCACGGCGGTGAGCGACAACGCCGCCCACTACTGGCCCGTCTCCCTGGCGGTGGTGATCCTGATCTTCACCTTCAGCCTGGGCGTTAAAAACAAGTTCATGAACATCTTCTCCGTCCTGGCCAGCGTGGCCCTGGTCTATCTGGCCTGTCTGGGCCTGAGCAGACTGGGCTTTTTCCAGCCGGGACACCCCGTATATATCGACATGACCAGCGTGGAGCAGGCCCAGTGGTTCCGCAGAGCCCAGATCTTCCCCTGGGGAACGCCTAAGTTCAGCCTGGTGGCGGTGGGAGCCATGGCGGCGGGGTTCTTCGCCGTGATGATCGAGAGCCTGGGCGACTACTTTAACGTCAGCAACGCCTGCGGCCTTCCCGATCCCAACGAGCGCACCATCAGTAAGGGCCTCGGCGTCGAGGGCTTCGGCTGTGCCCTGGGCGGCATGCTGGGCGGCGTGGCCTGCACCTCCTACACCGAGAACATCGGCCTCATCGGCCTGACCGGCGTGGCCTCCCGCTGGGTGGTCCGCACCGGCGCGGTGCTGCTGATCGCCATGAGCTTCGTCGGCAAGTTCGGTGCCCTGATCGCCACCATCCCGTCGCCTATCATCGGCGGTTGCTACATCGCCCTTTTCGGCGTCATCGGCGCCCTGGGTATCCAATCCCTGATGCGGGCCGACATGAACTCTCAGAGAAACGTGATGATCGTGGGCTTTTCCTTCCTGATGGCCCTGGGATTGCCGGCCTGGGTGACGGAACAGCAGGAGCTCTTTTTCTCCTGGGGCCTGGTGGGGCAGATCCTCTGGGCACTGGGCAAGACGGCCATGGCCGTGGCCGGCGTCTCGGCCTGTCTGCTGGACAATTTGATTCCCGGAACCGACCAGGAGCGGGGCCTGGCCGGCCGCTAGGCCAGGGCGCAAAAAACGAACAGAACTATCATAACGAAGAAAGTGGCGAAAAAGCGAGAGGGAGGCCCCCGGAGCGGCCTCCCTCTCTTCTCTTGAACATAGTATCTTGCTATCGCATTTTGCCGCGTTGCCGGGCTGTCGCTGGGGCGCCTCAGCGCTGGTAGACCCAGCGTCCGCCCACCATGGTGGCGTCGACTCGCACCTGGGTGATCTCTTCGGGGGCGATGGTGAAAATATCCCGGTCCAACACTGCCAGATCGGCGTAATAGTCCGGCTTGAGCCGGCCCTTGCAGTCCTCTTCGAAGCTGGTGTAGGCGCTTTCGATAGTATAGCCGTCGATGGCCTGGTAGATGTCCAGGGCCTCCTCGGGAAGGTAGCCCGGCCCGTCGGGGTTCTTCAGGGTCTTGCGGGTGACGGCACAGTAGAGGTTGTTCATGGTGTTCAGGTCCTCCACCGGCGAGTCGGTGCCCAGGCTGGTGTGGACGCCCATCCTCGTCAAGGTGCCAAAGTTGTAGCTGCTGGCGGCCAGTTCTGGGCCCACCCGGTCGGCCACGATGGTGGAATCGTAGTCGATGAAGATAGGCTGGGCGTAGGCCAGGATGTCGCTTTTCTTGAAGCGCTCCAACAGAGCCCGATCGGTGATCTGGCAGTGCACCACGCCGTGACGCCGGGGGTTGGAGCCCTTGCATACGCTGTCGTAGCTGTTTAACACCTGCTCGATAGCCCTGTCGCCGATGGCGTGGATTGCCACCTGGCAGGTGTGCTCCGTGGCCATGCGGACCATGGTGTCCAGCTCCTGCTGGTTCAACACCTCGATTCCGCAGGTCGAAGGATCGTCGTGATAGGGCTGGCGCATCAACGCCGTCCTGGCGCCCAGGCTTCCGTCGACGAACATCTTCAGGGGGCCGATTTTGTTGTAGCTATCGCCCCGGCCCGTCTGGAAGCCTTTATCCAAAAAGGTCTGGAACCCCTGGGGCTCCTGGAAGTTGAACTGATGGTAGGCCCGGATGGTGGGGGTCATCTGGGCCAGGCAATAGGTCTCCCACATGATCTCCCAGGAGTCGGGCCGCAGATCCATGGTCTGGACCGAGGTGATGCCCCAGGAGGCGGCGTACTCCATGGCTGCCCGCAGGTCCTGGAGCAGGCTTTCCTTGGTAATGGGCGGCTTCAGGGCCTTCAGGGGCTGGCAGCCGTTTTCCCGGAACACTCCTGTCAGCTCGCCGGCCTCGTCGCGGTCGAAGGCGCCTCCCGCTGGGGGCTGGGAGTCCTTGGTCAGTCCCGCTATTTCTATGGCCTTGCTGTTGGCTGCGGCGATGTGGCCGCAGGTCCGATCCAGCACCACCGGATATTGGGTGGTGATCCGGTCCAGATCCCGGCGATCGGGCAGGCGGTTAGAGCCCTCGAAGAGGTCCTGGTTCCAGCCGAAGCCGTGGATCAGCGTGCCCGGGGCGGGACAGTGTTTGTCCATAAAGGCCCTGACCCGGGCGATGATGTCGTCGATGCCCTTGGCGCCGTGGAGGTTCACCGACCGCAGATTGGCCCCCACCATCTGGAGATGCAAATGGGAGTCGTTGAACCCCGGTACCACCGTCCGCCCTCCGGCGTCGAAGCGCTCAGCCTTGGGATTGGCCGCCAAGAGGTCCTGGCTGGTGCCCAGGCCTTGGATTCTGGTGCCGTCGATCACCATCGCCTCGGCGAAGGTGCCCCGGTGGACGTAGATTTTCGCGTTGTGGATGACCAGTGCCATGGTAATGCTCCTCTCCGTGAAAAGATTCAATGGCTAAAGGCGTTCTAGCTTGAGTTCTAGCTTGATTAGAACATCTTATCAGATGGCCCCGGAGCTTTTCCAGTCCCGCCCTGTCGGCGAGAGGCCGTCAAGGCTATAATTGGGATGGTGATCGCCCCGGCGGCCTGGCCGACGGCCAGGCGCGGCAACGCCGCCGAGGGAAAGACCCAGAGTGCAACTCCGTGGATTTACCTACTTGACCGGCCAGGGCAGAGAGGCTATACTCAGCTCAATAACAAGAATCATTACTAATTGAAAGGATGATCCCAGATGAAACTTTCCCAGCGAATGGAATCGGCGTTAAACGATCAGATCAACGCGGAGATGTATTCCGCCTATCTCTACCAGGCCATGTCGGCCTATTTCACGGCCCAGAACCTGGAGGGCATGGCCCAGTGGATGGCCCATCAAGCCAAAGAGGAGATGGAACACGCCTTCAAGATCTACGACTATCTCTTTGAGCGGGGGAATCGCCCGGTGCTGAAGGCTATCGCCGAGCCCAAGTCCGACTGGACCAGCCCCCTGGAGGCCTTTGAGGACGCCCAGAACCACGAGATTATGGTAACCGGTCTGATCAACGGCTTGGTGGCTCTGGCCAACGAGGAAAAGGACTACGCCACGGCCAACATGCTCCAGTGGTTCGTGGACGAGCAGGTGGAGGAGGAGGACAGCGCCGCCAAGAACGTCTATCTGGTCCAGATGGCCGGCGACGTGGCCTATCAGCTCTTCCAGGTGGACAAGGAGTTCGCTGCCCGCACCGAGTAGCCTCTGGCCTTTAGTAGCGTCGAATCTGAGTCTTGCCGAGAGGGGCCTGGAAATTCCGGGCCCCTCTTTGGTCTTTGGTCTATAATAGGCGTCAAGGCGGCGGATTTTCACCGGAAGGAGGCAACGGGCCATGGCGGTCCATCGCGCCGATCTGGGCCAGCGACTGGAGGCCCTCTATAGTCTCTACAACCGCAGGGACCTGGTGTCCCCCGATCCTCTGCAGTTTCTCTACGACTACCCAGCCCCCGAGGACCGGGAGATCGTGGGATTCATCGCTTCGGCCCTGGCCTACGGCCGGGTCAAGACGATCCTATCCAGCATAGACAGGGTTCTGGCGCCTATGGGGTCTTCGCCTCGGGCCTTTCTAGCCGACAGCGGCCCTAGGCAGTGGCGAGAGCTCTACGGCGATTTTCGCCATCGCTTTACCGATGGGGCCCAGGTGGTTTCTCTGCTGGAGGGCCTGCGATCGGCGGTGGATCGCTACGGCTCCCTCCAGGGCTTGGTCGTCCAGGCTCGGCAGAGCTCCGGCAGCCTGCTGGGGGCCCTGGAGGAGCTCATCGCAGCCCTGGAGGGCGGCGGCAAAAGTTCTCTGTTGGCCCGACCCAGCCGGAACAGCGCCTGCAAGCGCCATTTTCTGTTTCTGCGGTGGATGGTCCGCTGCGACGCTGTGGATCCCGGCGGCTGGGATCGCCTGGATCCGGCGGAGCTACTGATCCCTCTGGATACCCATATGTACGCCATATGTCGCTCCCTGGGCTTCAGCGACCGGAAGGGCGCCGATCTCAAGACGGCCCAGGAGATCACCGAGGCCTTTCGGCGCTTTGTCCCCCAGGACCCGGCGCGGTACGACTTCGTGCTGACCCGTTTCGGTATCCGCCAGGACATGACGGTGCAGGAGCTGCTGCGGCTCTGCGGGGCCGGTGATGGGGAGGTCAGGCCATGAGCGGAATTTCAGTCTGGGAGGCCGGCTTCGTGGCCCTGGACATAGAGACGACAGGGCTTTCACCGGCCCATTGCGGCATCGTGGAGATCGCCGCCCTGCGGTTCCGGCCCGGCCAGGAATTGGAGGCTTTTCAACGGCTGATCAATCCGGGGCGTCCCATCCCCCAGAGCGTCCAGCAGGTCCACGGCATCAGCGACGCCATGGTCCGGGATCAGCCGCCGGCGGAGGAAGTGGCCTCGGAGCTGGTGGACTTCGTGGGCCCGTCGCCGCTGGTGCTCCACAACGCCCCCTTCGATCTGGCCTTTTTGAAGGGGCCCATCAAAAGGGCTTCCCGGGCCTGGGGCAGCCCGGCGGTATTCGACACCTTGACGCTGAGCCGCGCCGCCTTTCCCGGCATGGCCAGCTATAGCCTCAGCTCCCTGAGCCGCTTTTTCGAGTTTTCCGCGGGAAAGCACCACAGGGCCCTGGCGGACTGTCGCTACTGCAGCCTGCTTTTCGCCCGGATTCTGGAAAAGGTGGACCAATGGCGCTGCCTGGAGCTGCAGGGGCTGATCCAGGACTACGCCGCCCCGTCAGGGCTCCTGGAGATCTGAGGCCTTTGGTCCAGGGCTCTCTGGGCACGGGACGACGATTACCCGGTCATCGTGGCAGCGCAGCGTCAGTTCCCCGGTCACCAGAGCCTCCTTTTGGGCTCGGCTCAGGGCCTTGACCAGCCCCTCGGCCTGCATGGCCGCCCGGCGGGAGCGCCAGGACCAGGAGGCCACCAGCTCCACAGGGCGGTGGCTGCGGGTGTATTTGCCGCCGCGACCGCCGTTGTGGGCCGCCAGGCGGCGCTGGAGGTCCTTGGTCCAGCCGCTGTAGAGGCTGCCGTCGCGGCACCGCAGCAGGTAGGAATAACAGGGCCCTGTCACGATGTAGGCCCCTGCTGGGCCCGGCGGCGTCCTCGCCCCACGTCGACCCAGGACAGCAGCAGCAACCCCAGCAAAAAGTCCAGGGCCACTACCGTCAACGACAGCTTCAGCGATCCTGAGAGCTGGACTACCAGGCCGCAGAGGAAGGGCCCCAGGATGCCGGCGAACTTGCTGGACACGTTGTAGAGCCCGAAAAAGCGGCCGCTCTGACCCGGCGGCACCATGGAGGCGAAGAGGCTGCGGCTGATGGCCTGGGATCCTCCCTGGACCATGCCAACGGCGATGGCCATGGCCCAGAAATGCCAGTTTTGGGAGATAAAGGCAGCTCCCAGGGCGATGGCCACGTACCACCACAGGGCGGTGGTCAGGGCCCTTTTGCTGCCCAGGCCCTCGGCCAGTGAGGCGAAGATCATGGCGAAGGGCACCCCAACGAACTGGGTCACCAGTAGGGCTCCCACCAGGTGAGCTTGGCCGATGCCCATGGCGGCGCCGAAGACGGCGGCCATGCGGATGATGGTGCCGATGCCGTCGTTGTAGAGCCAAAAGGCTGCCAGGAACCGCAGGGCGTCGGGGTAGCTTTGGAGCTCCCGCCAGGTCTGACCCAGAGCCGAAAAGACCCGTCTCGGCCCCGCCGAGTCCTGATGCTCCACCGGCGGCTCGGCGATCCAGGCCAGCGCCGGCAGTGTAAAGAGCCCCCACCATAGGGCCACCGACAGGAAGGACAGCCTGACGCCGGCGGCGCCCCAGCGGAGGATCATCGCCAGGTTCAGCGCCAATAGGATCCCGCCGCCCAGGTATCCCGCGCCGTAGCCCATCGACGATACCCGGTCCAGTTGGTCCCGAGGCGCCAGGTGGGGCAGCAGAGCGTCGTAGCAGACCTCACTAGCGCCGTAGCCCACGGTGCCCAGCACCAACAGCGCCAGGGTCTGGAGCCACATTCCCGTCGTGGTGGCCGCCAGCGCCGCCGACGCCCCGATCCCCAGCAGCGAGAAGAGGCCGAGACAGCGCTTTTTCACAGGCCGACTGTCCACGTAGGTCCCCACCAGAGGCGTCACCAGGGCAGTGCAGAGCAACGCCACCGAGGAGCCGTAGCCCCAGGAGGTCAGAGCCCACCCCTCGGACTGTCCCGAGGCGATGGCGCTTTGATAGTACACCGGTAGCACCGCCGCCATGACGGTGGTGGCAAAGGCCGAGTTGCCTACGTCGTAGAGACACCAGGCTAAAATAGATCGATTTTCCCGTTTCCCCCGTTTTTTCAAGGCCCCATCTCCCGAATCAGGGCCTTTTTAGGGCCCCGGCAGAGTGAAGACGATACTCTTGTCTTCTCTATTGGGGTATAATACCTGGCCACGGGAGGGCAGAAAAGAGGCGATTTCATGAAGTTCCGCCGACCCGACTGGGACGGATATTTTATGATGGTAGCGGCGGTGGCTGCCACCAGGAGCACCTGTCTGCGCCGCCAGGTCGGCGCCGTCATCGTCCGGGGTGGCCAGATTATCAGCACCGGCTACAACGGCGCCCCCAAGGGAGCGCCCCACTGTGAGGTCACCGGCTGCATCCGCGATCAGCTGGGGATACCCTCGGGGCAGCGTCACGAGATCTGCCGGGGAGGTCACGCCGAGATGAACGCCATCGCCCAGGCCGCCGCAGTGGGTGTAGGCACCGCCGGCGGCGAGATCTACTGCACCCACGCGCCCTGCATTTTCTGCACCAAGGCCATCATCAACGCCGGCATCCGCCGGGTGGTCTACGTCCATGGCTACCCCGATAAGCTGGGCGAGCAGCTGCGCCTCGACGCCGGCCTTGAGGTGATGGTCTATCCCCGGGAGCAGCTCCAGGACCTTTTGCCCTGGCTGGACCAGGTGAGGACCCAGCTACTTTCCCAGGGCTAACGGGCTCCATTCCTCCCCCTAGGGAGGTGTTTATACGGCTACAGGCCACGGCTACACATATCCATACATTAATATATACATCAAGAAAGCAGGTGTCCCCTTCGCCATGAACATCACCCGTCAACAGTCCCTGGAGCTCCTGAAAAAGCACAACGCCGACCTGGGCCACATCCGCCACGGCTACGCCGTGGAGGCCTGCATGCGCTATTTTGCCGAGAAAGAGGGCGAGGATCCCGACTTTTGGGGCCAGGTGGGGCTGCTCCACGACCTGGACTGGGAGGAGACCCAGAGCGACCCGGCCCAGCACTGCCACAGGGCCATGGAGCTGCTGGAGCAGGCCGGATACCCCGAGGAGTTTCGCCATGCCGTGAGCTCCCACGGCTGGGGCATCTGCACCGATACAGAGCCCCGGAACCGAATGGAGCTGACGCTGTACACCATCGACGAGCTCACCGGGCTGATCCTCACCACGGCGCTGGTGCGGCCCAGCAAGTCCCTTCAGGACCTGACGGCCAAATCGGTCAAGAAAAAGTGGAAGGAAAAGAGCTTCGCCGCCGGCGTGGACCGGGACCTGATCCAGGGCGGCGCCGACAAAATGGGCGTGGAATTGGGGGCCCTAATCGACGACGTCATCGCTGCCATGAGGCCTATAGAAAAGGAATTGGGGTTGGGACAGTAGGACTAGTAGGACTAGGCAGGAGGCTTCCTCGCTTGGAGGGGCCTCCTGTTTTTTTGCGGAGGCCCCAAAAGTCTTTCTGGCCCAGGGCATGGCGAAGTTGACAGAACGATGGGGAGTAAACTTAAAAAATCAAGACTGGATCTTGTGTTGTTTTTCGGGGAAGGGGTGTGACATGGACGTTATCGAGCTGGCATCGCGGCCCATCGACGGCCCGTCCCCGGCGGGTGTCGATGCCAAGTACGAGCTCGAATACGAAGCCCTGACGGCGGAAATAGCCAAGCTGTCGTCGATGCAGATCGATCCCCCTGGCCCAGCAAGGTTCTGAGATGATCGTTGTAGCGCCAATGGCGCCATCGTAATAAAAAGCGGGTTTCCCAGACGCCGTGGGAGGCCCGGTTTTTTGTCGCCCCTGGCCTAGGGCTGGCGCTTCAACAGCCAGCGGTCCAGG
>CAZCKP010000010.1:0-20086 GCA_964499295.1 uncultured Synergistaceae bacterium | reverse complement strand
CGGGTCGTGGACTGGATGGTGTCGGAGTTCAAGAAGGAGCAGGGCATCGACCTTAGCCGCGACAAGATGGCTATGCAACGTCTTCGGGAGGCTGCCGAAAAGGCCAAAATCGAGCTGTCCTCCATGGCCGAGACCTCCATATCACTGCCCTTTATCACCGCCGACAACACCGGCCCCAAGCACCTGGAGATGAAGCTCTCCAGGGCCAAGTTCGAGGAGCTCACCGCCGACCTGCTGAACCGCGTGGTGGCTCCGGTGAAGGACGCCCTGTCCGACGCCTCCCTCAGCGCCTCGGAAGTGGACAAGGTCCTGCTGGTTGGCGGATCCTCTCGTATGCCCGCTGTCCAGACCAAGATCAAGGAATTGCTGGGCAAAGAGCCCACCAAGGGCATCAACCCCGATGAGTGTGTGGCTGCCGGCGCAGCCATTCAGGGGGCCATCCTGGGCGGCGACAGCGACAAGAATATCGTGCTGGTCGACGTGGCGCCGTTGTCGCTGGGCATCGAGACTCTGGGCGGCGTCTGCACCCGCATCATCGAGCGCAACACCGCCATCCCTGTGTCCCGGAGCCAGATCTTCACCACCGCCGCCGACAACCAGCCCTCGGTGGAGATCAAGGTCCTCCAGGGAGAGCGGGCCATGGCTGCCGACAACGTGTTGCTGGGCACCTTCCAGCTGACGGAGCTGCCTCCGGCACCCCGAGGGATCCCCCAGATCGAGGTGACTTTTAACATCGACGTCAACGGCATCTTAAACGTCAGCGCCACCGACAAGGGCACCGGCAAGTCTCAGAAGATCACCATCCAGTCCTCTAACCTCTCGAAGGAGCAGATCGAGCGGATGAAAGCCGAGGCCGAGGCTAGCGAGGCCGAGGACAACCGCAAGCGGGAGTTCATCGAGGCTAAAAACAGCGCCGACAGCCTGGTCTATCAGTCCGAGAAGCTGTTGAAGGACCTGGGCGATAAGGTGACCCCCGAGGAAAAGGGCACGGTGGAGACCAAGGCCGAAGAGGTGAAGAAGGCCGCCGCCGGCAGCGACATCGACGCCGTCAAAACCGCCACAGAAGCATTGTCCCAGGAGGTCCAGAAATTGTCGGTGCGGCTCTATCAACAGTCCGAGGGTCAAAGCAGCCAAGACGGTCCCAGCGGAGATAGTGGCAGCGACAAAAAGGACGGCGACACCACCGTCGACGCCGAGTTCAGCGAATGATCTGAGCCGACTGAATGAGCCAGTCCACGAAGCGGGATTATTACGAGATCCTGGAGGTCTCCCGGGAGGCCTCCAGCGAGGAGATCCGCCGGGCCTTTCGGAACAAGGCCCGCACTTGCCACCCCGATCTCCATCGCGATGATCCCGACGCAGAGCGCAAATTCAAGGAGATCAACGAGGCCTATTCGGTGTTGAGCGACGCCGAAAAGCGGCAGCGCTACGACCGCTTCGGCACCGCCGAGGCCTCGGGGCCCTTCGATGGCGGCTTTCCCTCCGCCGAGGACCTCTTCGGCAGCTTCTTCGGCGGGGGATTCGGGACCGGTGGTCGAAGCCATCCCAACGCGCCCCAGCGGGGAGCCGATCTGGAGATGGTGCTGTCGGTGACCTTGGAGGAGGCGGCCCGGGGCGTCGCCAAGAAGGTAACCATTCCTCGTTGGGAGCCCTGTGACCACTGCGAGGGCAAGGGCGCCGAGCCCGGCAGTCAGGTCCAGAGCTGTCCCACCTGCGGAGGCTCCGGCCAGGTCCGCCAGAGGATGCGCACCATCTTCGGCGAGACCATCACCGTCGGTACCTGTCCCAACTGCGGTGGCAGGGGAAAAAAGGTGGATCAGCTCTGCAGCCATTGCCACGGCGAGGGCCGACAGCGTCGCCGCCGGGAGCAGGAAGTGAAGATCCAGCCCGGTGTGGATACAGGCACCCGGCTACGGGTCCCCGGCGCCGGCGATTTGGGCGCCAACGGCGGACCTCCTGGAGATCTCTACATCGTCATGGAGGTCAAGGACCATCCCGATTTCCAGCGGGAGGGAGCCGACCTGCTGCGCCGGGTGGCCATCCCCTTCCCTTTGGCGGTCATGGGCGGCCAGTTTCAGGTGGAGAGCCTCATCGACGGTGCTCTGGACTTCGACGTGGCCCCGGGTACTCAGCCCGGCGATCGGGTCCAGCTGAGAGGTCGCGGTATGCCCCGACTGAAGGTCAACGGCCGGGGAGACCTGTACCTGCAACTTACCGTAGAAGTACCCTTGCCCAGGGATCTCAGCGACCGCGGCCGGGAGCTGTTGGCTCAATTGGGTCAGGAACTGGGGCTGAGCAGCGATCCCACCAAGAGCTCCGACGAGGGGCTGTTGGGCAAGATCTTCGGCAAGGGCAAACAGACCAAACACGCCAAGGGAAGCGGAAAAAGGGCCTCCAAGTAGTGATAATTGGCCATCGTTTAGAAGCGGAGGAGCGATCCTCCGCTTCTGCTGTTTTGCTAGGGTTGGGCCCCCTTCATGGCGGCTTTGTTATAATTGCCAGGAGATCCGAGATCGAGGGGCCCCAGGCGGCCCCAGTGGGGGCGGGAGGTAGCACATGAACTCAGGCGAAAATTTCTGGTGGTACATCACGTTAAAGGCCCCTCAGGGCAGCGAAGAAGTGCTCAAGTCCTTGGCCGAGGCCTCGGGCAGTATCGGCTCCGAAGAGGACTCCAGCCGCTCCGGCGCCGTGGAACTGCGGGCCTATTACCGCAACAGCCAGGATCTGGGAGCCTGGCTGGAGGCACTGTCGCTCCTGACTGAGCCCTGGCCTGAGGTCCAGGTCAAGGACATGGGCAAAATCGAGAACCGCCCCTGGAACACCCAGTGGATGGAGGCCTTTCCGCCGTTGAACGTGGGGGAGCGCCTGACAGTGATGGCGCCCTGGCACGCCGACAAGGAGGAAATCGACGACTACCGGATACCCCTCTACATCTATCCCGGCAGCTCCTTCGGTACGGGATATCACGAGAGCACCCAGGCTGTGCTGACGCTGCTGGAGCGCTACCTCGAGCCCGGCAGCGTGGTGGCCGACATTGGCTGCGGATCGGGGATCCTAGCTATCGCCGCCCTGAAGCTGGGGGCCTCCAGGGCCTACGCCAGGGACTGCGACCCCACGGTGATGGAGGAGGCTCTCCACAACGCCCTGGACCTCAACGGTCTGAGCCGGGAGCGGTTCCACATTGCCCAGGGAGATCTGCTGAAGGGCTTTACCCAGAAGGTGGACCTTCTGATGGCCAACATCCTGCTGGAGCCCCTGAAGGCCATGGCTCCCCAGGTGGCCTCGGTGCTCAACCCCGGGGGCCGGGCCATTTTCTCGGGGATGTTGATCCAGGAGGCCCAGAGCTTCGGGGAGCTTTTGCCCGCCCATGGCCTGAGGCCTATCGACCAGGTCCACTGCGCCGATTGGTGCGGCCTGGTGGCGGAGCTGGCCTAGGCCTTGCCGCTGCGAGGCCTTCGGGTCCGGATCAAGGCTCTGGGGTGCCGGACCAACATCGCCGAGGCCGAAGCTCTGGCGTCGGCCTTCCTTCGGGCCGGGGCCCAGGTGGTGGACCACGGCCCCTGGGATATCGCTGTGGCCGTGACCTGTTCCATCACCGCCATGGCCGACCGCAAGAGCCGGCAGGAGCTTCACCGGCTTCGTCGCGACGGTCCCGAGGGGCTGTTGATCGCCTGCGGTTGCTGGGCCCAGGGCGTCGACGCCCAACTGGCCAGAGCTATGGGTGTCGACGTGTTGGTGGGCAATCGCCGCAAGGGCGAGATCCTGGAGCTGGCAGCCGCGGCCTGGCAGAGACGAGGGGACTTCCTCCTGAGCCGGGGTCCTTTGTCGTCCTGGGACGGGTTGGAGCTGGACCGCCCGGTCCATCACAGCCGCGCCTTCATCAAGGTCCAAGACGGCTGCGATCACCGCTGCAGCTACTGCATCGTCCCGTTGTTACGGGGCCCCTCGGTCAGCCGCCCCCTCGAGGACGTGGAGGCCGAATCCCGCCGGGCCCTGGCGTCGGGATGTAGCGAGCTGGTGCTGACCGGGGTCCACCTGGGGCTCTACGGCCGGGATTGGGGCCGTCGAGACGGTCTGGCGTCGTTGGTCCGAAGGATCGGCACCCTGCCCGGCCTGTCCCGGTTGCGCTTCGGCTCTCTGGAGCCCTTCAGCATTGGCGACGACCTGGTGGAAGCTATGGCCGAGACGACGACCTTCTGCCGCCACCTCCACCTTCCCCTGCAGAGCGGCGACGACAGCCTGCTGCGCCGCATGGGCCGAGGCCACAGTGCCGAGGATTACCTGGCCCTGACGGAGCGCCTCCGCCGGGCCCTGGGGCCGGACCTGCATCTGTCCACCGACGTGATGGTGGCCTTTCCCGGCGAGTCAGCCCAAGCCTTCGAGAACACCCTGGAGCTGCTTCACCGGGCCCGGATCGGCAGGGTCCACGGCTTTCGCTATTCCCCTCGCCAGGGCACTGCCGCCGCGGCCATGGACGGCCAAATCAGCGACGACGAGGCCGCCAGCCGCATGGCTCGCCTGAAGGACCAGGCCAAAGGGCTTTTAGACGCCGAGGCGCGGCGCTGGCTGGGCAGGGACGTGGAGGTGTTTTTCGAGGGCCAATCCCGAGGCCGTTGCCAGGGCTACAGCAACGAGTACCTGGAGTTCCGCCTCCTCCGGGGCCAGCGATTTCGCAGCATCGCCCCTTGTCGGGTAGAGGCCGTGGAAGATGGCGTTCTGCTGGGCTTCCTTGTCCCCTAAGGAACAATGCTTCGACTTTAAAAAAACTTTTCCGGTCCCTATTGTCTGGAACCAAAAGCTGGTATAGAATAACCCCTATGCGAGGTGACCATCGTGGACACTTGTCCGTTCTGCGCCATCATCGCCGGAAGGCTTCCTGCCGAGAAGGTCTACCAGGACGAGACGACGGTAGCCTTTCGCGACATCGCTCCTCAAGCGCCGGTCCACGTACTAGTCGTCCCTCGGCAACATATCCCATCGGCCCAGGCCGTGACCGATCCGGCCCTCTGGAGCACCCTTATGGCTGCGCTGAAGACCACGGCGGAGCGTCTGGGTGTCGCCGAATCGGGCTATCGAATCGTCGTCAACTGCGGAGAAGCAGTTGGTCAGACAGTCCCCCACCTTCACATCCATCTGTTGTCGGGGCGATCATTTAACTGGCCTCCAGGTTAGGTGTCTGGTGGAGTAGAAAGGAGGGAATTGTTTTGACGACCGTTGTCAGAAAAGAAAACGAGTCCATCGAGGACGTCCTTCGTCGCTTCAAGAGAGACGTCTCGCGGACGGGGGTGCTCCGGGAGGCCCGCAAGAAGGAGCACTACGAGAAGCCCAGTGAGGCGAAGAAGCGCAAGCGCCAGGAGCTTTCCCGCAGAAGGAGCAGGGGGTAGGTGCCGGTGAGCGCTCTGATGGATCGTATCTCTGGGGATCTCAAAAGGGCCATGAAGGAACGGCAGCAGCGGGAAGTGGCAGTGTTGCGGATGGTCAAGGCCGAGGGACAGAAGTTCCAGGCTGACCAGGGCACCGCCTATCAGGTCACCGACGGCGATGTCCAAGGCCTGATCCGTCGGCTGATCAAGCAACGCCGCGAGGCCGCCGCCCAGTACTCCCAGGGTGGCGCCGCTGAACGGGCCCAGGAGGAACTGGAGGAAGTGAAGATCCTCGAGGCCTATCTGCCGGAGCAGCTGTCGCCCCAGGCCGTGGAGGAGCTGATCGCTTCGGTCATCGCTGACCTGGGCGCTTCCTCACCCCGGGACATGGGCAAGGTCATGGGCGCAGTGATGCCGAAGTTGCAGGGCCAAGCCGACGGCAATTTCGTCAGGGAGACGGTTCAGCGTCTCCTCAGGGGTTGACCGTGTCCTACCAGGGATCTGGAGGTACTCCTCCAGGTCCCTTTTTGCGTGGCCTCATGTGGGACTGCATGCTTCTGACCAAGGTCTGGCCACGAAGTGCACTGGGATTTTGACGAGCAGGGCATCATAAGGCCGGACCGACGAGAAGGCAGGTCGATCCCACCGGGAGCCCTCTGGGACAAGACCTCCCGACTGGTCCTTTTATCGAGCCACCGATCGTTGAAAATGCGGAAAGCCCCTTCCAAGGGCCCCCAGCGGCTTCACTGGTCTGGGAATTTATGCCATAATAGACCCCGCGTCAGGTCGATCCTGCAGTAGGGAGAGTGTGTCGTGAAAACCCTGAATGTCCCCAACCTGTTAAGCCTATCCAGAATTGTTTTTGCTCCCTTTGTGATGGTGCTGCTCACGTCGCCCATGGGCGGGCCCATTCTCCTGCTAGAGGGCCTAAGGCTGGATGTGACCTACAGCGATATCTTCGCAGGGTTGCTCTTCGTAGTGGCAGCTCTGACCGATACGGCTGACGGCTATCTGGCCAGGAAGCAGGGAACCATCACCAACCTGGGCAAGTTCATCGACCCCCTGTCTGACAAGATCCTGGTCATCGCCGCGCTGTTGGCCCTGGTGGAGCTCCAGCGCCTGCCGGGGTGGATGGTAATGATCATCGTGGCCCGGGACTTCGTGGTTAGCGGCGTCCGCATGGTGGCTGCCGTGGGAGGCCGAGTCATCGCCGCCTCGCCTCTGGGCAAGGTCAAGACGGTGGCCCAGATCGTGGCTATCACCATGATGATCCTTCGGGTGCCCTACGCCCTCCTGGCCATGTGGCTTTGCCTGATCCTGACGGTGCTGTCGGGGGCCGCCTACGTGGCCGGTGGCTGGGACCTAATCGCCGAGGAGTGAGACCCCAGGGCCCTAAGCCCCCAAAAGGCAGCTCCAGCCGGTGGAGCCCGGTCCCGATCCGGAAAAACTTTGTGAGGTGGACGAGTCTATGCTGAACGCGTTGAAAAAGGCCCTGGGCCTGGACGGCAACGAGAGGGCCCTGAAGCGCTACCGCCAAAAGGTGGCGGCGATCAACGGCCTGGAACCTCAGGTCTCGGCCATGAACGACGACCAGATCCTGAGTCGGGCCCTGGAGATCAAGGCCCAGATCCGGGGCGGCGCCGAGGCCGACGACTTTTTGGTGGAAGTCTTCGCCCTGGCCCGAGAGGCGGCCAAGCGCACTCTGGGGCTGCGGCCCTTCGACGTCCAGCTCATGGGCGCTATGGCCCTCCATGAGGCCAACATCGCCGAGATGAAAACCGGCGAGGGCAAGACCCTGGTGGCGCCTTTGGCGGTGATCCTCAACGCCTACGCTGGTCAGGGCGTCCACATCGTCACGGTCAACGACTACCTGGCCAAGCGCGATGCCGACTGGATGGCGCCGCTCTACGGGGCCATGGGCCTCACCGTGGGCGTTATCTACGCCTTCATGGAAGGTGACGAGCGCAAAGCTGCCTACGACGCTGACATCACCTACGGTACCAACAGCGAGTTCGGCTTCGACTACCTGCGGGACAACATGGTGCTGAGCCCCGCCGAGATGGTCCAGCGGGGTCACAACTTCTGTATCGTCGACGAGGTGGACTCCATCCTGATCGACGAGGCCCGGACGCCGCTGATCATCTCCGGTCCCTCTCAGGACGACCCCGAGCTCTACAAAAAGGCCGATGCCATTGCCGCCCAGCTCCGAGGTGTGATCAAGGACCCCAACGAGGTGCGAGGACATGCCTTCTTCGAGGACCAGGATCGGCCCGAGCCCGACGGTGACTTCGAGATTGACGAGAAGGAGCGCACTGTGGCCCTTACCAGCCAGGGCATCGCCAAGTGTGAGGCTCTCCTGAAGACGCCAGGGCTGTTCTCCGACATGGCCCACGCCGACATGGCCCAGAAGATCAACCAGGCCCTCAAGGCCCGGCACCTCTTCAAAAAGGACGTTCACTACGTGATCAAAGACGGCGAGGTGGTCATCGTCGACGAGTTCACCGGTCGGCTCATGTTCGGCCGTCGCTTCTCCGAGGGGCTCCACCAGGCCATCGAGGCCAAGGAGCGGGTCGTGGTGGGACAGGAGAGCCAGACCCTGGCGACCATCACCATCCAGAACTACTTCCGCATGTACCGAAAACTGGCCGGCATGACCGGTACCGCCGCCACCGAGGCTGAGGAGTTCAAGGAGATCTACGGTCTGGGCGTGGTGGTGGTGCCTACCAACAAGGCCGTGATCCGAGAAGATAAGTCAGATTTGATCTTCCGAACGGCCACGGAGAAGTTCGCCGCTGCCGCCGACGAGATCGAGCAGATCCACCGCACCGGCCAACCGGTGCTGGTTGGCACCACCTCGGTGGAGACCTCCGAGAAGGTCAGTCGGCTCCTGAAGGCCCGTCGGATTCCCCACCGGGTGCTCAACGCCCGGTACCACGAGATGGAATCAGCCATCGTGGCCCAGGCCGGTCGCCTTGGAGCCGTGACGGTGGCCACCAACATGGCTGGTCGCGGCACCGATATCCTCCTGGGCGGCAATCCCGACTTTCTGGCCAAGGCGGAGTACCAGGAGAAGAAGCTCGATCCCAGCAAGGACTTGGAGGCATGCCAGGCCATCCTGGAGGAAAAGCGGGCTATCTGCGCCGAGGAAAAGGAAAAGGTGTTGGCCCTGGGGGGCCTGAGCATCATCGGCACCGAGCGCCACGAGGCCCGGCGCATCGACAACCAGCTTCGAGGTCGAGCTGGACGCCAAGGCGACCCCGGCAGCTCCCGGTTTTACCTGTCCCTGGAGGATGACCTGCTGCGTCTCTTCGGGTCCGAGCGGATCCAGGGCATCCTGGACAAGCTGGGTATGGAGGAGGGCGAGGCCATCGAGCACCCCCTGCTGACCCGTGCCATCGAGGGAGCCCAGAAAAAGGTGGAGTTGCTCCATTACGACGTGCGGCGGCAGCTGCTGATGTACGACAACGTGATGAACCGCCAGCGTGAGGCTGTCTACGGCGAACGCACCACCATCCTGAAGGACCCCGATATCCTGGCCCACGCCAGAGACGTGGTGATCAGTCCCGTCGAGGAGGTCCTCGACGCTGCCTTCCCTGCCGACAAGGAGTCGGACCCCCACAGCGCCGTGGCGCGGCTTCGGGACATCTATTGGACGGGATTGGAGCGCCATCTCTCGGGTATCGACGACCGCCGACAGATCGGCCCGGCCCTGGAGGCCATGGTTGAGGAGGTAGGGAACCGCTTCGACCAACGGGTGACCGAGCTGACCCCCGAAGTGGCCGAGGGGATCTTCCGTTTTGTGGCGCTGCAGGTACTGGACGGCGCCTGGAAGGAGCACCTGCTGGGCATGGACGCCCTGCGCCAGGGCATCGGCCTGCGGGCCGTGGGGCAAAAGGACCCCCTGGTGGAGTACCAGTTCGAGTCCTATAACCTTTTCCAGGAGACCATGGCCCGGGTTAGAGAGTCAATCACTCGGCTGTTCTTCCGGATCGCCGTGGTCACCGAGGAGGATCGCCGCCGCCGCAACGTCCGCCGCCCCGTCAGCGAAAACCGGAGCTTCGAGGGCATGAAGAGCCTGACCAACTCCATGGGATCCCGAGGGGACTTCTTCGGCAACCGAGGGACTGGTCGTCACGAGCCGGTTCGCTCCGCTGCTAAAGTGGGTCGTAATGACCTCTGCCCCTGCGGCAGCGGCAAAAAATACAAAAACTGCTGTGGTAAATAGCGGAGGTGATGGGATTTTGCGGCGATATTTGGGACTGGTGGCGTTACTAGCCGCCTTGGCCGTGATGACGCCTCTCCGAGAGGCAGCAGCGTTGCCTCTGACGTCGGAGCAGATCGCTCAGATGGTCCAGGAGTGTCCGACTCTGGAGGAGTACGACGATACCCTGGCCCTGGTGTGGCACCGCGACGCTGTTTACTCCCAGGAGGCCGACGGCTCCATGCTGCGGCAGCTCCGGCTGATCCTGCTGGCCGATCCTGAGATGGACACCTCTTGGCTCCAGAGCCTCCTTTTCGTGCCCGCAGGAGGACGGCTAGAGCTGGAACAGGCGGCGATTTTCGATCCCTTTACCGCCCACAAGATCGCTGACCTCCAGCCCCGTCGCGGCGACTGGGCCCAGCGGGGATGGATGGAACTGGACTTCCCACCCCAGTCAGAGGTCCACGTCATCGTCTTGAGCTTCCGCCAGTACTTCCCCTATCAGGGCGAGGTCAACGACCTGATCTGGTTCGGTACCGCCTATCCCCTTTGGGAGGGCAGCATCAGGGTGCGCCTCAGCGCCGACCGGGAGCTGTACCAGTACTGCAGCACCGGCGAGGAGGCGGCGGTCCACGACGAGGGCCCCTTCCGCTGGTACGAGTGGTACTACTTCAAGCAGCCCGCCAACCGAGGAGCTGAGGGATTGCTGGACAGTTCCGATCCCTTCGTGCTCTTTAGCACCGCCCAGGGCCCCCAGGCCGTCTACGACGCCATGACGGTGCTGGACAGCTTTGACTGGCCCCAGGCTCCTCAGGAATATCGCCAGATGATCGCGGGAAAGCGAGGTTCCGAGGCCCTGCAGGCCGCTGTGGAGATGATCGACCAGTTCTGGCGCAGCCACTACCGGCTCCGGGAGAACTACAGCAACCTCTGGCGTCTGGGCAACCAAGCCGCCCAGGGAGCCCCCTGGACGACCTGGGAGGCCATTTACATGTTGGCCGCGTGGTTGCGCAGCGAGAACTGGAACGCCGAGGTCTGGACCCAGACGGTGGTTCCCATGGAGAAGGATGTGCCCTCTTCAGCAGCGGTGATGGTCCGTCCCGCCCTGATGCTGACTCAGCCTGGCGGCCGCAAGGGATGGTACTACGTGCCCGGCACCGCTGGAGAGCCGGGAAAAATTCCCATCTCCCTGAGAAGCCGCACCCTCTACCGGCCTTCGACCAGCCAGCGACTGAGAAAGCGCAGCTTCGGCGGCAACAAGACGGCGAAAAACCGCATCTCCATGGTCTGGGACCTGCGGGCCTCTTCCGAGGGAGACCTGGAAGGATCGCTGACAGTGCGGGTTCGCAACGCCTGGACCCAGGTGATGGACAACCTTGCCGAGGCCTCGCCCCGGGAGGTGCTGGAGCTCCTGCCGGGGCTTCGGGGATGGTATGCCGGCCAGGAGCCGGAGCTGAAGCCCCTTCGGGGCGACGGTTTCCAGTTGACGATCCCCATCAAGGCCCGTTCGGGCATCCCCGGCGGCCCCGGGCTGCTCATCGGCTTGCCCTCGGTGTTGCCTGAACCCTTCCTGGACCTCACCCGAATCCAGGGACGGGCCACCCTGAAGTTCCCCTTCGTGGTGGAGCAGGACTATCGGATCGTCATGCCCAAGGGCTATTCCCCTCTGTCGCTGCCCCGAGCCTCCGACCAGGGCGGCTACCTGGGGACCTACACCACGGCCTTTCACTACAATCCCCGCCGGAGCCTGCTGGAGATCAACGAGAAGTTCGTCATGACTGGCACCAGCATCGACGCCATCTACGTGGACAGCTTTAAGCGGCTCATCTCCTATTGGGGACAGTGGCGGGCCAGCAACTTGGCGCTGGTGCGCTGAGGCTTCTGTTGAAAAGAGGCCCTTCCCGACTGGAAAGGAGCCTCTTGAAAAAGCCCCGATGTGCTGGAAGGCCTCTGGCCTTCCAGCACAGGGTGCGTTTTTTCATCTATAATTTTTTTAAGGAGTGCGTAGACCATGGCAGATACCACCGCGGCGTTGAAGGTCCTGGTGACCCAGGCCCTGAAGGCCCTTGCCGAAGAGCGGGGGAGCGACCCTTCGGAGTTGCCCCAGGTCCGTTTCGAACGGCCCAAGCAGGAAAGCCACGGCGATTGGGCCACCAACGTCGCCATGCAGAGCTGCCGTCTGTTAAAGGCCAATCCCCGAGAGCTGGCCCAGGAGATCGCCGGTCGCATCGGATCGAGCCCCTATATCGACGCCGTCGAGGTGGCCGGCCCGGGCTTCATCAACTTCTATCTCTCCAATCGCTGGATGGAGGACCTGGTCGGCGAGATCTTCGCCGCCGGAGCCGATTACGGCCGCTGCGACCTGGGCAAGGGCCGCCGGGCGCTATTGGAGTTCGTCAGCGCCAATCCCACGGGGCCCCTTCACGTGGGCCACGGCCGCGGCGCCGCCGTGGGGGACATCACCGGCAACGTCCTGGCCTTTGCTGGCTGGGAAGTGGTCAGGGAATACTATGTCAACGACGCGGGATTGCAGATGTCTTTACTGGGTCGCTCCACCCAGGCACGCTACTTCGAGCTGTTGGGACAGCCCGAAAAGGCCCCCTTTCCCGACGACGGCTACAAGGGCGACTACATCTACGATCTGGCCAGAGAGATCATAGCTGCCCAGGGCCAGGAGTTTTTGAATCAGCCCCCACAGGAGAGTCTGGCCTTCTTCCAGAAGTACGCCGCCGACGCCATCCTCCAGGGCATCAAGGACGACCTGGATCGCTTCGGCGTCCATTTTGACAACTTCTACTCCGAGAAGAGCCTCTACGACCGGGGTCTGGTGCCCCAGGCTACCGAGGCTTTGAAGCAGCGAGGCCATCTCTACCAGCAAGATCAAGCCCTCTGGTTCCGTTCCACCGACTATGGCGACGATAAGGACCGGGTTATGTTCCGCTCCAATGGCGTGCCCACCTACTTCGCCTCCGACGTGGCCTATCACAAGGACAAGTTCGACCGGGGTTTCGACCTGGTGTTGGACATCGTCGGTTCCGACCACCACGGCTACATCCCCAGGGTCAGGGCGGCTATAGAGGCTTTGGGCTTCGATCCCCAGGCCTTCGGAGCCCTGTTGATCCAGTTCGTCAATCTGCTCCGCGATGGTGTCCCTGTGGCCATGTCCACCCGGTCGGGCCAGTTCGTCACCCTCCGGGACGTCATCGACGAGGTGGGCGTTGACGCCACGCGGTACTACTTCGTGATGCGCCGCTCCGATAGCCATCTGGATTTCGACCTGGCCTTGGCTAAGCGGGAATCCACCGACAACCCGGTGTTCTACGTCCAGTACGCCTACGCCCGGATCTCTAGTATCCTTCGAAAGACCGCTGAGAAGGGCCTGTCCCTTCCCACCCCTGGCGACTTCCGGAGTGCCCTGTTGACCGCTCCCGAGGAGAAGCGGCTCATGACCCGGCTGTCTCAGTTCCCCGACGAGGTGGTTCGGGCCGCTTCCGATCTGGAGCCCCATCGCGTGGTGGCCTATCTCCACGAGTTGGCCGGCGACTTCCACAGCTTCTACAACGCTGGGCGAATCCTGGAGGAGCAGGGAGAACTCCAGAAAACCCATCTGATCCTGGTCGAGGCGGTGCGGATCGTGTTGACCAACGCCCTGAAGCTTCTGGGAGTGTCGATGCCCGAGAGGATGTAGCACATGAAGTTGCGCTGGATTTTGCTGTGGACCCTGGTGGGGCTCTGTTGCGCCATCATGGGCACCTCCTTCTATTGGGAGATGGCCCAGCAATCCAAGCTGCGCAGCCTCCTGGCCCAGCGCCGCCAGGAGCTGGCGGAATTGGACGAGAAGGTTCAGCGGGCTCAGGAGCGGTTGGAGTTCTTCCAGACCGACGAGGGCCAGGCCTGGCTCGCCCGGGACCGGCTGAACATCGCCTTCCCCGGCGAGAGGATCTACAGGATCGAGACTCCCCAAAATCCAGCCTTGTCAGAGGCCGCTAATTAGGCTATACTACTTTGTCGTTCCCTGCCCCGTCAGGGGCCATTAGTCCACAGGGAGGAGGTGTGTTCCATGCGTTCCTATGAAATGATGGTGATCATCGATTCCGCCGTCGAGGACCACAGCGTGGAAGTCCAGGCCATCGAGGGGCTTATCACGAATCTGGGCGGAGAGATCGCCAAGACCGACCTCTGGGGGAAACGCCGTTTTGCCTACGAGATCGACAAGAAAACCGAGGGCATCTACGGGGTCTTCACCTATAAGATGGATCCTCAACAGCTGACCGAGCTGGACCGACTGATGAAGCTTCGCCCCATGGTGGTCCGCCACCTGACCGTCGGTCTCGAAGAGGAGTAACCAGGAGGTTTCCCCATGGCTAGAGGGTTTAACAAAGTCATCCTGGTGGGCAATCTCGCCCGGGATCCCCAGATCCGCTACACCGCGTCCCAGCAGGCCGTGGCGAACTTTTCCATTGCTGTGAACCGCAGCTGGAAGGGGCGCAACGGCGAGATCCAGGAGTCAGTGGATTTCATCCCTATCGTGGTCTGGGGCCCAGGGGCCGAGACCTGCGAGCGCTACCTCCGCAAGGGTAGTGCCCTGCTGGTGGAGGGACGGATCTCCACGCGGTCCTACGAGGCCAAGACAGGCGAGAAGCGCTACGTCACCGAGGTGGTGGCCGAGCACTTCCAGTTCTTGGGCGGACGCCGCGACGACGGCGACGGGTACTCGGCTCACTCCGGCTCCTCTCGTCAGGGCGGCCAGGAGGGCGGTCGCGGCAGCAGCGAGCCCCGGAGTTTCCGCGACGAGATCCCGCCTTTCGGCGGCGCTGGCAACGACTTTGGCGACGGATTCCCTATCGACATCTCTAAGCTCGGCGATTCCGCCGACGGCGAGGCCGATATCCCCTTCTAGCCCTTGTCTCACAAGGAGGTTTTCCAATGGCCTTTGCAGGCGGTATGAAGAAAAGAGGTAAACGTCGTCCCAAGGTCTGTTATTTCTGCGTCGATAAGATCGCCCACGCCGACTACAAGGACGTCGAACGACTGAGAAAGTACATCAGCGAACGGGGCAAGATCATCCCCCGCCGCGTCACCGGCAACTGCGCCAAGCATCAGCGCCAGCTAACTGTGGCCATCAAACGGGCCCGCTTCATGGCGTTGCTGCCCTATACCGCGGACTAGCTCGAGACGAGAAGAGAGGAGAGGGGGCCAGGCTCCGCTCTCCTCTCTTTTTTCTACGGTCCTTGGCCGCAGGTTCCGGCGGCGGCTGGAGCCTGCGGCCAGGGGGCCGATGGTCTGTAAGTTCACGTAACACCAGAGAGGAGGATGAGCGACGTGACTCCCACTCGCAGCCTCACCGAGGCGGCGTTGTTGACGGGGATCTCGGTGATGCTGTTTTGGAGCTCGGCGATCCCGGTGATGGGCCTTCTCCTGACGCTACTCTGTCCCGTACCCATGGTGGTGCTGGGGTTGCGCCATTCCCTGCGGATCTCCCTGGTGGCCATGGTGGCCGCCACAATCCTGGCTGGGATGTTAGGCGGTCCCTTCTCGGCGCTGTCCTACGGCCTGGGTTTCGGCGTCTTGGGCGTCGCTCTGGCCAGGTTCATCCGGCGCTTTCGCTCGGCCGTGGAGATCCTGTTGGCGGGACTGTTGGTCTCCCTGGCGGGCAAGCTCCTGACCATGGTGTGCCTGCTGGCCCTGACAGGGATCAATCCCTTCGCCGTCGACGCCGAGACGATGCAGCCTATGATCGACCAGGTCGCGGCGCTCTACGGCGATTCCGAAGCCGTCCGCCGCCAGCTCCAGGCGGTGGTCCAGGCCATTCCGTTGCTGTTTCCGGCGATGTTGATCATCGCCTCGGCTTGGGACTGCTTTTTAGGCTACTGGCTCACCCAACGGGTCATGGACCGCATCGGCGGATCCCAGAGGATCCCCAAGCTGCCGCTCTTTCGGCTGTGGCGCTTTCCCCGCAGCCTCCTTTGGGCCTACATCGCCGCGGGGCTGTGCCTCCTGATGGGTCAGAACCAGGAGGGGGTGACCCTTTTAACCAGGTTGGGTCTGAATTTGAAGATGGTGGTATCCCTGTTTTTCCTGGCCCAGGGGCTTTCGGTGGTGGCCTTTTTCATGGAGCGTCAGCACTGGGGCCGCGGCCTAAGGTGGGCGGTCATCGCCGCGGTGTTCTTTATTCCGCTGGCCTCGGAGATGGCCTCAACGGTAGGCATCCTGGACCAATGGTTGGATTTACGGGTTCGCTATGGAGGTGACCGACCATGAAGGTGATCTTGACTGAAGACGTTCGCAAGCTGGGCAAAAAGGGCGACGTGGTGGAAGTCTCCGACGGCTACGCCAGGAACTACCTCTTCGGGCGAAAACTGGCCATCGAGGCCACGTCCCAGAGCCTGAAGGAGCTGGGCGATCGGGCGGCTGCCAACCAGCGCCGCGACGAGAAACAAAAGGCCCATGCCCTGGAGCTGAAGGCCAAACTGTCGGGCAAGGTGATCCACATCGCCCTGAGCTCCGGCGAAGGGGGGCGGCTTTTCGGCAGCGTCACCGCCGCCCAGATCGCAGCCTGTCTCGAAGGCCAGTATGGCGCCACGGTGGATAAAAAGCTGATCAAGCTGGAAAGCACCGTCAAGAGCCTGGGGGCCTATCCGGTGACGTTGAAGCTATACCCTGGCGTCGAAGCGACTATGACCCTGTCCGTCGAGGCTCAGTAGGTGTCCCAGGAGTTCTTAGATCGGCTGCCGCCCAGCAACCTCGATGCCGAGCGAGCGGTGCTGGGATCCTGTCTCATCGATCGCGACGCCTTGACCGACGTGACGGAGCTACTGGTCCCCGAGGACTTCTATGACCTCAACCACCGTGACGTCTTCCAGGTAATCAGCGCTATGGCCCAGCAGGAGCTGCCTGTGGACGGTCTGACCCTCTCGTCGGAGCTCCAGAAACGGGGGATCTGGGAGAAACTGGGCGGCCAGGCCTTCCTGGCCTCGGTGGTGGAAAGCGTCCCCACGGCGGCCAACGCGGTTTATCACGCCCAACTGGTCAAGGACAAGGCCCTCCACCGGCGGCTCATCAGCGCCGGCAACGCCATCGTCCGCATGGGTTTCTCCGAGGATCGAACCATCGACGAGATCCTGGAAGAGGCGGAGCGGATGATCTTCGAGGTGTCTCAGCGGCGCAACGACGCCACCTTTCAGTCGGTGGCCGAGGTGCTGGGCCCCACGTTCAAACAGATCGAGGAGGCCTTCCATCGCGAGGACAACTCCATCACCGGCATCACCACCGGCTTCGCCTCCCTGGATCGAATCACCAGCGGCCTTCAACGGGGGGCTCTGGCGATCCTGGCGGCCCGCCCCTCCATGGGCAAGACGGCGCTGGCCCTGAACATTGCCCGCAACGTGGCCGTCAAGACCTCCCTGCCGGTGCTGATCTTCAGCCTGGAGATGAGCGCCGGCCAGCTGGTGCAGCGGCTTCTGGGCGCCGAGGCACGGATCAATATCCACGATCTGATCACCGGCGGATTCCCCGGCGGCGACTTTGACAAGCTGACCCGGGCCGCCAGCGTCCTGACCAAGGCACCGCTGTACATCGACGACAGCTCGCTGCTGAGCACCATGGATCTTAAGGCCCGGGCCCGGCGTTTCAAGGCCCAACAGGGCCAGCTGGGCCTCATCGTGGTGGACTACCTGCAGCTAATGAACGCCTCCAGGTCCGCCGATAACCGCCAGCAGGAGGTGGCCGAGATCTCCCGAGGCCTCAAGGCCATAGCCCGAGAGCTGGAGGTGCCGGTGATTGCCCTTTCCCAGCTGTCCCGATCGGTGGAGTTACGCACCGACCGCCGGCCCCAGCTGTCGGACCTGCGGGACAGTGGCGCCATCGAACAGGACGCCGACCTGGTGGCCCTGCTGTACCGGGAAAGCTACTACGCCAAGGAAGAGGAGGACCGCAAGAACAGCTCCGCCCAGTTGGACATCGCCAAGCACCGCAACGGCCCCACTGGGACGGTCCATCTGGTCTTCCTGAGGGAGTACACCCGCTTCGAGGACCAGGAGTGGAGGGATTTTCACTAGGCCCTCTTTCCATCCTCTCAAAGTACCACCGACAGCCTAAGGGCTTACAAAGCAGGAGGAGGCGGCGCTCTGGAGCGCTGCCTCCTCCTGCTCCATCTGCAGCCAGGGACTGCAGGGACGAGCTGTAGCTACGTAAAGAGGGAAATCTACTCCTCGATGTGGAGCAACTCCCGATAGGTGGGGTAAGGCCACAGGTCCTTGGCTATCAGGCCCTCGGCAGTATCGCTCATCCTGCGGATCGAGGCCATCAGCAACATGCCCTCGTCGGTCAGAGCCTGGGCCGCTTGGGTGGTATCCAGGGAGTTGCAGCGCTGTAACAGCTCCTCCAGGGTTTTGAGGGCCCCCAGGATGGAGCTCTTCAGCTCCGCCAGATGGAGGATCGAGTCCTTCCAGTGGTGATGCTGGTCCTGGAGCTCCGGAGGGATGCACTGGAAGGCCTGATGCTCCCGGATGATCTGTTTGGACAGCGCCGGCAGGACTCCCTCCCACATCATGGACCGCAGCACTGTCATCTCCACCGTCAGGGCCTGGACGTACTGTTCCACTCGGATCTCGTGGTAGGCGCAGATCTCCCGGTCCGTCATGATGCCCTGGGAGATCAACAACTGGCGGTGCTCCGACAGCAGATATTGGTCCAGTCCCTCCAGAGGGGAGCTGCAGACCGGCAGGCCCCTGCGGCGGGCTTCCTCGGGCCAGCTGGGGTCGTAGCCGTTGCCCTCGAAGTGGACCGGGGCGCATTCCGAGCAGACTCGGCGGATCACGTCGATAGCCGCGTCGGCCACGTCGACGCCCTCCAACATCCGGGCTTCCAGCATGGAACAGAACTGGTCCAACCCGCCGGCCCACAAGGCTAGGCAGAGCGTCAGCGGTGCACCGATAGCCTGGGGCGCTCCCACGCCACGGAACTCCCACTTGTTGCCGGTGAAGGCGATAGGCGAGGTGCGGTTGCGGTCGGAGTTGTGAGCCTCCACGCTGGGTAGACGGTTCATTCCCAGGTCCAACAGCACGTTGGCCGGGATCTCCTCGGGAAGGCCCTTTTCGATGTGCTCCAGCACCTGGCTGACCACGCCGCCCAGGTAGACGCTCATCACCGACGGCGGTGCCTCATGTCCGCCCAGGCGGTGCATGTTGCCCGCCGACATGATGCCGGCCACCAACAGGCCACCCCAGCGCTGAACTCCCAGCATGAAGGAGCAGAGGAACGAGAGGAACTGGACGTTCCGGCGAGGGTTCGACGAGGGCTTCAGCAGGTTGCGGCCCTCGCTGTCTCGCAGGGAAAAGTTCAGGTGTTTGCCGCTGCCGTTGATGCCGTCGAAGGGCTTGGAGTGGAGCAGCAGATGAAGGCGATGGCGCCGGGCCATTTTCTTCATCACTTCCATGAGCAGGTGGTTTTGGTCGCACCCTCGGTTGCCCTCGGCCAGCACCGGCGCGAACTCGAACTGGCCCGGAGCCGCCTCGTTGTGGCGGGTCATGATGACCTGGCCCAGGCGATACATGTCCCGCTCCACGTCCTCCATAAAGGCCAGCACACGGGGGTGAATGGTACCGAAGTAATGGGCCTCGATGGGTTGGGTCTTGGGCGAGGGAGCGCCGATGAGGGTGCGGCCGCAGGCGGTCAGATCGGGCCGGAGCCGGGCCTTTTCCTCTTCCACCAGGAAGAACTCCTGCTCGGCTCCCACGGTGACCTCTACGGATCGGACCACACGATTTCCAAAGGCCTTCAGGAGCCTCATGGCCTGTTTGTTGACGGCGTCGATGCTCTTGAGCAGCGGCGTCTTGATGTCCAGGGGAGTTCCGTCGTAGGATAGGAACACCGAGGGTATGCAGAGGGTCCCGCCTTTGTGGCTGGGCACGATGAAGGCCGGGCTGGAGGGGTCCCAGGCGCAGTATCCCCGCGCCTCGAAGGTGGAGCGCATGCCGCCGGAGGGAAATGACGACGCGTCGGGCTCGCTGCGGATCAATTCCTTGCCCCGGAAGGTCTGGAGAGGGGCGCCGTCGTCGTCAAGGCTCAAAAAGGCCATGTGCTTTTCGGCAGTGGCGTCGGTCCGGGGCTGGAACCAGTGGGTGTAGTGGGTGGCGCCCTTGGAAAGGGCCCATTCCTTCATGGCTGCGGCTACGAAGTCGGCGATGGTGCTGTCCAGCTTTTGGCCGCCCTCGATAGCTGTGACCAGTCGCTTGTACACCTCTTCGGGGAGACGCTCCTTCATGGCCTCGCGATCGAAAACGTGGATGCCGAAAATCTCCCTGGGTTGGCTGATGCCTGCGTCCATGGTGGGGACCTCCTTAAACTTAAAACAGGGTTGAATCCGTCTGGGCTCTTCGCCTGGGTTGCCCGGAAGGGGAAAAGGGCTAAAGGGGCCCGATACGCCCTTTTTTATACCCTGTCAGGGCGAAATTAACAAGTGTTTTATGGTAAAAGGGCGTTTTTATTGGCCTTTTCTAGTGCATAGATCCGCGGTGGTGCT